>JBIJDZ010000054.1:0-14286 GCA_044343805.1 Chthoniobacterales bacterium | reverse complement strand
GGCGGCATCAATTGCCGATGTCGTCGTCGCCGCCCTCTTGGCGGTCCGGCCCCTTGGAGAAAAGATCGAAGCCTTGCGGGTTCTTTTTGCCGGGCGAGTAATAAACGTAGGGCTCGCCCCACGGGTCGAGGGGGATTTGCTCGAGCAACTGCCGCCAACGTCGCGGGGCGGGCTCGGTCGAAGGACGTTTCACGAGAGCTTCCAGACCTTGTTCGGTGGTCGGCGGGCGCAGATTTTGCATTTCATACACGCGGATCTGCGTGCTGATGCTCTGGATATCCGCCTCGACGCGCGCCTCCCGGGCCACATCGATGTTGCCGACCAGGAGATAAATCGCCGAGCCGACCAGCACGGCGATGATGCCGAGCACGAGCATGATTTCGAACAAGGTGTAACCCGCCTCGAAGCGCGGGTTTTGACGGCGTGGGGACATTTTTTTCATGCGATAAGATCGGTCAAAGTGAACCGCCACCCTGTTGCCAGAAGTTCATGAGGGCGTCGGCCGGCGAAGCTTCGCCGCTCGGCGGGGCCGCGGGAGCATCCGGCAGGGAAACCGGCAAATCCATCACGGGCAAGGAGAGGTCGGGCTCCCTCATCGGCGCGGGATAAGAAAGCTCGAGCACGGCCTCACGCACAAAAGCGCGGTTGCGGTATTCGGCATTCACCGGCGAGCGCAGCTCGAGCAAGAGGGAGTTTTCTCCCGGCAGCAACAGCGCCGCCGGCACCCAGATCGACGCCCGCCGCCATCCGGCAAAAACAGTTTCACGCCCCGGCTCCTCCTGCAGGTGTCCCGGATCTTCCAGCGTGGGAACCTCGATGGCGAGAGGTCCGATCTCGTGCTCGTTCACGACTAACCATACTTCTTGGTCAAGGTACGCGCCAGCCACGGAGGCCTCCAACCGCGCCAACGTTGGCGATTGCTCGAGTGTGGCGACCAATTCGAGCGATGGCGCAACCAGCTCCGCGTTTTCGGTCAACGCCGCCCGCACGACCCGGTCGCGCCATTCATCCTGCAACATCGGGCGCGGGCCGCCGTCGACATCCGCCTCCGCCAAGGTCAAACGCGAGGCTGTCACCACGACCGGCACATAACGCGTGGCCGATGCCAACATCGTGCGTTCGGAAACCCACTCGAATTTGACGCGTTTGACGTTGAGATTCGTCCCGCCCTGCAAAAGCAGCGTGCCGTTGCCGCCAAGTCGCGCGGCGCTGACCAGCAAATGCCGCTGGTTGGGGACGGCCAGACCCTCGGCCAAGTTGTCGGCGATGACTTCCGGAGTGCTGTGGCCATCGCGCAGCCATTCCACCCGCAGGCCTCCCCCCTCCGACTCGTCGAAGACCATGTTGAGCAGCAAATCGCGGCCCGAGGGCGGAGATAAACGGAAAGCCAAGCGCGGACCGTCTCCCGGCGCAGACACCGGTGGACCATACATCCATGCTGGCAAATTTTGCTCCGCATCAAACGGCAGATCGGCCGTGAAAATACTCGCATCCGCCCCCCGCGCCACCCCGCACACAAGAAACAGCCCGACGACGGCAAACAGCGAATGTTGAATCGGGCGCGCTTTCATTCTTTGGGGCTTTTCGAATGGGAACACAAAATCATGGCTGATCCGAGATAATCTTGGAAGAAGGAATCTTTGAGCAGCTCCTCGAAAAGTGGCCTGGGAATCCTCGCCCACGCCTGCTTTCTTGCGTCGTACGCCCCGCGATTTAACATCGCCCCTTCCATGTCCTCGCGCCCGGCCAACACCGACACCACTACCACCGATCTCTACGCGAACTATATCGTGCCCACCTACGGCCGCTTCCCTTTGGCCCTGGCGCGCGGACAAGGCACCCGGGTGTGGGATGAAAACGGCTGCACCTACCTCGACTTCACCTCGGGCATTGCCGTCAACTCGCTCGGCCACGCCCATCCCGCGATGCAAAGAGCCCTCGCCGGGCAAGCCGCCACGCTCATCCACACCTCTAACCTCTTTTACACCAGACCGCAGGGCGAACTTGCCGCCCGTCTCGTTTCCTACGTCGGCGCACCGGGCAAAATCTTTTTCTGCAACAGCGGCGCCGAGGCCAACGAGGGCCTCTACAAACTCGCCCGCAAACATGGAGCCGGTCGCCACGAAATCATCACCCTCGATAACTCCTTCCACGGACGCACCCTCGGCGGCATCGCTGCCACCGGACAACTCAAAGTGAAACTCGGCTTCGGTCCGGCCGTCGGCGGTTTCATCAACGTCCCCGCCCGCCTCGAGTGCGTAGCCAATGCGTTGAGCGACCAAACAGCAGCCGTCCTCGTCGAACCCATCCAAGGCGAGGGCGGGGTGCGCCCACTGCCCGCCGAATTCCTCCGCGCGCTGCGACGGATGGCCGACGACCGCAACATCCTGCTGGTCTATGACGAAATTCAGTGCGGGCTCGGCCGCACCGGCCACTGGTGCGGCTGGCATGCTACTGGTGCGGCTGACGCCATACCCGACGCCATCAGCTGGGCCAAAGGCATCGGCGGCGGCTTTCCGCTTGGGGCCTTCTGGGTGCGCGAACCTTTTGCCGACCTTCTCGGGCCCGGCACCCACGGCACCACCTACGGCGGATCGCCCCTCGCCTGCGCCGCCGCAGAAGCCGTCTTCGACACGATCGAAAAAGAAAACCTGCTCGAAAATACCAACGCCCGCGGAGCCCAACTCCGCTCCGCCCTCTCGGACTTAGGCTCTCCGCTCGTCCGCGATATACGCGGGGCCGGACTCCTCCTCGGCGTGGAGATCAACGACTTTCGGTGGCGCGGACAAACCGAACCTGACCCCCGGCCGCCCGCTCTGCGCCTCACCGTGAAGCTACTCGAACACGGCCTTCTCGTCGTGCCGGCCGGCGAAAGCGTCATTCGCCTCCTCCCACCCCTCAATGTCACCGCCGCGGAATGCGACGAGGCCGTCGCTCACCTGCGCGACGGGCTCGCCCTGGCCGAGCGAGTGCCGTAACCTCATCGGCATGATGAAGCACCTGCTCAACATCGAATCGCTCGGCGCGGCGCAGATCACCGAAATCCTCGCCCAAGCCGCAGAAATGAAGCACCTGCGCGGCGTGCAATCCGCGGCCCCGCTCGCCGGCGAATGCTGGGTGCTCATGTTTTCCAAATCCTCCACCCGCACCCGCCTGAGCTTCGAAGTCGGTATCCGCGAACTGGGCGGACAAGCCATTTTTCTCGCGGCCAACGACATCCAACTCGGTCGCGGCGAACCGATCCGCGACACCGCGCGGGTCATCGGCCGCATGGCCCAAGGCGCCGTCATGCGCACTTACGAGCAAGGCGACGTGGAGGAATTTGCCGCCCTCAGCGGCATCCGCACCATCAATGCCCTCACCGACCTCGAGCACCCCTGCCAGATCCTCAGCGACCTTTTCACCATCATCGAAAAACGCGGTTCGCTCGACGACCTCACCGTCACCTTCATCGGCGACGGCGATTGCAACGTCGCCCGTTCGTGGATCTGGGCCGCCGCCCGTCTCGGCTTTGCCCTCCGCATCGCTGCACCGCAGCGATTCTCGCCGCCGGGCGATTTGCTCCGGCTCGCCGGTGGCAATATCACCGTCACCACCGACGTCCTCGGCGCCTGCGAGGGGGCCGACGTTCTCTACACCGATGTCTGGATCAGCATGGGCAAAGAAGACGAGGCGGCCTTCCGCATCGCCCAGTTCGGCGGCTACCAGATCAACCAAGCCGCGCTCGCGGCAGCGGGCGGATCGCCTCTCGTCATGCACTGCCTGCCCGCTTACCGCGGCAAAGAAATCACCGAGGACGTCTTCGAAGCTCATGCCACGACGATTTTCGACCAAGCCGAAAACCGCCTGCACACGCAAAAAGCGATCCTCTCCCTGCTGGAGAGGTAGAACTCGCGCCGGGACGGGCGCGCGCGGTTCATTTCAAGAAACTACGCAGCATCCAAAGCGCTTTCTCGTGCGTCGTGATGCGCTGGATCATGAGATCTTCGCTCTCGGGATCGTTCACCTGCCCGGCGATATCGCGGGCTTTAGCGGCGTCGGCCACCACTTTTTCATGCCCGGAGATGAGAGCTTTGACGTAGCCCTCTTGCGTGAGCGGTGACGAGAATTCTTTCATCTTGGCTTTCGCCGCCAAGGCGGTGAGGCCGCCGATGGCATAAGCCCCGAGGGCGCGGATGCGTTCGGCGATTTCGTCGCCCGCGGTGAACATTTCTTCGTATTGGGTCTGGAAGGCGGTGTGCAGGGCGAAAAACCCCTGCCCTTCAACATTCCAGTGGGCCAGATGCGTGAGCGACATGAGGGCGTACGTGTCGGCCAGCACCTGATTGAGGCTTTCGCTGAGTTTGGTGACACCATGGGCGGAGGCGGGTTTAGTTTTCATCGTGTCAATACCCTAACAGCCACGACCAGCCTTGGCCAATCGATGCTCGGTTACACCAGCAGCCACGCCATGCCGGCGGCACGGGCAGCTTCGGCTCCGGTGGCCGTATCTTCGAAAACAAGACAACCTTCCGGTGGCACGCCGAGCCGAGCGGCGGCGGTCAGGAAAGGATCCGGATGCGGCTTGCCGCGATCGTAATCCTCGGCCGCGATCACCGTATCGAAAAGTCCATGAATGCCGAGCGCGTCCAAAGTGCGCACGACCAAATCACGGTGCCCGCCCGACGCGACCGCCAAGGGAATACGGCCATGGTAATCCCGGGCCACGGCAATGACGTCGATATTGGCTTCCACGCGCGGAATCAGCTCGCGGTAATAATGTTCTTTGCGGACGACGAGGGCATCCACTTCGAGAGCGAGGCCGAACTTGGCATTGAGCCGCCGCACGATCTCGGCCGTGGGCACGCCTCCCCACTCGTAGAAAAGCTCCTCGGGATACGTGCCGCCGAAGTCGCTCATCGCGCGGCTCCATGCTTCAAAGTGCAAGTGCATGTTGTCGGCCAGGGTGCCGTCGCAGTCGAAGATGAACGCGTGGAAATTCCCCGCCGGCAGTTGCAGTGGCATGGATCAGGACGGCTCGGTCGGTTTGAAATCAGGGTAACGCCGTTGCCGTTCATCGCGGGCGCGCTCGGCATCGATATTGTTGCTGGCCCGACGGTAGGCTTTCTCCGCCAGCTCCAGGGCCGCGGGGGAGAGATCTTTCTCGTCGTAGAGTAGCGCGACAGCCATGAACGCGCGAGCGGCGTCATCGTAGCGATCCAGCGCGAGCAAAGCGCGGCCGTTGACCATACGGGCCTCCGCGTTGAGGCGTCCTTCCGGCTGCAAACGCAGCGCTTCCTCGGCCTGCGACTTCGCTTGGCCGCCCTGCTTTGCCTCGATGAGGGCTTCGGCCATGAGCAAGTGGGCGCGCGCCTTGGCTTTCGGCTCGTGCAGGCGCGGCAAAAGTTTATCCAGCGTGGCGCTGGCTCCCTTGGCGTCGCCGGCCCCCATCTGCGCCCGGGCCAGAGACATCTGCAAATCCTCCGGTGCATCCTTCGCCGCGGCCAGCGGGGCAAGGAATTCCACTGCGACGGCATAATCACCGGCCTCCAGCGCGGAGTTTCCGATCCAACCGCGCACTTCGGCCGGAGCTTTGTCAGGACCGAGAACTTGCGCCTCGCGGACAGCCGCAGCGCGCTCCTGCAGGTAGTAATAACTCAGCAGGAGGCGCAACGTGGCGCGCTCGCCGTATTTTTCCTTGTCGAGTTGACGGGCTTTTTTCAGCGGTTCAATGGACTCGCGGTATTTTTTCCCCTCGGTTGCGATGTAACCGATCCAGTAATGGGCGAGAGCGGCGGACTTGGTCTCGGGATACTCGGCGAGCAGGCGCTCGAAAGCGGCGGACATCTCGGCCGGCTTCTGCAAGTTGCCCAGTAGCAGCGCTCGCTGGAGCATGGCCTCCTCACGCTCTTTCGCGCCCTGATGACGGTCGATAATGTTTTCGAAATCGGCCAAAGCGGCCACGTTGTCGCCGGTCTGCATCTGCGCCATGGCGCGCTGCGCATAAGCCGAAGCCACATGCTGGTGGCGCGGATACTGCATGAGATAACGTGTGAGCACGCTGATCGCCTCGTCGTATTTCTTCTGCTGCATGCGGCACCAGGCAAGTTTGTAGAGCGCGTCGGCCCGGTATTTTTCGGCGCCGGGTGAAGTCGCCGCTTTGTCATAGAGATCCGCCGCCTCGGCAAAACGGTCGCGGCTGAAGAGCAGCTCCGCCTTGAGCAAGGTCGCCTTGGCCCGCTCGCTTTCCTCGGGGGAGGACAGCAAAAAAACATCGATCTGATCGAGGGCGCGGTCGTCTTTCTGGGCCACGAGGCTGACCAAGCGGTGGAAGCCGGCATCTTTGGCCGCGGGGGAATCCGGATATTCGGCGACCAAATGGTCGTAAAGGGCGAGGGCTTCGGATTGCTCGCCGAGTTGGCGGCGGGCATTGGCGGCAATCAGCAGAACGTCGGGCCGCGCGGCGGGCGGCAACTGCGGCAAAATCTCCGAGGCCTGCCGGGCGGCCGCCCCGTAGTTTTCCGCTTCGTATTCGAGCCGAGCCAGACCCGCTAGGGCCGCGCTGCTCCACACCGGCAGCTCCGCGTTTTTTGCCGCGGCTTCGAGCAGCGGACGCGCCTGCTCGAACTCCCGGTGATCGATGGCCAACAGGCCGGCTTTAACCGCCGCGCTCGTGCGCACGACAGGATTTTGCGACGTCTCCGCCAAACCGCGAAACTGACGGTAGGCGCTGTCGGTCAATCCAACCTTGGCGTCGGCCTCGGCGAGGTCGAAGATGGCCCGCTCGCGATACGGATTGTCCTCATTTTGGGCAGCGACCTCGCGGTAAGCCGTGATGGCCTCGCTTTTGCGACCGGCCCCGTCGAGTGCCCGACCTTCGAAAAATTTCGAGGCCAGCCGCAACTTCGCATCGCGCACGTGCAGCGAAGCGGTGCGGAAGGAGGATGCGGCCCCGTTGAAGTCCCGCGCCGCGTATTGCATCTCGCCCAGACGGTAGGCGGCGGGACCGATGAAGTCGCCGGTGTTGAATTCGGACAAAAGCTGACGGTAAAGGCCTGCAGCCTCGCTCGGGCGATTGAGCGAACGCAGACACTCGCCCCACCGGAAGAGCGCGGCTTGGCGATCCGGACCGAGACGACCAGAGGACAGAAATTCCTGATACTTGGGCGCGGCGAGATCGTACATTTTGCGCGCATAAAATCCGTTGGCCTGCTCGAAGGCCTGCAACGTCGGATCGCCGGCAATATTCGAGGGAGCCGCGCGGATTTCCTCCGTGCCGTCGGTGACATCGACCGCCGGCAGCGCATTGGGATTGGGCCGGGTGGCCGGCTCGGCCCGGCGGACCTCGGTGGGCGCAGGCGCCGCGGGGCTTACCGGCTCGGCGCGCCGCACTTGCGGTTCCTGCGCATAAACGCCGAGCGTTCCCGCCAGCAGAACAACAAGCGAACGCCTCATGACTCGGGACGCCCGGTGGCGAAGGCGACGTTCCAAATATTCGCCGTGCGGCAGATATCGAGGACGGCGACGATGTGGCGGTAATCGGTGGATTGGTCGCCGCGCAGCACGACGGCTTGGTCGGGATAGAGCTGTGAGATTTTTTTGAGCGTGGCCGTCAATTCCTCGGGCGACATGGTGCGGCGATTCATCACGATCGAACCGTCGGATTTCACGTTGATGATGACTTCGCCGACGGCGCGGCGGGATTCTTTGCCCTCCTTGGCCGTGGGTACTTTCACATCCAATTCGGTCTCGTAGCGGGCGAAATTCCACGTCACGAGGAAGAAAATAAGCAGCAAGAATACAATGTCCACCATCGGAGCGATCTGGAATCCCCCCGGCTCGGGCACGCTTTGCTTGCGGAAGTTCACGGTCGGAGTCCGGCGGCGCCCATCACGTCAGAGTGCCTCGACGATGGCGCGGCCCATCTCGGAGGTGCTCACGAGGCGGGTGCCCTCGGTGTGGATGTCCTTGGTGCGCAGGCCGGCGCGGATGACTTTCTGCACGGCGGCCTCGATGGCGGTGGCGGCATCTTCACGGCTGGCCGAGTAGCGCAGCATCATGGCCGCGGACAAAATTTGCGCGATCGGGTTGGCGATTCCCATGCCGGCGATGTCGGGCGCGGTGCCACCGCTCGGTTCATACATGCCGAAGTAGCGGCCGTTGCCTTTGGAAATCCCGAGGCTGGCGCTGGGCAGCATGCCGAGCGACCCGGCGATCATGGCCAACTCGTCGCTGAGAATGTCGCCGAAAAGATTTTCCGCCAGAATGACATCAAAGCCCTTGGGATTGCGGATCAACTGCATGGCGGCGTTGTCCACGTAAAGATGACGCAGCTTCACGTCGGGATATTCGTGCGAGACGCGATCGACCGTCTGGCGCCAGAGGATACCGTTCTGCAGCACGTTGGCTTTGTCGATCGAAGTGACATGCTGGCGGCGGCGCTGCGCGGTCTGGAACGCCACATGCGCGATTCGTTCGATCTCGCTCTCCCAGTAAATCATCGTGTCCACGGCGAACCACTCGCCGCTCTCGTGCTTCATGTATTTCGGCTCGCCGAAATACAGCCCGCCCGTCAGTTCGCGGACAAACAGCACATCGAACCCCCCTGCCACGATCGACTCGCGCACCGGCGAGGCATGGGTGAGTTCCGGCAAGCAAATGGCCGGACGCAGGTTGGCGTAGAGGGCGAAAGTTTTCCGCAAGGCGAGCAACGCGGCGCGCTCGGGCTGCTGATTCGGCGGCAAGGACTCCCATTTGGGACCGCCCACGGAACCGAAAAGAATCGCGTCCGACTCTTTGCAGGTTTGGAGAGTTTTGTCGGGCAAAGCCACGCCGTCGGCATCGATGGCCGCTCCGCCGACCAGCTCTTCCTTGATTTCGTATGGAATGGAAAATTTTGCCGCGGCCGCCTCGAGCACCCGCAACGCCTCGACCATCACCTCCGGCCCGATGCCGTCACCGGCCAAAACCGCGATTTTGAATTTATCCGCACTGCTCATAAGACTCACACATTAGCCGAGGGCCTCGGGGCGGACAAGGTCGGCGCGGCTCAAGTGGTGTTTATCTGATCCGCAATGTATGGCCCGATGGCGAGGGATACCGTGGAAGCGGGACTGGGGGCACTCGGCACATGGAGAGATCGGGTTCCCGACACACTAGACGAAAATCCTCCATCAGCTCGCCCAGCGGTAAAATGGCCCGCGCCTGCACACCGGCCCCGCCGCGCGATTCATTTTCCAACACAGTCAATCCTGCCCGTTGTCCCGACAGCAGAATCTGCCGCACGGGGGCCAGTCCGACCAAGCCGGAGCCGATAATCAAAGGAGAGGACGCATTCACGGAGACAAAAAAAGGCGGCCCGCATGTGACTGCCGAGCCGCCTGGGAAAAGACGAAATGCTTTGCGCCTTATTTCTTTTTCTTGAGCAACGGCAGACCGGTTCGCTCGTTTTCCGAGACTTCGTAACCGGCCGGAAGGGCGTCGATGGCGCCTTCTTTAGCCTCACCGGCGAAGTAATAGAGGGTGACCTCTTGTCCGCCGCGCAGCTTCTGGAGACGTGCATGGAGGTAGTAAGTTTTGCCGCTTTTTTTGCTGACTGTGCTGAATGCCATATTGTTTTTCCTTTCTTATCTTATGTTGGGTGGGATCTAAAAAACCGGTCAGATAAGTCCGGCCTTCTTGAGAGTGGCGTAAGCTCCGTTTTTATTGATGGTCTTCAAGGCACGGGCGGTGAGCTTCACCTTGACGAACTTTTTGAGTTCGGGGACCCAGATGCGCTTTTCCTGAAGATTTGGGGTAAAGTAGCGGGGTGTGTTGGCGGTGACGTGACGGCCAACGCCGCCCTTCTTCTTGGCCATACCGCGGCGATGAATGGTCGATCCCCGCTTTGGTTTGGCTCCGGTGATACTGCAAACTCTGGACATGTCTTTTGGTTCTCCTTTGAAAAATTAAGCCTGATGTTGGTGGAGACGCTGCTTTCCTTCAAGCATTTCCACATCGGCATCCACCATGATGCGGACCAGCTCGTTGAAGCGAACCTTAGGTTCCCAGCCAAGCTTCTTCTTGGCTTTGGCCGGATCGCCGATGAGCAAATCAACCTCGGCCGGGCGCTCGTAGCGGGCGTCGTATTTGACGTGCTTCTCCCAATCCAAGCCCACGTGATCGAAAGCGACTTGCACAAACTCTTTAACCGTATGCGTCTCGTTGGTGGCCAAGACGAAATCATCCGGCTCGTCGGCTTGCAGCATGCGCCACATGCCCTCTACGTATTCTGGGGCATAACCCCAGTCGCGCTTTGCGTCCATGTTGCCCAGATACAGTTCGTTCTGAAGCCCCAGCTTGATCGCGGCCACCGCACGGGAAATCTTGCGTGTCACGAAGGTTTCGCCGCGGCGCGGGCTCTCGTGGTTGAAAAGGATGCCGTTGGAGGCAAAGAGTCCGTAACTCTCGCGATAATTTACGGTTGCCCAATAGCCGAACACCTTGGCGCACCCATACGGACTGCGTGGCCAAAACGGCGTCGTCTCGGTTTGCGGGACTTCCTGCACTTTGCCATACATTTCGCTGCTCGAGGCCTGATAAAAGCGCGGCTTCACCCCCGACTCGCGGATGGCCTCCAAGATCCGGATCGTGCCCACTCCGGTCACATCGGCAGTGTATTCCGGAATATCGAAACTGACCCGCACATGGCTCTGGGCTCCGAGGTTGTACACCTCGTCGGGCTGCAGCTCGTAGAGCAGCTTGGTCAGATTCACCGCATCCGAGAGATCGCCGTAGTGAAGAAACAGCCGTACTCCGTTGACATGCGGGTCTTGATAAAGATGGTCGATACGAGCGGTATTGAAGGTACTCGCCCGACGGATGATCCCGTGAACCTCATAACCCTTGGCCACCAACAAATCGGCCAGATACGAGCCGTCTTGGCCGGTAATGCCTGTGATGAGGGCTTTTTTCATGCGGATTAGGAGGGGGAAAGAGTAAGAACCTGCTCCTGAAGCGCAAGCAAACTTTCAATTCCGGAACGGCCGTGCCGCAGCATCTCGAAAAGAGCTTCCTCCCCGAACGTCGCCTCCTCGCCCGATCCCTGCACTTCCACAAACTCCCCGCTTTGCGTCATGACCAGATTCATGTCGACCGAGGCCTCTTTGTCCTCCACGTAGTCCAAATCGAGCAAAACCTCGCCCTCCACCACGCCGACACTCACCGCCGCCACGCGCTCCCTGAGGGCTGACTCTTTGATTTTCTTCTCGATGATCAACTTCTGGCAGGCCAACTCGACCGCCACACAGGCGCCCGTGATCGCCGCCGTGCGCGTCCCGCCATCGGCCTGCAAAACATCGCAATCCACCCACAGTGTGCGCGGACCCAATTTTTCCAAATCCACCACCGCTCGGAGCGCCCGGCCGATCAATCGCTGGATCTCGGTTGTGCGTCCATCGAGCTTGCCGCGGGAAATATCGCGCGCTTTCCGGTCGAGCGTCGCGTAGGGCAACATGGAATACTCCGCCGTCAACCAACCGCCGCTCACTTTCTGGATCTGCATCCAGCGCGGCACCGCCTCGTCGATTGTCGCCGCGCACACCACCTTCGTGTTGCCGAAAGAAACCAGCACCGACCCCGCCGCATGCGGCGCAATCCCTTTTTCGAAAGTCACCGGACGCAAACCGTCCACACCCCGACCATAAGAACGTTCCATCCGCGCATCCAAGATGGAGCGCCGCTCCATGGCAAGGCTCAACCAGCCGGAGCGGCGGCGAATTGACAGCTGTTATACTACTATATTGAAAGATCGCGCCCGTCGCGAAATCTTCAAAGTGAAATCACGCACCTCAAGCGGCGAGCCCGTTATCCGCTTGGATGTTACGGAGTGGCGCGAACGTCTTCACCAGGTAGAGGCTTCCATTCAAAGTGCCCGAACAGAGCTGGATCGCCGCAAAGCATCCATGGAAGCCACCGCGGGATTTCCGTTGCCCAAGGAACTCTGGCACACCCAGGAAGAACTTGGACTCGTCCGCGAACGTATCCGCACCGAAGCGCGGCAGACACAGCGCGTCCGGGAGCTTTTCGATAAAGGCCTCGACAGCAGGCAGGACTCGGAACGCGCGGCAGCCCGTATCATCATCCGCCGCGTCCCCCTCTGGCGCCTGCCCCTCCCACACCCTAGCGAGTCTTGAACCGCGCCAATACATCATCGCCGGAAGAACGGACTTTCCGCATCGAGCTCAAGCGCTCTGTCTCCGTGGGCATTCTGGAGGGGGCAGCCAGCACGTTCCTTCTACTCGTCGCCGTCAAATACCTGCAAACCGGCGGCACCGCCAAAGCCCTGCTTGTGGCCGGTTCACCACTCGGCCTGCTCCTCAGTCCCCTCGCCACCGCTTTTGTGCGTCACCGGCAGTGGACAGCCGCTCGCGGGCTCGCCTTTTTCGGTTGGATCGGCGCTGCCGGTTTCGCCGTGGCCGCAGCCGGAGATACGGCGCTTTACCTCGCAGGCAGCTTAATCGGGTTGCTCACGATGTCTCTCGGCATCCCTCTGGTTATTCAGATTTACCACGACAATTTCCCCGACCGTGTCCGGGGCCATCTTTTCTCCCGAGTCATGATGCTGCGGGTCGGCGTGACGGCTTTTTTCGCTTTGGTGGCGGGCGCCGGCCTCGACCGCTCGTTTGAATATTACCGCCTGCTACTGCTGGTCTTTGCCGCTGCGGCGGCCATGGGCGCTTGGTGGAGCAGCCGATTTCCTTCGCGGCCGTTGGCCGGAGTCACATCCGTCAACCCCCTGCAAGGTCTCCGTCATTTGAAGCATGACCGCACTTTCCGTTGGATCCTCATCAGCTGGATGTTCATGGGCATTGGCAGCCTCATCATGCTTCCCCTGCGCATCGAATACCTTGGGGACCCACGCTATGGCATCAGCTACAGCCCTCTGCTGATCGCCGTGTGTGTCACGGTCGTGCCGGCCGTTGTGCAACTCCTTTTCGCCCTCCCGTTCGGCCGGCTTTTCGACCGCATGAATTTTTTTCTGCTCCGCATCGTGCTGAATATCCTCATCGTCGCTTGGATCCTTTCTTTCTTCCTCGTCGGCGGTCTTTTTGGCTTCCTGCTGGGCGGAGTTTTTCTCGGGCTGTCCTTCGCCGGTGGCTCGGTGACGTGGAGCCTGTGGGTGACAAAAATCGCCCCGCCGGGCCTCGTCGCCGAATACATGGGCGTACACACCTTCCTGACCGGGGTGCGCGCCTGCCTGTCGCCCTTCCTCGGATTTTACATCGCGAACTTCGTCATGATGGACTCGCTGGCCGTCTATTGCAGCCTGTCGATCGTCGTCGGCTCGCTCTTTCTCATTCCCGAAGCGCGCACCCTCCGCGCCCGACGACACGGAACATTGGTCTCCCCCAAACCAAGCGACTTGCCAGAGTAATCAACCGGCCGCCGCAATCGCCGCGTGGTTGATCGTCTTGAGGCGTTTTTCTTTCGCGCCGAGACGCGGGATACAGTCGATCAACGCCCGCGTGTAAGGATGCTGCGGATGGCGCAGCACCTCCTCGGTCGGACCCTGCTCGACGATTTTGCCGCGATACATCACCAGCACGCGCGAGGCAAAACCGGCGACGATACCGAAGTTGTGGGTGATGAGGATCACCGCCATGCCGAAGCGCTCTTTCAGCGACGCCAGCAATTCCATGATCTGCGCCTGAATCGTCACATCGAGCGCGGTCGTCGGTTCGTCGGCCACGAGCACATCGGGCTGACAGGCCAGCGCCATCGCAATCATCACGCGTTGCTGCATGCCGCCGCTCAACTGGTGCGGATAGTCGTTCATCCGTTTCGCTGCATCGACAATCCCCACGGCATCCAACCAGCGCACGACCTCCGCGTCGACATCGGTCACGTCGGGCCGGTGCAGGCGAATCGCTTCGGCGATCTGACTGCGCACAGTGAAAACAGGGTTCAGCGACGTGCTCGGCTCCTGGAAAATGTAGGCGATCTTGCCTCCGCGAAGTTTGCGCAGACTCGGCGCGTCCATCGACAGCACGCTTTGCCCGTCGAACAAAATTTCGCCGCGTTTGATCACCGCCGGCGGCACGGGCAACAGTCGCGTGAGCGCGAGTGCGGTCACGCTTTTGCCGCTGCCGCTTTCACCCACGATGGCCAGCGTCTCGCCGGCGGCGAGGTCGAAGGTCGCACCTTGGACCGCTTCGATCGTGCGGTCTTCCAGCACGAAATCAATGCACAGGTCGCGGACTTGGAGAATAGGTTTGTTCATGAGCGTTCGGAGCGGGTTTCAGCGGCTTGCCGCAGGGACTCACCGGT
>JBIJDZ010000053.1:0-14453 GCA_044343805.1 Chthoniobacterales bacterium | reverse complement strand
CGCTTACACCGCCTACTCCCTCATGCTCGTCGAGTTGCGTTCCCGGTCACGGAGCGTCGGCGCCATGGGTCGGGCTCTCAAAAACAACGTGCGACTTCGTCTCGCCCGTGCTTCGGCCAGCATCGAGCTGCAAAACATTTACGACCATGTCGCCTTCGGATTACGCATGCCGAGGATTCCCATCCGCCTGCCCCTGCGCAAACGGGTCCGCTCCGCCGGCCTGGCATCATTCGCTGGCAATGTGCCTCGCGAGATCCGCATCTTTCCTATCCACGGCCACGCGAAAAAAATCCGCCGTTGGTGGAAACCCGCAGACTTGGGCATCACGCCTCCGTCTTTGATCTGCGAGATCCTGCTGCACGAGATAGCCCACATCCACCAAGCGTATTTCACCGGGTTCTCCGACCACCAAGAAGGCTTCGTCGAAAGCTACTGCGCGATCGAAAGCATCTTTCTCGGCTTCGGTCTCGGCCCGTTGCTGCCCCGCGAACTCCGCCTTTGCGGATGCCCGCCGGGATCGGTCGCGGCCAAGCTGCAAGGCACTGATAGACAGAGTAAAAGCTTGGATTTCGGTGTGTAAGGTAGCCATGCACATATCCGCACTTGATCAGGTGGAGCATTCCACGCGCTACACCGCAGACCACGGAAAGGAGTTGGTGCATCCATTCTGACAACAGCCGAGCGAAGCGAGACGAGCTACCAAGCCAACCAGTCGAACTAACCAACGAGCTGCTTCATATTTCGCAGCGATGGCTCTACTGTCGTAATTAAGACTCGTAGCTCTCGATAAATGACTGGGGCCGCGTATTTGGACCAACAAATTACGCGGACAAAAACAACTTTACACACAAACCTAACTTGGCGGCGCTGTTAGCCGAGCTATATAAATCTATTAATACACGATGCCCAGATTACACCAAAGAAATGACGGCGAGTTCTATATTTTCCACAACGTAGGCGGGGTGGATAATGAAGGGCCCGGCATGCGACGCTTCGGAGTGTCGGATGAAGCCGCGGATCTGCTTGAGCGCCGCGGATACCGCGAGGGCTCATCGCTACCGCACGATCTTTTTCACGAGCTACTCGAAGCTGATCTTATTTGGCCCGGCCAAGTGCCCCAATTTGCTCCGTCCGATGTAGGAGCGCAGCGGGCTCTTACTGCGTTGGTAACCGAGTATTTCAAGGACCTAGAACGCGGCGGCGCTGCACCCGGGCACGAGGTAGAAGCCTTCCGTGTAGATGTTCTCAGTCATGCAAGCCGCCTACGCGATGCTGTTCTGAAAAAGGAGATGTTCATTCACATCGCGCAGAAACTAGCCGAAGCGGGGACATCCCCGAGGGCTGCTCTCGAAGAACCATTACATCAGATGAAGAGCATGCTTCTGCGTCGCACTCCTCCTCAATGGCTACAGATGGTTCGAGCGATCTTGGGCCCGAGCTTTACTCCAAGCTTTATTGATAACCATTCAGGTCCTGACGATTCGTCGGAGCGGACTCAGGATCGCACGGAAGCAAAAGGAAGCTCTGAGCGTCGTTGCGGCGACCTCGATGGTTTCGATTCGCTCTCCCCCGAGCAGAGGGAGTGGGTGATTTCCTGCTGCTCGAAGTTTCCCGGCGTGACCGTCGAGCAGACTGTCGACCCCGCGACCGGCGAAATCCACATGGTCTTTGCCGGACTTCCGGGGGACATGCCGCAGCATCTGGTCGATCTAGTGCTGAGGCAGGCCTAGCCTTTTTCTCACAACGCACGCGTTGCCAACGACTTCCGGTTTATGACGCACAAAAGCATCGGATTGACTGGCCCTACAGAGAAAGATTTGAGAGGCTACTCTACCCATGTCCACCCAGCGCTACTCAGTTACCCCTCACCCTATTGAGACCATCCTCACATGGGTCAAATCTGAGGAAATCGCCATTCCAGAGATCCAGCGACCCTTTGTCTGGGAAGCCACCAAGGTCCGAAACCTCTTGGACTCCCTGTATCAAGGCTATCCGGTCGGCTACCTCATCGCTTGGCGAAACCCGACCGTGAAGCTCAAGGACGGCACCTCCTCCGCCGGAAAACGCATCCTCATCGACGGCCAGCAGCGCGTCACGGCACTAATGGCAGCCCTACTCGGAAGGGAAGTCCTGACCGACGATTACGACATGGTCCGGATTCGGATTGCGTTCCATCCCCTTGAGGAAAAGTTCGAGGTCGCCAATCCGGCGATCCGCAAAAACGTCGCATGGATCGACGACGTTGCCGCCATCTTCTCACCCGATGCTGACCTCATCGAACTCACCGAGAAATACGTCGAGAACAACTCCGGTGCCGACCGCAAACAAGTCGGCAAGGTCCTGCAAAAGCTAGGCCGCATCGTCAACAACCACGTCGGCATCATCGAGCTGGCCGACGATTTGGACATCGAAACGGTCACCGAAATCTTCATCCGTGTGAATTCCGCCGGTGCCGCGCTTTCCCAAGCGGACTTCGCCATGTCGAAGATCGCCGTCAACGAAACCTACGGCGGCAACATGCTGCGCAAAGCCATCGACTACTTCTGCCACTTGGCTGTCGCCCCGGAATTCATGTCCAAGATCGAGAAGAAGGACAAAGCCTTCGCCGAGTCTGAATTCTTCTCGCAGATGCGATGGCTCAAAGATGTCAACGACGACATCTATGACCCGACCTACACCGACATGCTGCGCGTGGCCTTCACGTCGGAATTTCGTCGCGGCAAGCTGCAAGATTTGGTCGCTCTCCTTTCAGGACGAAACTTCGAGACCAAGCAATACGAAGAAGAGGTCGCCGAAACATCCTTTGCCCGACTGAAAAAGGGTATCCACGCCTTCATCAACAAGACCCACTTCGAGCGCTTCATTATGATTCTTCGCTCTGCTGGGTTCATAAGCAGCGACCTTATCGGTGGACGAAACGCGGTGAACTTCGCCTACATCCTTTACCTCAGAGGACGCGACGAGAACTTTCCCGCTGCGGACTTAGCACAGCTCGTTTGTCGTTGGTATGCCATGGCCGTCCTTACTGGACGCTATGCCGGCAGCCCAGAGACAGCTTTTGACCAGGACATTCGCCAGATCGACGCGCTTGGCCTCAAGACTCATACCGACGCCGTCATTGACAACGCACTGCCCGATACTTTCTGGAGCGGCATGTTGCCGCAACAGATGGACACGTCCTCCGCGCAAAGTCCCTACTTCCTCGTCTACCAAGCTGCACAGGTAAAGTTGCAGGACAAGGGCTTCCTCTCCCGCGACATCACCGTGCAAGACCTGCTACTCAACCGTAGCGATGTCCACCACGTCTATCCCAAGCAACACCTGAAAACGCAGGGGCTGAACAAAGGACGATACAACCAGATCGCCAACTTCGTCATCGCCCAAAGCGAAATCAACATCGCTATCGGCGACAAAGCTCCGGAGAAATATTTCGGCGAACTTGCCGAGCAATGCACAGGCGGCAACAAGAAATACGGCGGCATCACAGACCTCGAAGACATGAAGGCGAACCTTCGTATGCATAGCCTGCCGGAAAGTCTGCTCGACGGGAACGTGCCAGACTACAAGGAATTCCTCGAAGAGCGACGGCAGCTCATGGCACAGAAGATCAAGCATTGGTTCGAGAGGCTATGAGCGAGGCCTTGATTGTCTCCAAGCAACGCGTAGCTGACCACGGCGAGGTCTTTACGCCGGGATGGTTGGTGGATGCGATGCTCGATCTCGTGAAAGACGAGACGGAGCGGATTGACTCACGCTTTCTGGAACCGGCATGTGGTAGCGGAAACTTTCTCGTGAAAATTCTGCAACGAAAACTGGCCGCTGTAGAAGTGAAATACGGAAAGTCAGAATTCGAGAAAAGGCACTACGCACTGTTTGCTCTCATGTGCATTTACGGCATCGAGCTTTTGCGGGACAACATCGAAAAGTGCCGTGCCAACCTTTTAGAAATATTCACCGAGTATCTGAATCTGGACCCCTCAGACGAGCTTTGCGCCGCTGCTCGGTTCGTGCTTTCGCAAAACATCGTTCACGGGGATGCCATGAAAATGCTAGCGGCTGATGGATCGCCGATAACCTTTGCCGAATGGGGCTATCTTGGCAAAGGCAAGTTCCAGCGGCGCGACTTTCGCTTGGAATCCCTAACTCAGATGTCCAGCTTGCGACAGGTGGATTTGGCAAAAGATCCAGACGGCAAACAGCAATGGGAACTCTTTGCGGAGGTCGCTCGCCATGAGGTATTCCAACCGACGTCTACAAGTTACCCGCAAATGACCGTTAGTGAACTTGGGGCTCTCGCTGCTAAAACAAGCGTATGACCACTGAAGCAAATTTCAGATTGCGCGCACGCAACCCAGACGTGCTGACTTGCATTGCTAATCTCTCAAATGACGAGGTATTCACACCACCTGAGTTCGCCAACCGAATGTTGGACACGTTGGCTGAGTCGTGGGCTGCGAGCAATGGAGGTGCAAATATATGGGCGGACAAGAAGGTAAGATTTCTCGATCCCTGCACGAAGTCTGGCGTTTTCTTGCGCGAAATCACTAGCAGGCTAACACAGGGCTTGGCGGAAGAAATCCCGGACTTGGAAAAGCGCGTCAACCACATTTTAACAAAACAGGTATTCGGTATCGGGATCACGCAGCTCACAAGCATGTTGGCACGTAGGAGTTTGTATTGCTCCAAACATGCAAAGGGAGCGCACTCAATCGCCAAGTCTTTTGCAAATGACGATGGAAACATCTGGTTCAAGCGCCTTAAACACACTTGGAATGGCGATAGGTGCAGGTTTTGCGGCGCGGGCAAATCGGTTTTTGAACGAGCTTCTGGACTGGAGACCCACGCCTACGCTTTCATTCACAGCACCAACATTACAACCCGCTTAACAGAGATATTCGGAGGCAATATGCAATTTGACGTCATCATTGGAAATCCGCCGTATCAGCTCCAGGATGGCGGCCATGCCGCAAGTGCCGCCCCGATTTACCACAAGTTTATTGAGCAGGCGATGAAGCTAGAGCCGCGATTTATTTCTATGGTGACACCATCGAGATGGTTTCAAGGTGGTCGGGGATTAAACGAATTCCGCTCTAGCATGCTCGAAGACGGACGAATCCGCGTTATAGTTGATTTTATCAGAGATAAAGACGCTTTTCCGACGATCAATGTTAACGGTGGTATAAACTACTTTTTGTGGGACCGCGACAATCGCGGCGACTGCCAAGTAACCATCATTGATATCGGTGGTAAGGCCAGTGGACCAATTACCCGCCGATTGAATGAATACGACGTGTTCATTCGCCGAAATGAAGCCCTCTCTATCCTTAGAAAAGTTCTAGCTTTGGAAGAGCCGAAATTCTCAGCACGCGTTTCGGCCCTAAAGCCTTTCGGATTGCGGACACATTTTCACGGTCGCACCAAAAAAACTTCCAAGGATAAGATTAAGCTCCACGGCTCAGGCGCAATATCTTGGGTCAGCAAGGGAGAGATCGAAGCTAATCGTGATTGGGTCGACCGATGGAAGGTTTTGATCGCTGCTGCTACTGACGGAAATGAGAACTACCCACTTCCAATCTGGGACCAGAAAGGGCCTTTCGTTGCAGGACCAGGCGAAGCCTGCACCGAAACGTATCTCGTAGCTTCCCTCGCATCGAGCGAATCTGAAGCGAAGCGTATAGTCGAATACATGCGGACTAAATTTTTCCGATTTTTGGTGTCACTCAGAAAAATTGCACAACACAACAAGTCCGACAATTTCGCATTTGTTCCGGACTTGAGCACTGCACGGAAATGGACGGATGAACAGCTTATTAAAACTTACGGCCTCACGAGCGAGGAAACCCATTTCATTGACTCAATAATTCGGCCGATGCCTTCCTTCGATGAGTAAGACCATCGAAGAAATCCTAGCACCGAAGCCGGAGGCCCGTCCGCGCATCTACGCGTATTCCATTGACGATAGGGCACACAAAGGCTTGCTTAAAGTTGGCCGCACGACCCGCGACGTAAAGCAACGTGTCGCGGAGCAAGTGAAGACAGCCGCGATCAAAAACTACCGTATCGAGCTGGATGAAGCTGCCGAACGAGAAGACGGCACGATCTTCTCGGATCACCATGTCCGAACAGCCCTGGTGAAAAAAGGCTTCGAGAACAAGGAGCTGGAGTGGATGCAATGCTCCGTTGCCGACGTGCGCACGGTCATCACCGAGCTGCGCACCGGGCGTTCGGTCAGTGGCACCCGGCACGAGACATTCCCGATGCGCCGGGAGCAAGCCGAAGCCGTGCGCAAGACACACGCTTACTTCCACTCGATCTGGAAAGAGGATATGCGAGCCGTGCCGCGCTTCCTCTGGAATGCCAAAATGCGGTTTGGGAAAACCTTCACCGCTTACCAACTTGCGAAAAAACTCGGTGCAAAAAGGGTTCTCGTCGTGACCTTCAAGCCTGCCGTCGCCGATGCGTGGCAAACGGACCTCGAAACACACGTCGATTTCGATGGTTGGCAATTCCTTTCACGCACCTCGGAGAAAGACCCGACCAAGATCGACGCCAAAAAACCGGTGGTCTACTTCGGCTCGTTCCAAGACCTGCTAGGTCGAGACGATGCCGGCAACATCAAAGCAAAAAACGAATGGCTCCACCGCGTAAAGTGGGATCTCGTCATCTTTGACGAATATCACTTCGGCGCATGGCGGGACACGGCCAAGGAGCTATTCGAAGGCGAAGACGAGACCATCGCCAAGAAGGAGGAAAAGCTCGAATACGCCGCCGGCCTCGAAGCGGTCAACGAAGACCTTGCCGTTCTCTCTGAAAAAGAGGTCGATTTTCTGCCGATCACAACCCGCGCTTACCTTTACCTTTCGGGAACCCCGTTCCGAGCCCTCGCAACCGGCGAGTTCATCGAAGAACAAATCTTCAATTGGACCTACACCGACGAACAGCGGACCAAGGAAGAGTTTGCCGCCAAGGAAGCAGAAAAATGGAATCCTTACGGCGCGCTCCCGCAATTACGGCTGCTTACCTACCAAATGCCCGACGAGCTGCTGGCCATTGCCAGCGCTGGGGAGTTCGACGAATTCGACTTAAACGAATTTTTCAGCGCCACAGGCACCGGCAAGAAAGCGGCATTTAAGCACAAGAACGATGTCCAGAAGTGGCTCGATATCATACGCGGCACCTACGCACCGCAGACAATCGAAAGCCTCAAGACAGGGACACGTCCTCCATTCCCGTATTCCGATGTGCGACTGTTGCCGTATCTCCAGCACTCGTTCTGGTTCTTGCCAAATGTCGCCTCGTGTCACGCCATGGCCAACCTCTTGGGAGAGCGTCACAATACCTTTTGGCGAGACTACAACGTAGTCGTAGCGGCAGGTGCGGCAGCGGGTATAGGCCTCGATGCCTTGCCGCCGGTAAGGTCGGCAATTGGCGGAGGATTCGAGACCAAGACAATCACGCTCTCATGCGGAAAACTGACCACCGGCGTAACTGTGCCGCAGTGGTCGTCGATCTTGATGCTGCGGAACCTACAGTCGCCGGAAACCTATTTCCAAGCAGCATTCAGGGTGCAATCACCGTGGTCGATCAAGAATCCGAACGGCGACAATCCCAACGAAGAAGAAATCCTCAAGCCGGTTTGCTTCGTCTTCGACTTCGCCCCGACCCGCGCCCTGCGGCAACTGTCCGAATACGGAATTAAGTTGTCACCTGGCGAAGCGAATCCGGAAAACGCAGTCAAAGACCTCGTCTCCTTCTTGCCGGTGCTGGCTTACGACGGCGCGAACATGACCCAGATCGACGCCGGTGGCATCCTCGACATCGCCATGGCGGGAACGTCTGCCACTTTGCTGGCACGCAAATGGGAATCCGCCTTGCTGGTCAACGTGGACAACGACACCCTCCGCCGCATTTTGGACAATCCGGAAGCAATGGCTGCCGTTGAGCGTATCGAGGGCTGGCGCGCCTTGGGCAACAACATCATCGAGACGATCATCAACAAGAGCGAAAAGGTCAAAGACCTGAAGAAGAAGGCAAAAGACAAAGAGCTGACGAAGAAGGAGAAGAAGCAACTCACCGATGAGGAGAAGGAATACAAATCCAAGCGGAAGCTCGTGCAGGAGAAGCTCATCAAGTTTGCCGCTCGGATCCCAGCCTTCATGTATCTGACCGACTTCCGGGAGAACAAACTCGAAGACGTAATCACGAAGATCGAACCCGATCTGTTCCAAGCGGTCACCGGATTAACCGTCAAAGACTTCCACTTGCTCGTGCGTCTGAAGGTCTTCAACACCGAGCAAATGAATCAAGCCGTCTTCGCCTTCCGAAGGTATGAAGACGCCTCCTTACGCTACACCGGCATCGACAGCCACGAAGGGCTAACCCACTACGGCCTCTACAACACCGTCGTTGCCAAAGAAGAAGTTCAAGAAGCGATATAGCGGCAACGGAGCTGGGCGGCAGACGGGTGAACGTTGGTGAAACCATAGTGAACCGGCTGCTGACCAGCGTAGTGGGTGAGAAACGACGGACAACGATTAACTCTTGCTGCGATGAGCAACCCGTTTTCTCGCGTTGTCAGCTTATTTGCTGAAGGTTTGTTCCGCGCAAAGCGCGGATGGATTAGATAATCCTTCCGCCTCGTGGAGCAACGCGGCTTTTGGGCTTTGTTTGCGGAGAGCGTGGCTTCTTATGTGCAATTACCTTTACGTAAAATGGTTGATTTCCCTCGGTGAGGTAAGCAGTGACCTTGTAAACTGCAGCACCAACGACTATCTCCGCCAACCCCTCTCGTGTGGGATGGCCAGCTTGGGAAGGGCGAATTCGGCCCATGGGTATCACTACCTTTTCCAGACGAAGGTAGGTGCTTAAGCCGTCTGGCAAAGGAACCCCAGTTTGTGAGTATTCGTAGTAAGCATTGCCAGCCTTGCTTTCCTTCATCTCGATGGCGATCCGGAAGGGTTTACGCAGCGAACTTTCGCCAGTTTCAAAACCGACGGACTCAACAAATTGAGGGCCTAAATCTTGGAGCGTAACCGGTTGGAGGTTTGTGTCGAGAAACTCAAGTGTAAGATGTGAAGGCGTATTAGGGGCTGGCATAAGGCTTTTTTATTGAATGAGATCGCAATCCAAAACGACAAATCGAAAGCGTTAATGGATTCTGTGCATATTTTTTGAAAATCAAAACAATCAAGTTACGCGGGTATAAAAAAACCAACCGTCTCCTTCGGTTTTGGTGTAACCGACCACGTCTCCAGCATCCTCGGCAAGAAGGAACATCGGGTATTTGCTCCCACGGAGCTTCGCGCAGATCTTCATGGTCTCCGGGGTGGAGGCATAAAGTTGCGCCCAACCTAAGCCCTCAATGTATCGCAGCACATCGGCTTCCCAGTCGTTCAAGTAGAACAGCCCATCGGAAAGCATGGTGATATGGATGGCATCGCGCGGTTGTTCGCCCGTGGCGTCGGCGCGTCGGCGTTGCTCGGTGCAGGCCAGTCGTATCGCCTCGAAATCTGTGCTGTAGCTAAAGCCCACCGAGGTAATCGTGGGTGAGGCGAGTAGCTCCTCCAGCTTCCGGTAGTATTCCTTCGACTGAGGTGCACCGTGTACAGGTTGGTAATCCGGCAAGGTGCATATGATCCGATGATTCTGAAGGTAATCGTTTTTGTGGCGCCGAGCCTCCATGGCTGCCAGCACATGTTTGGTCAGGATGTCGGGACTTTTCCTGACTCGGTTTTGGATCACTCCAACTTGGGTGAAAAGTTGGGCAGCCAGTTCGGTGAAAGGACGTTCACCACGGGCCTTGAGCCAACAGGCGTCCTCGGGTTCCGTGTCGTCATAAGCGTAGCGGAACATGTCGTCGAACTTCTTGAAGGTGACAAAACGTTTGTGGCTCCAAGCCGCCTTCTCGCGCACCCAATCCTCAACCCGAGGAGGGACTTCGACGGCCTCCACCCAGACATAGTTCCAGACATCGCCTGGTCGCCGGATGGACATCAACTCGTAGACCCGGATCGAGTGCAGGGCGTCGTTCAGGAGGTGGGCCAGCGCATGAAAGTGAAGCCGCACGCGGAACGGATAATTTTTGCCGTGATAATGATGGCAAACGAGATCCAGCTCGATGGGTTCGGGCGGGGCGATCTCTCTTTCTGGCGGATGGTTCATGTGGTTCGGGTGTAAAGTGAACCCGCCCGCGAGACGATTGACACCACAGGCTCCGACGTTTCCGCCGGAAGGGAAAGTGACAAGCTCTCTTCCCCAGGTTCACGATTACAGATAGTCCGCCGCCTAACGCTCGGGAATGCTTTTGCGTGACATAAGCCCCGACTTCCCCGCGTGGACATTCCAACATTCTTAAGAATGTTGGAATATTTAACGACTTCCACACGCTCGCAAACGATCCCCCTGACGCCCGAATCCGCATTTGCGACAGCAGGCCGTATTTTTTTCTGAAGTGGTGCTACTTGAGTCTGCTGTGGACTCTGCTACTCTGGTAGCTTGGCTGCCACAACAGTAATTCAAGCCGAGTTGCCACCCGAATTGACGGATCGGGCGCGCTCTTTCGTCGAGGAAGGCTGGGCGGCGGACATGAACGAGTTGCTGGCCGAGGCGTTGCGCCGCTTCCTCGAGTCTCACAGCGGGGACCTGACCGAAGCGATGGTCCAGGATGATGTGAATTGGGGCCTGCATGGCAAAAGCTGAAGGATTCGCCAAGGTTGTTGTTTGTGACGCGGGTCCGCTGAGCCATTTAGACGAATTGGACTGCCTTGACCTCCTCAGGGATTTTTCAGAGGTGCTTGTCCCCGAAGCCGTCTGGTGTGAGGTGCTGAGGCACCGACCGTCGGCATTGGACAAGAAATGTGCAGTTCTGGTGCGCGTCGCACCCTCACGTGAGCAAACGGCTCCTTTGTTACGTGGCCTTTTTGAGACGATGAGCCTGCATCGCGGTGAGCAGGAGGCCTTGGCCTCGGTGTGCATGGCACGATCGGTATTTTGGTCCTTTCTATCCGTCGGGCCCAGCGCTCCAGGAGCCAAGTAGTAAACCTGCTTCGCTCGATTCCCGACAAGTCAACGCTTCACCTCAAGCGCTCGTTCTTGGTGAAGATTATAGATCAAGTCGCGGCCGAGGATTGACCATACGGCACTTGGTGGCCGGAGGTTCACTTTCAACTCCCTCACCCCACCCTAGAGGCGCTCGACTTCTCCCGACCAAACTCCCGGCTGACACATGGACATTTGGAAAAAATATCCATGTTTTAAAAAAAGGTTGTTGGGAGTGCGGTGCGTTTTCAGGTGAGTGCCGGGCAGGCTTTCTTGCGACGTGGTCGGGGCACGCCCTTTTTGTTAACCGCAACCGTCTCGGTTAAGACAACGTCGAGCGGGACAAAGCGGACCACGTCCCAGTAAAGACGACGAGCGTTCATCGTGTTCTGCATAGTCGTCTCCACCTCGATCAAGCGCAGCCCGGCGCCGAATTCGCCGGTCAACCGGTGCGGACAACGGGTCACGGCGCCCACTGTATAAATCTTGCCCTCAATGGGAACCCGGTCGGTCCACTCCCATACATCCGGGGCGAATTTGCCATTGATACAAAGCACACGCTGGCCTGGATAAAAATCGTTCATAGTTAGACACCCGCCGCACGGGTACCTAACAGTTTTCCGTGTTCAGCAGTCAGGCGAAAGACCTTTGTGTGTCATAGTCACTCTCGACTCTTATTGATTCGCACCCGATTAAAGTAAACCATCCCTCGCCGGACCGCGTCGCCCAACTCTCAGTTAGCTAATTGACTATGACACAATTGGCGATTGCGCCCTGAGGCGTCTTATTGTATTTAATAGGGATGTTACGACGACCTTAGCGAGCCCCATTGGGACCCCATTAACCGGCTCACGGGTGAACTACGCCCATGGCGGGTGTGGTTTCAGACCTGTGCGTCGGAAATCCCAATGTTCATTGAAATCGCTAAAAGTCGGGCCGTCCGCGAAGGACGGCATAACCCTCAAGACTCCGACCGTTCGCACGATGCCGTGTTCGTGTGGCGCGTGCCGGGAGACCACGGGACTCGTTACCGGTTCAGCTGCCGTCTCGGGCTGATCTCGGTCTATGAGGAACCGCAGGAACGCCACTTGCTCACGGTGAACGTGGGCCGGTTGGCGGAAGTCCGCCGCCGCGCGTTGCAACGCATGGAAGCGTTGAAGCGCCGGTTGACCATGATCCGCCACCTCACCCGCGAAGAAGAGCTCGGGTGCTGGTCGGCCGCGGCGCGTGATCCCGAGACACGCTTCTTCGAGACGCTGAAAGGCGGACCGGAGAGGCTCGGTGGCCGCGCCTCCGCGCTGCGGACGCTTTCCGTGTTGATCGAGGCCAGCGGCGGTCGTGTGCCGTGGTCCGATGGTCCGGAGTCGATCTGAGGAAAACACAAATGCCGCCGTGCATCGAAAGGTGCCCAGCGGCATTTTTTTAGCAACCACCGCCCCAAGAATCACTCGCCTTTGCTGATCCGCTCGGTGTCGAAATCGGAAAGGCCGGCTTCGCGGAAGCGCTCCTGCGCTTTCTTGATGTTATAGACGACGCGGCGAAACTCGATCGTGTCCGCGCCGGGTTGGAAGATGACGTAACAGGCGCGCGGGTCGTCGTCGCGGGGTTGGCCGACGCTGCCGACGCCGATGGCGTAGCGGCAGTCGGGATCCAACGTGATCGGCGCTTCACCGGGGGTGTAACAGGTGATCTTTTTATCTTTCTCCTCCCAAATGGCCGGAATGTGCGTGTGACCGTAGAAGCTGAGGCGCGTGGTCTGTTTGGCGAAGTGCTCCTTCGCCAGGCTCTTGTTGATGATGTAGCCGAAGGTTGCGGGTTCATGCAAAGAACCGTGGACGAGCGTCATGTCTGCCAGAGGAACCACCAGCGGCAACTTGGCGATCCATTGGGAGTCGCCGGCGCGGATTTGCCGGTGGCTCAGCGCAAGCGGCGGCCAAAGTTTGCCGAACTCATGGGGACCGAGTTTTTGGCATTCTCCCCGGCTCACAAGGAACATGCCTTCGTGGTTGCCGAGGAGGTTGACCGAGGCGAACTCTCGCATGTGTTTCACGCAGGCGGCCGGCTCGGGTCCGTAGCCGATGGTGTCGCCGAGACAAAAGATGGTGAAGCAACGATGCGCCGCAATGTCGGTCAACACGGCGCCGAGCGCGTCGATGTTGGCGTGGATGTCAGAGACAAGGGCGATGCCGCCGGTGGATGCAGTGTCCAGTATTTCAGCTTTCAGTTTTTGGTCTGTCTTCATGAGGTTTTCAGAGTTCGTATGGACGAGGCCAGCAATGCGGACGCAGGTAGCTTGGTGAGTCGGGTGGTGGGGATTTTGTGGTGTTTGAGGAGTGTGGCGTCGTGGCCGTCGTGCGGGATGATCGCTTCGATGCGGCAGAGTTCGCGTGGGCCAGCGGCGGCGGAGCTTTCCTCGATAAAACCATCCGTGATGATGAGCGCTTTGGCCGGGCGCGTTTGCCGGATGTGTCGGTAAACGCAATCCATCGCGGTGCCGCCGGTGGTTTTTGTTTCCAGTTTTCCGCGAAGGATGCGCGCTGGGTGCACTTCGGTGGAAAATGCCCAGAGCGGTTTGCGGATGTGACTGCTGAATTCGGCGAGCAGGGCGACGAGGGCATCCAAGAACCTGTTCATCGATCCGCTCACATCGAGGTAAATTTGCACGCTGCCTGCGGGATGCGGGTGCGCCGCGTCCCATGCGATCTCGGGGATAAGCGGACTCCAAAGAGCCTTGATTGCTCCGCGCCGGTCGGAGGTATTGAGCACCGGTGCCAAGTGTGTGCGGGTTTCAGGCACCCGCAAGCGAGAGCTCGGATCGGGAACGATCAGCCGCTGCAAGACAGGCAGCGTGTCCCGCCGCCATGTGGCGGGAATTTTCAGCTGGCGCGGATGGGGAGAAAGTCTCTGCGGCTTCAAGCCGTTCTCGTTGCGAAAAATGCCGTTGGCATCCAAGGCGACCAGAGATTGCTTGAACCGTCTTTGCCCGGCTTCGTCGAGTTCCCCGATTTCTGAGGGATCACGATCATGGTCGCCGAGAAGAACCAAGCCGCCGGCCAAGAGCGACTCGACTTCCTTCTTGGCGAAAGATTGGGCAATGCTGAAAACGTCATCAGCCAGTGCTTTGCCGGAATAAACTTCGTCGTGGAGCCTGAGCAAAGGGTCTGTCGGAAGTTTGTGCCACTCGCTGTAATTATATTGGTGGATTTCTTCGGTAGTTATCGGCCGCAAAAGCCGGAGCAATCCCTGCGCTTCGGCATAGTAGTTCGCCATGAGCGAGGAGTATTCTTGGCCGAGCTTGCGGTGGATGATGGCATTGATGATGGCGTCGAGCGCGACGTTGAGGGCCGGCGTCATCTTTTTGAATTTCACCGTGTGCCCGAGGAGGATGTGGAGAAACTCGTGGATGAGGACGGCTT
>JBIJDZ010000052.1:0-14471 GCA_044343805.1 Chthoniobacterales bacterium | reverse complement strand
TCCGGTCAACTGGCCTCCTTTTATCATGCCCATACGGGCGAGTTTCTGGGCGGAATCGAGGGCTTCTGCGGTGGCGAAATTCTCGATGGATGGCATGTGCCGGCTGTCTCGCAGCCGCCCGGAACCGGGTTGTTTTTCAGCGAGCGGAACGGGCGGTTGACGGTCACGTTTTGCTGGAGGGAGGGATCGGTCAATGGGCACGAACGGGAGAGGATTTTGGCATCCGTGCGGTCAGATCTGATCGGTGACGACTAGTCGCGGATTGAAGCTCTGGTCAGATCGGTTCACTCTGGCAATCCTCTGAGATGCCGTCTGTGAATATTGCCGCGGAAATTGTTGATTTGGCGAAGTCTCGTCGGAGCCAGCCTGCTTTCATCTGCGATACGCAGGTTGTCACCTACGGCGCGCTGCAGGAAAAAGTCGATGAGCTGGCTCGAAAACTTGCGGGCTTGGTGTCGCGGCATTCTCCTCATTCGGCGCGGATCGGCGTTTTTTGTCCCGGAGGCGTGGAACATGCCGTCCTTATGCTCGCCGTCATGAAGGCCGGAGCGTGCGCCGTGCCCATCGCTACAGAATTGCCCAGGGCCGAAAGGGAGGCCCTGCGGCAAACCACGGCGCTTGACGGTGTTTTGTTGGCGGGTGGTGCGACCTGGCCGGAACTGTCCGGAGCTGACGAGACTTTGGTGGATGGCGTCATCTGCTGCCCTCTGGAGCGGGCGGCGACGGAATTTTCCGAGTCAAGGTTTAGCGATCTTCATCCGGCCTTTATCCGTTTCAGCTCCGGCACCACAGGTCAGAGCAAGGGCGTCGTGCTTTCCCATGAGTCTCTCCGCGCCCGCCTGGACTCGACGAACCGCCGTCTGCAGATAACCGGAGCAGATAAAGTCTTGTGGACATTGCCGATGGCGCATCATTTTGCCGCATCGATCATGTTGTATTTGCGGGAAGGCGCGGCGGTTATTTTGCCGCGAAGTTCTCTGGCTCACGATGCGCTGGGCGCGGCGGTCGAGCATGGCGCGACGGTGTTTTACGGTTCGCCTTTTCAAGCGGGCTTGCTGGCGGCGGAAGATTCGGGTCGCGAGTGGCCTGCGTTGCGGATGGCTGTTTCCACAGCGGCGGCCTTGACCGCGGAGGTCGCGGCGAAGTTTCGCGGGCGCTACGGCGTTCCGCTTTCCCAAGGGCTGGGAATCATCGAGGCGGGATTGCCGCTTTTGAACACGGTGCACGCCGGCAACGACCCTTTGGCGGTGGGGAGCGAGGATGATTTCGAGATCGACTTGCGAGGGGAAGATGGGGAGTTGTGTTTACGCGGGCCGGGATTGTTCGATGCCTACCTTTTCCCATGGCAGACCAGGGACGAGGTGATGGCTGATGGCTGGCTCCATACCGGTGACTTGGCCGAACGTGCCGCCAACGGCAACATCCGGCTTCGTGGTCGGTGCAAATCGGTCATCAACGTCGGAGGCAGCAAATGCTTTCCCGAGGAAATCGAGGCGGTTTTGCAAGCGCATCCGGGGGTGGCCGAGGCGCGGGTTTACGGCCTTGCCCACGATCGCTGGGGCACGTTGCCTGCGGCGCAAATCGTCCCGGCGGACAAAATCAGCCCTCCTGCGGAAACAGAGTTAGACAGATTCTGCCGGATGCGCCTGGCTGGATACAAAGTGCCGGTGCGTTTCGAGATGGTTGAGGGAATTGCCCGCACGCCCAGCGGCAAGATTCGCCGGTATTAGCGATCTTGGCGGGAGGAGGTGAACGGCACGAGCAGTCCGCCGCAAAGTCCCACCGCGGCTTGCAGGCCGAATCCGCCGAGCGAAGCCAGGGTGGCGGCACCCGGTGCGATCTGGAAAAGTCCGCCGAGCAAATACTCGAAAAGCGTCTCCCTCAAACCGAGGCCGAAAAGTGTCACCGGCAGCATCGTGAGGGTATCCACCACCGGCATTACGGTAAAAAGGTCGACCAGCTTCAGGTCCAAGGCGAAGGATCGTGCGCTGAAAAAGTAAGTCGTGAAATGGGCCGCCAGCGCCGCGCCTGAGACCAGCACGGCTGCGGCAACCGGCCGCGGTTGCGAGCCCAGCCAAGGGAAGATTTGTCCGAGTTGATCAGCTTGCGGACGGATCATTTTCGGCACATAGGGTAGCCAGCGCGCGTGCAACCGCGGCAGAGTGGTCAGCCACCAGAGGAAGACGAGCAAAGCAGCGAAGAGCAAGGTTCCTGCCGCCACGCCCAACGTGGCTCGGCTCAAGGGATCGGCGGCAAACATCTCCCAACGCGCCAAGGGCAGAGTCACGGCGGCCAAGAGCGCCGCCAAGCCGCACAAGCGGTCGGCCACGACGGAGAGGGCCGCCCGCAGCTTTTGTTCGGGGTAAAGCCGCATGACATAAATGATCCGAAAAGCGTCGCCTCCGCCCGAGCCCGGCAATCCGAGCGAGAAAAACAATCCGGCTCCGGCAAACGCACAGGTGCGGGGGAAGCTGACCGGCACGCCGAAGAGGCGCAACATGATCCACCAGCGGATGGCGCAAAGAAGCTCGCAAAGAAATGCGGTTCCCAGTCCTGCGGCCAACCAGCGCGGATCGGCTGAAGTCAGCAGTCGTCCGGCTTCTGTCCGCAAGGCCTCATTTCCGAAAATTCTCCACAGCAGGAAAGCGGAGAGGGAAGTTTGCAGAATGAGGAGCCAGTGTTTGCGCATCGGGAGCGCGGGGAATTGCACGATTGCTGGCCGGAGGTCGAGACACTTATTGTGCCACCATGGAAAACAAGCCGCAGAGCATGGCCGCCGGCGACTATGATGTGGCCGTGATTGGTGGAGCTTTGAGCGGCGCGGCGACCGCGATTTTGCTCAAGCGGGAAGATCCGTCGCTGCGTGTCGTGGTGATTGAAAAAAACACCGCCTTCAAACGCCGGGTCGGTGAAGCCACGGTCGAGGTCAGCGGGTATTTTCTCTGCCGCATTCTTGGGTTGACGCAATACCTCACCCAGACCCAGTTGGCCAAAAACGGGTTGAGATTTTGGTTCGCCAACGAAAATACCTCCGCGCTCGGTGAATGCTCGGAGATCGGGGGAAAATATCTTTCCACCGTGCCGTCCTTCTTGATCGATCGTTCGGTGGTGGATGAGGAGGTGTTGCGCCGCGCCGGCAATCTCGGGGTGAATATTTTACGACCGGTCACGGTGCTGTCCGTGGATTTGGTGGCGGGAGGAAATCAGAAAGTCCATCTGCGCGAGGGTGACGTGAAGAAAACCATCGAGGCCCGATGGGTGGTTGATGCCTCCGGGATCAAAGCCATGCTGGCGCGGGCCAACGGCTGGTTGCGGCCCAATGAAGCGCATCCGACTCTTTCCGCTTGGTCGCGCTGGCGGGGTTGCGGCGATTGGGATGCGGCGTCTCTGGTGGAGCGGCATGCCGGTTTGCGTGAGTCCTATGTGGGTATTCGCGGCACGGCCACGAATCACCTCGCGGGTGACGGTTGGTGGGCCTGGTGGATTGCGCTCAAGGGGGGAGACACCAGCATCGGTGTCGTGGTTGATTCCCGCAAAGCCGATTGGTCCGAGGAGAACGCGCCGGTCGGAGAGAAGTTACGCGCATTTTTGGCCAAACATCCGGCTGCCCGGGAAATGATGAAGGACGCCGAGTTTGTCGGCGGGGACGTGCACTTCCGTCGTAATTTGCCTTACTGTTCGTCCATACAGGCGGGGGACGGATTTGTTCTCACGGGTGACGCCTCGGCATTTCTCGATCCGCTCTACAGCCCGGGGATGGACTGGATTGCTTTTACCGCAACGGGAGCGGCGCGATTGATCATGGCGTGGCGCAACGGGGGTGATATCGAGTCGCAGGTGGGGCAACACAACGAACGTTTTGCCACCAGTTACCGCCGGATGTTCGGGGCGCTCTACGAGGACAAATACGACTACCTCGGTGATTACGACCTCATGCGGTTGGCTTTCCGTTTGGACATCGCGCTCTACTACCTGTTCATCGTGCGTTCGATATTCCGCAACCCGGTGGAAGGCCTGGCCGATCCGCCCTATTCCTCGCCGGCCGCCGGTCCTTTTTTTGCCCTCATGCAGGCTTACAACCGGCGTTTCGCCGCCATGGCGCGCGAGCGACGTCACCGCGGGGTGTTCGGCTGTCACAACAACGGGCACCGCGATCTTTTCCCGGGATTCAACTTCCGCGTGCCCTATCTTTTGCAAATCATCGCGGGAGCTTTGGCGGGATGGGCTTGGCTGGAAATAAGCGAAGGCTGGCGTTCGTGGTTCCGGAGGTTTGCCCGTAAAGCAACAGATGCCGATGAGGTGGTGTGGCCGCGGGAAGTGGCGGTTTGATAAACTTTGCCGACCGGGCTGATCCGGCCAAAGCAAAAAGGCGATCTGCTGCCGGCCGCGGATTGATGACTCTTCAAGGATTTGCTCCGGATGCTTGTTGGACTTGCAGCGCGGCCATGTGGCTTGTGAGTCCCCAGACGGGAATGACCAGTTGATCGTGACGTCGGGCCTGGACCAGTTGGGCTCCTTGGATCGTGTCGCGGGCGGCGGAGATCGTGAAGCCTTCCGCTGATCGCGTGTCATCTCCGACCACTGTTCGGTGACGGAGGGCGTCCGCGGCAACCGCGGTCGTCCAGCCGGTGGCGGTATCCATTACGGGAATGACTTCGGAAAATTCAGACAGACATTGCCGGGCGGCCACGCGCGCTGCGGACTTCGTGTCGAATCCGTGGCCGTCCGCGATGTGCGTTATTTGCGCGATTCCGCGGTCACGTCCGAGCAGCAAGGCAATGGCGCCCTCGGCCGGCACCAGCCCTTTTTGCAGCACCCCCCCGGCGTGGAGGGCATCGAGTTCATGCGGTTCGAATTCTTCCGCCCCAAGAACGATCACCTGGTCGGCATCGCCATTGCGCAACCAACATTCCGCCGTGCGCAGACCGGTGGCCCAGCAAGATTTGTCGCCGATCTGCGAATAAACGGGACCACCCAAGCCCAAGGTGGCGACGACGTGGCTGAGCGGGCTGTTGAAGACCGTCTCGGGAAACAGCACAGGACTGCCGAAGCGGCGCCCCTCGTCGGTGATCTGACGATAAAAGCGGACGCTGTAAACGAGGCATCCGAGAAAAAATGTGGCGATGATCCCGACGCGAGAGCGGTCGATTCCTGACGCGGCGGTGAGGGCCTGCTCGACGGCTTCGACCATGTAGTAAGTGATCGGGCTGGCCCGGCGCAGGCGGGGCACTTTTTCCCATCGGGTCAGCTCCGGCGATGCGCGGTCGATCAGAGCGACGTCAACCATGCGCCCGCCTCCAGAAGTTGCCTTGGTGGAGGGCCAGACGGCGGTGATCCCGGAGGTGCCGAAGCCGCCGGGTGTCACGCCGCCCCAACTGATGATCGACGTGCTCATGGTTTTTGGAAGAGCACGGCGGCATTGGAGCCGCCGAAGCCGAGGTTCACGCTCATGACGGACTTGAGTGCGATGCTCTCTTGGTCTTTGACCAAGGCGTCTGCGACGAGGGGTTCGGGGTCTTGCAGATTGATCTGCGGCGGGAGTTGGCCGGTTTGCAGGCTGAGCAGTGAAAGCACGGCTTCAATCGCACCGGCGGCGCCGAGGGTGTGACCAAGCGCGGCCTTGGTGGAGCTGAGTTTGGTCGGGCCGGCGCCGAAGACGCGGTGGAAGGCCTGCGCCTCAGCGCCGTCATTGAACGGGGTGCCGGTGCCGTGGGCGTTGACATAGCCGACGTCCTCCGGAGAGCAGTCGGCCCGGAGCAAGGCTTGCCGCATGGCGCGTTCCAGCGGGGCGCCATCGGGGGCCGGTTGGGTAAGGTGATGCAGGTCGGTGCTGTGTCCGTAGCCTGATACATAGCCCTGAATCGCTGCCCCACGTCGGCGCGCATGTTCGGCGGTTTCCAGGACCAAGAAACCGGCGCCTTCACCGAGCATAAGTCCCCGCCGGTTGCGGTCGAAGGGCCGGCAGGGTTCGGGAGCGAGGGACTGCAGGCAGTCAAATCCGGCAAAGACCAGTTCATTGAGCGCGTCGTAGCCACCGCACAGAACGATTTCCGCCATACCGGCCCGGATCAAATCCCATGCGTGACCGATTGCATTGCCTCCGCCGGCGCAGGCGTTGGCGACGATCATGACCGGGCCGGAAAACCCGAAGCGCCGATGAATAGCGGCAATTTGCTGCTGCGCTTGGTAGCGGGCGACACGGGCGGTCTGGCCCTGGTTTGTTCCTGCCCAGACGGCCCGCAGAAACTCTTCGCCTTTTTCCATGCCGCAGGCTGTCGTGCTGACAGACATTTCGACGCGGGGCAGGCGGCAACGCCCCGTGTTATCGAGCAGGCCGGCCTGACGAAGAGCTTCCTCCGCGGCCGGCAAGGCCAGGCGATCGGCGCGGCTGAAATGTCCGAGTTCCCTGTCGGAGAATCCGGGTAAAGGTGGCAGCTTCGCCTCGGCCCCCGCCGTCACACGGCAGCCATCCACGGCGATCGCGGTCAACGGGGCGCGGGCCGAGCAACCGGCGATGAGTGATTGCCAAGTTTGTGCAGCATTGGAACCGAGCGCCGTGACGCAACCGAAACCGGTTACGGCAACTTGAGTGGGAGAACTTGCAGGCACGTCGCTATTTCAAACCACCAGCTCGCGGATGGGGAGGTAATTTCCCGGTCAGTTACCAGCAGAAATCTGCCGGCTCAACATAAGCCGACCGCGGGCGACCGGTTGATGATCCACGCAGCATTCAGCCTCGAACTGCGCCAGCGGGCCGAGTTCTTTGACGAGAGTGACCGCGGTTTGGATCGTCATGCCAGGGCTGACCGGACCGAGGACACGAAACTGGTCGATGCTCGCGAGGAAGAGCGGGGTGTCGGGTTGGTCCGATTCGCTCATCCATAAAACGCCGGCGGCTTGGGCGGCGCATTCGACGAGCAGCACGGCGGGCATGAGGGGACGTCCGGGAAAATGATCGGCAAAAAACGGCGCGTCCGGATCGAGGTGTTTCCAAGCCGTGCCGCGCTGGTTGTCACTCCGCTCAAATCGATCAATGAAGCGAAAGCCGGGTCCATGGGGTGTGAGAGGCTGGTTCATGGAAGGTCGAATGCTTTGGGATCGAGCCCGGTATTCCGTCGGATGCGTGAGAAAATGAACTGCATGGTGGCGCCGCGTGGCAGCGTGATGGTCATGGATTGCAGTTGCAAGGACGAGACCTCGAGGAGGTTTTCGATGCGCTCCGGTTGATTCAACCCCGGCACGGAAGGAGTCAAGGTCACGAGGTATTTGTTGCCGCTTTGAGTCACGGAGCGCGTCATGACGTTGCCGGCCGGTGCGCCGCGCAAGAGGTCACGTAGAGCCGTGAGAGCTCGGGCGGAGGGATCTGATGCATCGCGGATGGTTGATTTTCCGGCCCGCTGGGAGGTGAACTTGTTTCCGCGAAGGAGCAGGTAATCGCCGGCCGGATCGGTGTAAGTCACGAGCAGGCTGTCCGGGGCCAGGTAAAGCAATCGCCCCGTGCTTGCTGCAGCGTCACGCAAACCCGGTGCGGTGATGATTTGCTTGAAGTCAGCCTGCAGGGTGCGGGTGTTTTGCTGGGCGGACAGGAATCGCTTTTCCAAGGCGGCGGCCTCATCAGCGGCCAATTCCCGCCCTGCCGCGGCATGGGTGAGCAGGATGGCTGTGCAGATGGCGGTAAGTTTTTTCATGTCAATCGCAGCGCAGCGGCGCGAAATGATACCACTGCTCGGGGTAAGCGACGAAGAGAGGGGTGAGTGCGGCGGCGACTTCGCGGGTGTAGTGACGCAACGTTTCCTCACGGCCTTCCGGGAGCCAGACCGGTTCGATGAAGGCCCGCGCCTCGATGTGGTATTGGCCGTCTGGTTGGCGCGTGATCCCGACGGGCACGATCGGACAGCCCGCCAGCAGAGCCAGCAAGACCGGCCCGGTGGAGAAAGGGATACGCCCGTGCGGCAGTTCCACGGGAACGCTGTTGCCGTCATAGGGCCGATCAGCCAGCGACGCCACGAAAGCCCCGCCTTGCAGAGACCGGACGATATCGAGCACGGAAAACGAATCGTTGCCGACCACGATGGTTTTGACACCCCAGCGGGCGCGAAATTCGGCGCGCCATTCCGTCAGTGCCGTGGTGGGTTCGGGCAAAGTGAGCGCGGTCATGGGAAATCCCAGTTGTGCCATGATGAGACCGCCCAGCTCGAAAAACCCGAGATGCCCGGTGACGAGGAGACAGCCTTGACCACGGTCGCGGGCGCGTTGCAGGTGCTCGAAGCCCTGACGAAATCCCATCATATCGACGACATCGGAGGTCGGTCGCACGGACAAGCGGCCGTAGGTGGAAAAGTTTTCCGCTTGGTTCATGAAGAGGCGGCAGGCCGAGAAGAAGGTGGCCTTGCGGGCATCAAGGAGGGAGAGGTTGTCCCGCACGGCTTGCACCGTGGCGGGATGAGTCAGGGCATAGAAAAGTCCGAGTGTCCGCGAGACGAGCCACGCGCCGCGTTCACCGAGCAAACGCCAGCCGAGCAGGATCCATTCAAACCCCCGTTTTTGATAGAGGGCACGGTAAAACTTTCTTTCCCGGTAATCGCGTTTGCGGCCGATCAGGTAAAACGGGGGCAACAGGATCAGGCCCGCGGCGACGGCGGAGATGATACCGAGATCCATAACCAAGCCGAAATTTTGCAGAGCGGGCTGGCCGGTGAGGGCCGGAGCACCGAAGCCGATGCAGGCGCTGATCCCGGTGAGCAAAATCGGGGCGGCGAGATGGTCGTAAGTCTTGGACAGATCGCCCTTCTGGTTATGCAGGGCCATGAGCACATGCAGGCTGTAGTCCACAACCAGCCCGACCAAAAGCGGGAGACTGATGAGCGAGAGCGGAGTCAGCGAAGTGCCGGTCAGCCGCATCAGGCCCAAGCACAGACCGGCGGCGAGAGCGAGGGCGAGAAAGTTCAATCCGACCATCCGCCAAGATCGCTGGGCCAGCGCGCAGAGAACAACGATGGCGCCGAGCATGGCCAGCCCGAGTCGGGTGAAGTCCCGCTGGGCCAAAGCCGTGACCTCTGCCGTGAGAGAGACCCAGCTGACCGGCAAAATTTCAACCGATGGGTCGAGCTGCGACCATCCACCCGGCGGGACGGGATTTTCGGCTGCACCGGGCAGCCGCAAAATGGCGTAAGCATCTTCCCCATCGTGACCAGCCATGGTCCGGAGGATTGGCGCAATCTGGGCAAACGCATCCTGTTGACCTAAGGAGGCTTGTTCGATGGCCCGGGCCATTTGAAGGGTCTGGTTGGACCATTCCGCTCCCAAGCCGGCCTCGGCGAAGGCGGTCTCCAATCGGCCCGCGGTGTTGCGTGGCCATACGGCGAGGTTGGCGATGCGGGCCGACTCCGAGGGAATGTTCCAGGAGGCATCGGTTTTGCTCTCTGGCAGGACGGCATGGGCCAAGGACGGGGCCGTGCGGCGGATCGTATCGTGGTCGGAGGCGCGGAGCACATAGATGGCCTCCGCGGCTGTCGGGTCGAGTTGTTGCAACCATTCTTGGGCGGTGTAGGCCTCGCTGCCGACCGGTCGCAGTTTGTCGAGGTTCGGTTGGTAAAATCCGGATGCCGGAGCCCACGGGCGGAACCAGAAAATGCCGGCCAGCAAAGCGCAGCCGAGTCCGAGGATAAGCCCGCGATGACGCAAGATGATTTCCGCCGCGCGGTTGCTGGCGCGGAAAAGAGCGCGGGGAGCCTCCGGGGGACGGGCGGCGAGGATGAGTCGCAGCGGCCAGGTGGCCATCAACGCTGAAGCCAGCAGCCCGGTGCCGACCAGCACGCCGAGTTGTTGCAAGGCGGGGAACGAAGTGAGGGCCAGAAAGTAAAAAGCCGCCGCGGTGACCAAGGCGCTGAACCAGATCGCGCGGCGCAGCGTGTGCCAGACCCGGGTATCATTACGGTGCGGTGATCCGAAGTGGTGATAAACCAAAATGCTGTAGTCCATCCCGACGCCGAGGAGGATCGAAGCAAAGCCGATGCTGATAACGTTCAATCCGCCGTAAAGAATTCGGGCCGCCACCAGTCCGGCGAGGAGGGCGAAAAACTGGAGCAGGATGATCCAACCGAGCGGACGCAGCGTGCGGTAGAAAAGATAAAATGCCGCCAGCAGCAAGGCTGTCGCCACGGCAATCATCAAGATCATGTCGCGCCGCATCTGCCGCGAAATGTCGGCATTGAAAACAGGATGTCCGGTCAACAGAACATGCTCTGCTTCGCCCGGTGGCAGGGCGCTGCGCAGCGCCGCGCGCAGTGAATCGACGAACTCGGCATCGGCTGCGGCACCGGCCAACGTCCGAGCGGGAGTGATGATGAGAAATTCGGATACTCCCGGGGAAAGTGCTGGTGCAGGTCCGGACGCGGGGAGCAGACCAAGCGGGTCGATTTGGAGTTGAACGATCTCGACGGGATCGACGGCACCGGTCAACCGGGCCGGGATGGAGGCCAGGCGATCGCGCACCGACCTGTCGCCGAGCTTTTCCATGGTCGAGGCAAAAACCTCCGGGGGGCTGTTGAGGAGAAGCCATGCGGCCAAGATGCCAGTATGCTCGGCGATGGTTTCTGGCGTCGTGGAAACGGAAGCTACGCCCGGCAGTTTCGCTATGGCGGCGCGGGTTTTGGCCAGCAACTCTCCGCGTTCTTCCGCAGACAGGGCTGGATCGGGCACGGCGTAGATTTCATGGTCGCCGGCGGCGAGACGGGAGAATTCGTCCAGCCCCCTCACGCTGGGCAATTGCGGGGGCAGGACAGGCAGCAGCTCCGTCTCGAAACGTATGGTCAGCGCCGACCAGATGCCCGCTCCCAAAAGAACCAGTAGAAAAAGCGCGGCGGACGGTGAGCGGAGAAGAGGCATGGGTGCACCGGCGCTCAGCGCAGCGATGGAATGGCCGGGGCAATAGGTAGTAGACGTTGGGCGCGGCAGATGGCTTGGAATGCGCGCAACCGGATGCGGTCAGCCCAAGAGGGCGACGTGTCTCCACCGACAAGTCGCGCCACGCTGCCGGGAATGTGCAGGACAGGCTGCGGGCTCATGAAAACTTCGAAACCGGCGCGGTCGTAAAACGAACGGATGAGGCGGGAGTAATGGTTCATCCAACGGGTGACTTCGCGGGTGTAGGCGGTGCGTTCCGAATGTTTGAGGGAACGCTTCGCCCCGTCGGCGTGTTGCAGCAGGGTCGCGGCGCGCAGTCCGGATTTGAGCGCGAGCATGACGCCCGAGGAAAAAATCGGATCAACAAATCCCGCCGCATCGCCGGTGAGGAGAATGCGGCCGGTGGCGAAGGATGAAAACTTCCAGCTGTAGTCCCCGGTGGCACGGAGCGGCGTGAGTGGTTCGGCTTCCCGGAGACGTTGGCGGACGGCGGGGGCTGATTCCACGGCCTCTTGGAAGATGTCTTGCAAGTCACGGTCGGGGCTGGTGCGGGCACGGTCGGTCGGGAGGACGAGTCCGACGGATGTGCGGTCACCCGCCAGCGGAATGATCCAGAACCAGCCTCCGTTCACCCGCACGATCGTGATGTGGCCTTCGGCCCGGCCCGAGTTGCGGGTCACACCGGAGAAGTGACCGTAGATGGCCACGCGGCGGACTTTTTGTGTCACGGTGCGGCGGAGTCCGACCCGCGCGCCGGCGAAAGAATTGCGTCCGCTGGCATCGATGACCCAACGGGTGTGGAGAAGCCGCGGCCCGTCGGGTCCCATGCCGTGGAGGGTCATGTGTTCCGTGTCGGGATTTTCCAGCGAGGTGGCGCGCGTCTGCTCGTGCACGCGGCATCCACTCTCGCGGGCGTGATCCAGCAGCAATTGGTCGAAGGCGGCGCGTTCGACTTGGTAGGTGTATTCGTGGGCGGACCCGAGGTTTTGTCCGAACCAGAGACGGTGCAGGCGCGACTGGTCGCCGGTGGTGAATTCGGCGCCGTATTTGCGCAGGAAACCGGCGGCCTCCATTTTTTCCCAAACACCGATCTCTTTGAGCAGGTCGTTCCCGTGCGGCAGAAGCGATTCACCGATGCAGAAGCGCGGAAATTTTTCTTTCTCGAAGATGGTGACGCGCAGACCGGCGCGAGCCAGTTTGCTGCCGGCTGCACTGCCGGCCGGTCCGCCGCCGATGATGGCCACATCGCATGTTTCGCGGGCCGTGGTCATGACTTTATGCGGCGGGTTGACGACTGGTGATCCAATCGCGAAGAACGCCGAGGCTTTGCAAGGCATCGCGCGCCGTGGCCGGATCGCCGATAGCCACGCCATATTCTTTTTCCACCGCAATGGTCATTTGCAGGGCATCGAGGGAATCCAGCCCGATGCTTTCGGGTCCGAAAAGAGGGGTTTCCTCGAGGATGGTCTGGGGATCGACTTTGACCATGCAGTTTTCCACCAGCATGGATTTGAGGCGTTCAATGGTTACAGCAGCCATGTTTCGGTTTAAAAATTAGGATTTCCACCGGGCAAGTAAAGGCCGGGGTTTGGTCACGGGGACGGACGGACGGTGCGGTAGTTGCGGGATTGGAGATTCTGCAACAGTCGATCGAGGGTGCGGGCCCGGGTGCCGGGGGAGATTCCGGCCACCGGACCTTCGTGAAGCAGAATGATGCGACCGGGGCGGAGACGGCGGAGAATGCTCGACAGCACGCGGTCGGGATCGTGCGAAATTCCGTCGTGGCCGTCAGCGCTCCAACCGGTGACGGTCAAGCCGGCTTTCTCGGCGGCAGCGTGGACGAACGGGTTGGCCAGCCCGGCGGGAGCGCGGAAAAGGGTGGGTTGTGTCCGCGTGACCGTGCGGATCGCGGCGGAGCCGAGGGAGATCTCCCGGGCGGCAACCTGCGGCGAGGCAGCCCAAAAGCAGCAGGCGGAATGGCTGTAGGTGTGGTTTTGCAGATCGTGCCCGGCCTCGACAATGGCGCGGGCCAGCGCGGGGTATTTCATGACCTTGCGGCCGATGACAAAGAATGTCGCGCGGGCCCCGTGTCGCTGCAGGACGTCGAGAATTTCCGGTGTGTCATGCGGGTCCGGTCCGTCGTCGATCGTGAGCCACACTTCGTTCTGCGCGGTGCGGAAACGGGTGATCACGTCGCCATACCATGGACAGTTGCGGATCAGCACGGGGGCGAGGAGCAGGGTGGAAAGAGCCAGGGCGAAGTCATGGGCCCGTCCGCAATTGCCGCGGAGAATTTTTCCGGCAGCAGCTCCAGCCAAGGCGCCGGCGGCGGCATAGGTCATTTGGCGGCGGAGATGCGGGGAAATCATGACAGCGTAAGCCTGGCCCGCCGGCGGAATCGGCGCAGACGCGGGATGAGGGTGAAAGAGCGCAAAATCAGGAGGGCGTGAACGGCGATGAGCAGAAGATTGTCGCGCAGGTAGTGAAAGTGGCTGACCCCGCCGTTGCTTTTTTCCCGGTAATGCACGCGGGTGGGAACGTTGAGCGGTGGGACACCCTGCCAATAAAGGCGCACGGCCAGTTGGGTGTCGAAGTCGAAGCGGCGCCCCCCGCAGATGGACCGGAGAATTTTTCGCGACGCTTCCACCGGATACACGCGGAAGCCGTAGAGTGAGTCGTGGATGCCGCCCCACCATGTCTCAAGGTTGGCAAACCAGTTGCCGAAGCGGCGTCCCTGCACTCGCAGGGCGGGGGCCTCGGGGCCGAAGACCGGTTCGCCGAGAATCATGGCTGCGGGATGCAATCGCGATGCTTCCATGAAGCGCGGCAGGTCGGCGGCCTCGTGTTGGCCATCGGCGTCGAACACCGCCGCATGAGTCCAACCGTGTTCGGCGGCGTAATCGAGGCCGGCCAGAACGGCCGCGCCTTTGCCTTTGTTCGTCGCCAGCCGGATGAGGTGCAAAGACGGGTTCTCCCCCGCCAGGGCCGACAATGCGGCCGAGCTGCCGTCGGTTGAACCGTCGCAGACGACCAAGACAGGTTGCCAATAGTCGAGGGCCTCACGGACGGTTTTCTCGAGCAGCGCACCGGAGTTGAAGCTCGGGATAATCAGGCCGTGTCGCGTCTCGCTGTTTGGAAAATTCATGGGTTGCATCGACGCACCCCCTGGGCATCACGCAAGAGGTTCGCCCGGAAATATTTTTCAATCCCGGCGGAGATGGCGCGAGGATCGTCGTCGGGCGCTGGTTGAAATATGTCGCCGGTGGTGATGCGGAAGCGCATGGGGCACCGGGCCGGTTGAAAGAAAGAAAAGCTCCGGCCGAAGTAATCCGTGTCGCACTCGATCAGCACTGTGCGAATGACCGCTCCCGCGCGGGCGGCGGCCGAGGCGTAACCATGATGAAAGGGCCCGACGGGAAAATCTGTCGATCGGGTGCCCTCCGGAAAAATCAGGATATTGCGACCCTCGGCCAGACGGTCGCGGCAGTCTTTCACCATGGAAAGCGGAGAGTCGTTGCGGACAAAACCGCAAAGGCGGGCGGCACCTCCCATGACGGGGTTGTGGA
>JBIJDZ010000051.1:0-14539 GCA_044343805.1 Chthoniobacterales bacterium | reverse complement strand
CCCGGCATGGCGGGGTTCACACCGCCGGCGCCGGAGGAACTGGCGAAGCTTTTCCCACAGTTCGAGAGCCTCGAATGGCTGGGCAAAGGCGGCATGGGCGCGGTGTATAAAGCTAAGCAAACAAGCCTCGACCGATTCGTGGCGCTCAAGATCCTGCCTGCGGAGGCAGCGGAGGACCCGGCCTTCGGCGAACGCTTCCAGCGCGAGGCCCTCGCCTTGGCCCAGCTCAGCCACCCGAACATTGTCGGCGTCCACGATTTCGGCCAGGCCGGTGCCTACGCCTATCTGGTGATGGAGTTCGTGGACGGCGCCAACCTGCGGCAACTCCAACGCGGCGGGCACCTCAGCCCGCGCGAGGCGCTGGCCATCGTCCCGCAGATCTGCGAGGCGCTCCAGTTCGCCCACGACCGCGGCATCGTCCACCGCGACATCAAGCCGGAAAACATCCTCATCGATACCCAGGGCCGCGTGAAGATCGCCGATTTTGGCTTGGCCAAGCTGATGCGTGCCGATACCGCCGCGCCCGCCCTCACGCTCAGCCGCCACGCCGTCGGTACGCCACAATACATGGCGCCGGAGCAGATCGAGAAACCGGAGACCGTGGATCATCGCGCCGACATCTACTCGCTCGGGGTCGTGTTTTACGAAATGCTCACCGGCGAACTGCCGATCGGCCGTTTCCCGTCGCCCTCGCAACGCGTCGAGGTGGATGTGCGGCTCGATGAGGTGGTGCTCAAGGCACTGGAGAAAGAACCCTCCCTCCGCTACCAACAGGCCAGCGCATTCAAGACCCGCGTGGAGACCGTGGCAGGCGGCACGGCTGTGGAGTCGGTCAGCGGCACGGACGACCAGCAACCCGCCGCCCATGCGGGGATCGCAGCCCCGGTTGCCGCGCACGACCAAGCGCAAGGCGCGAATCAGATGCCAAGCGCCCAGCCGAAACCCCAAAAACGCAGCGGATGCTGGTTGTTGCTGGCCGTTCTGCTTGTGGTGCCGGTCTTGGTGGGGATTGCGTTGCCGGCGGTGGTGTCTTTGGTGCGGCCTGCCTCGCCGAAACCGCTCAAAGATCCCGTTCCGTTGGTCGTCAATCTGGAGATTCGGAACCCGACAACCAACATCGTGGAGCAGCTGAACTTGTCCGCCAACCAGCGCGCTTTCACGGACATCATCCGCCTGCCGCACGCCAGCTACACGGTGGCCGGTTCGGTTTGGCAGCATCAGGGTGGTCGTTACACATTGGATGTGAAAGTGCGAAACCATCCCGACGACACCAGTTCGGTCGGCAACGACACCGGTTCGGTCGGCATCAGGAAACCGGTTACTGCTGGCGTGTCCAACCGGATCGGGAAATTGCAGGATGACGAGTTCTTCGTGACGCTGACCCGCGTTGATGAGGCTGCAGCGTCAGACACCAAGACACCTGTGCAAGACCGGTGGTTCTGGCCGCTGCTGGTTATGGTCTTCGGGACGCTTATCTTATTTGGCTGGGCGCAGAAACGGCCCGGGCCGCGGATGGCTGCCCTTGGGACGGCGTTCCTGGCCTCCTCGGTATTGATGTGTGTCTTCTTTCTGGTTCAAATGTGCCGGACATTTAACACGTTGGCAATCAGTGGCGCCGCAGACACAGAAGAGCTCGCATCCGGCATCCACACTTCACAGGGAATAGCCTTGCTTGTGTACGCGTTTTTTGTGCTTGGAGCCATCTTCGCAGGTCTGGCGCTGTTCAAGTATCGTTACCGGGCGCTGTGGTTCCACCGGGTGCTTGTCACTGCGGGCATCCTGATGTTGTTCTTGTTCCCGGTCGGGACCGTTCTCGGAGCGCTGCTTCTGTTTGATCTGCTATTCAAAGGAGGCTTGGATGCCCAGAGCCGTCAATAACTCCGGGCTGATAGCTCCCGTGACCGGCATGCTGTTTTGCATCTGGTATTGCTCGATGGCTCCCGCACATGAGGAGGCATCACCGTCGATCGGGCCCGTGTAGAGCCCGAGTTTTTGCAGGGCCACCTCGACAGCCGTCTCCACCGGATAAGTGGCATAGACCGGGTATTGGACGTACTCGGGTTGCGTCACAACGTTCCAACCGGTCCATGCGCCGTAGGGGGCCAAGTATGGGACAAAGGGGTCGAGGTTGACCGCGACATAGCCGCCGTTTTGCCAGATATAGCCGCTCCGGTAGCCATCGGGACCGGCAATGTTGGCATCGTAATTTTTTCCGTCGGCGGTGCGGACATCCACGTTTGCGGTGTCGTCTCCTTCGGGCTGCACGCGGACATCAGCAGAGCCGTTGGCGTCATTGATACGGAGATTCGCGTCGTCGTCCCGGTTGAGATCGGCATCATCCCGCACGGCCGCGTCGTAGTTATCATCGATGCGGGGTGCTTCTTCGCGAAATGCGTCACCTTCCATGGCCCCTTCCCTGAAGCCCCCGCCTTCCATACCACCACGAAAACCTCCGCCCCCTCCTCCGCGGGCAAGAACAAGAGACGAGGAAACAAGAACAAGGAACCCGAAGAGGAGTGACGCTTTCATGGATACGAACCGGTAAAGCCGGAGAGCCCGAGGCGCAAGCTCGTATTAATGCGAAGGTATTGTTGCCTTGACGGCTTCAGGACGCACGACGAGGCCGGACTCAAGCTCTCACCGCACGCAAAACACGATGACCGCGAAGAAACACCTCCGCACTCATGCGTTGGCCGCCGGCGGGTTGCAGTTCGAGGATTTGGAGCACCCCACCACCCGCGCAGGCAAAACGCAAATCTTCCACGGCCGCCGCCCCGCCAACCTCCGCCGCGCGGTGGATTTTCAAATCAAGGATCTTCCCGCCATTCACCTCGACCCGGGCCGTGCATCCCGGCCATGGATGCAGGCCGCGGATCTTGCGGGCGATTTCTGCGGCACTTTGCTCCCAATCGAGGCGACCCAAGGCTCGATTGAGCTTCGGAGCATAGGTGGCTTGGGTGACATCCTGCGGCTCATGGGGTGCCTTTCCCCCGCACAGCAGCGGCCATGCGGTGGCCAAGGCTTGCGGAGCGAGGTCCGCCAGCTTGTCATGCAGCGTCCCCGCCGTTTCATCAGGCGAAATCGCACACTCACACGAAAGCAAAATATCCCCGGTATCCAAACCCGCATCCATCCACATGACAGTCACTCCGGATTTGGCATCACCGGCCAGTATCGCGGCGTGAACCGGCGCTGCCCCGCGATGACGCGGCAGCAAGGAGGCGTGAAGATTGAGGGCGCCCACGCGGGGCACATCGAGCAAGGACTGCGGCAGAATTTGTCCATAAGCCATCACGACCAGAAGATCGGGGCGATAAGATGCAATCTCCGCAATAGCCTTGGGATCGCGGACTTTGGAGGGTTGCAGGACGGGAATGCCGCGAGCTACGGCAAGCTCCTTGATAGCCGACAGGCGAACCTGCAGGCCACGTCCAGCCGCGCGATCCGGTTGAGTTACCACGGCAGAAACCGTTGTCCCGGCAGCATCAAGCAGCCAACGCAACGAAGGCAAACCGATATCTCCGCTCCCGAGAAATATGACATTCATGCGTCTATCTTAGTGACGACGTCCGCGGGGATTGCGGCGGGCGCGGGCTTGAACCAACTCGCCGGCGGTGACTTCGCGCTGCCCGAGCGAATCCGCGCAACCAGTGCAAAGATAGTCGTAGATTTCTTTGTCGGGCAGAATCAGCAAAAGGCGCTCTCTCACGGGCATAGCTTGGCCGCATCGCCGGCAATACAGGCTGCTAGCGCGCAAGCTCTCGAACTGACCGCTCATGTCACGACACTGAAGCCTTCTTCACCGAAATGATTGCGACGATCCTGCACCAAGATGTTAGCCAGCTGCGCCAGCACATCCACGGGCGAGTGGGTGGCGTCGATGTGGTCGATCAGGTCTTCGCCGTAAAATTCCAAAAGAGGCTTGGACTCGTGATCGTAGGTTTCCAGACGCTGCTTGATCACCTCCTCGTTAGCATCGTCAAAACGGTTGTCGCGCAAGGCCCGACGCTTCAGGCGCTCGACCAGCTTGGATCGGTCCGGGCAGGACAGATGAAAAATCCGGCGCACGCGCAAGACGTCACCGAGCAAATGGGCTTGATTGACATTCCTCGGAATGCCGTCCAACAACAAAAAATCATGGTCGGGGTGAAACGCGTGCGACTCGACAATCTGGTCGATTCGCAGCTTCCACAGCTTGATCGTCAAGTCGTCGGGCACCAATTCGCCCCGGCTGGAGTAGGCGAGAAACTCCTGGCCAAGCGACGTGCGCAGGTCGAGCGAGCGGAACACGTCCCCGCACGCACAGTGGTAATAGCCGGGGATCGTGCCGAGCGCTTTGCCTTGGGTGCCTTTCCCGCAACCCGGGGCACCGAAGAGAAGATAGGTTTGATATTTGCTCATTGGGGATAAAGACCGGCGGGTATCATAGGCAACGTGACAAGGTTGACAACGCGACATTCGCCAGCCGCCTTCCTTGACACCGGAAGCCGGCAGCTTTAAGCAATCTTTTTCTCCCCGCCTGTGCAAACCGACGATCAAGTTCTCGAAATCCTGCTGGATCAATTCCGGGTGACCAAACAACAGGTCGATGCGGCGCGCGAACAGCATCCCGATGCGAAGGTCATCGAGGCTCTCATGGAAGATGGGGCCCTGCAGCCACGCGACGTCCACGAGGCGGTGGCTCATTTCCATGGCCTGACCTTCGCCGACCTCGACGACCAAGAAACCGTCCAACGCATCCAAGAACTGCAAAGAATGGTCCCGGGCGAAGTCGCGCGCCGTCACCGCATTCTGCCGCTGCGGAAGACCGACCACGGACTGCAAGTGGCCATCGGCGATCCGTTGAACTTCGAAGCTTTCGATACAGTGCCGTTCCTGCTCAAAACTGAGGTGGATTTTCTCTACGGTGATCCGGCACGCGTCGAAGCGCTGCTGTCCGAGATTTATCCCAGACAGGAGGGACTCCTCGCCGCCGGAACCGAAGAAGAGGCGGCTGGTGACACGGGCGAGGACGACGCCGCGATTATCACCCTCGTGCAAGATTTTCTCGAGAAAGCCCAGGAGATGCGCGCCAGCGACATCCACCTCGAGCCGGTCGAGTCGGGCTTCCGCATCCGCTTCCGCATCGATGGTGAGCTCGAGCAATACAAACTTCTCCCCCAAACTCTGCAAAGCGCCGTCATCAGCCGCCTGAAAATCATGACGGAAACGATGAGCATAGACGAGAAGCGCGTGCCGCAGGACGGCCGCATCCAGTGCCAAGTCAGGGGCAAATCGCTCGACCTTCGTGTTTCCACCATCCCCACCTCGCAAGGCGAATCTATCGTCATGCGTCTGCTCGACCAGTCCACGCTCTCGATCAAGCTGCCTGACCTCGGGTTTATGAGCGACGATCAGGAATACTTCCGCAGTCTCATCAAACTGGCCGACGGCATCATCCTTGTCACCGGCCCGACGGGCTCCGGCAAAACAACCACGCTTTACGCCTGCTTGTCGGAGATCAACAACGAGACCCGCAAAATTATCACGGTGGAAGACCCGATCGAGTACGTGATGCCGGGCGTCAATCAGGTGCACGTCAAAAGCGAGATCGGGATGACCTTCGCCCGCGCACTCCGGGCCATCCTGCGTCAGGCGCCCAACGTCATCATGATCGGTGAAATTCGTGACTTGGAAACCGCGGGCATCGCCATCAATGCCTCCCTCACCGGCCACTTGGTGCTTTCGACCCTGCACACCAACGACGCCCCCGGCGCCATCGCCCGTCTCATCGACATCGGCGTGAAACCCTTCCTTGTCTCCAGCGCCGTACGCGCCGTCATGGCCCAGCGCCTGTGCCGCAAACTCTGTTCCTGCAAGGAACCGGCCACCCTCTCCGATGCGGAACTCAGCTCCCTTCGACTCGCCCCTGATCAAGTTGCCGATGCCCAATTTTACAAACCCATTGGCTGCGAACGCTGCCGCTTCACCGGTTACCGCGGGCGTGTTGGCATCTTTGAAATTTTCAAGGTGGACGACGAGATGCGCCACATGATCAATCGTATGGGCGAGGGCGAGGATCGTTCCGAGCAAGTCAGCACGGTGCAACTCCGCAAACGGGCCCGCGAGCAAGGGATGCGCACCTTGCGCGAGGACGGCTTCCAGAAGGTTTTCGCCGGCCTCACCACTTTCGATGAAGTCCTGGCCGTCACCATGGGAGATTCAGACTAAAACATGGACCCGCATCTCGTCATCACCACCCTCTCCGATCAAGGCGTCCTTACGCCCGAGCAGGCCGAGCAAATCCTGCCTGCGCTGCTGGAGAGTGGTCGCGCGCCGGAAGACTTTCTCATCAATGAAGGCTATCTTGAAGAACACAGCTTCTACCATGCCATCGCGACTTCGATCGGAGCCAACTACATTGATCTTTCCGGTTTCGAGTTGGAAAATCGGCTGCGCGACAAAATTCCCGTGGGGCTGGCCCGTCTGCACCGCGTACTTCCCGTCGCGGAAGTGCACGGCGTGCTCTACATTGCCCTGAGCGACCCGCTCAATTCCGAAGCCATTTCCGAACTGCGCTTCGCCCTCAACGAAGACTTCCAGATCAGCGTCGCCCCGGTGCCTCGGATCGAGGAACTCATCGCGCGGTATTACGAGTCGACGGACTACGCGACCGAAGGCTTCTCGAACCTCTCGCAAAAAGAACTCCGCGAGCAACTAAGCGAGTTGTCCAGCAAAGCCTCCGGACAGCTCAGCGACAACGAACGGGCGCAATACGTCACCCAGATCATCGACAGCCTTATCGACATCGGCATCAGAGCCAAAGCCAGCGACATCCACTTCGAGCCTTTCGAGGGGTTCATGGATGTGCGCATGCGGGTGGACGGCACGCTCCGCTCCCTCTTGACCAAAAGCGACCGCAAGGCCTACAGCGCCATCTCCCGCGAGCTCATCTCACGCGTCAAAATTATTTCGAATCTCAACATCGCGGAAAGCCGCTTGCCCCAAGACGGCCGTATCCAGCGCTCGATCATCCGGGAGGGTAAACCGTTTCCGATCGACCTACGCGTATCCACACTGCCCACGCAATTCGGCGAGAGTGTCGTGCTGCGTATTTTGGACCGCTCGGCCGTCCAACTCGATCTCGACAAGCTCGGCGTGCCGGAACGGGTTAAAAAAACGATCCGCGACATGATCAAGTTGCCCAACGGCATCATCATTGTCACCGGCCCCACCGGCTCCGGCAAAACCACCACGCTGTATGCCTGCTTGAGAGAAATCAACGATCCGGCGTCCAAACTCCTCACGGCCGAGGATCCGGTTGAATACGATATCGACGGCATCATGCAGGTGCCCGTGAACGAGGGTATCGGACTTGATTTTGCCCGCTGTCTGCGGGCCTTTCTCCGGCAGGACCCCGACCGCATCCTCGTCGGTGAAACGCGCGACCTCGAAACCGCGCAGATCGCCATCCAAGCCTCGCTCACGGGCCACTTGGTGTTCACCTCCCTGCACACCAATGACTCCACGGGCGCCGTCACCCGCCTCATCGACATGGGGGTCGAGCCGTTCCTTATTTCCGCCTCGCTCGAGCTGATCGTCGCGCAACGCCTCGTCCGGCGCATCTGCCCGAAATGCCTCGAGCCGTACGAGCCGACCGACGATGAACTCTCGCTCCTCGGACTCTCCGCGCATGAGGTCGGAGACAAGCAATTCTACAAGGGGCGCGGCTGCGAAGATTGCAACGAGACCGGATACAAGGGCCGCAAAGGTATTTACGAGACCCTCCGGCTCAATGACACGTTGCGTGAAATGGTGAACCAGCGCGCCCCGGGCGTGGTGTTGCGACAAAAAGCTATCGAACTCGGAATGCGCACGCTCCGCGAAGAGGGTTTGCAGGCCATCTTCGATGGCGAAACAACCGTCGAAGAAGTGCTCAAATACACCTAAGCCGGCCCCAGCCAGCGGGAAAGTCCGCCGCGTTGGACGATCCAACGCCAAACAAACCAGGCAACCAAAAGGCCCACTAAAGCCCCCGCAGCCACATCGCTGAGATGGTGCGCGTTGAGTTGCACGCGCGACCACGCCGTCAACACGGCCACGCCCAACCCGGCACTCCCCGCCAACCGGCGCGAGAAAAACAACGGAAAGAAAAATCCGAAGGCGCACGAGGAATGGGACGACGGGAAAGCTTGGAAATCATGGCGCAGGGAAACCCACTCACCGCCATTCTTCGGGCCGTACCAGCCGTGCTCGACGTTCTCCACCCGAGGACGCACCCGCCCCGTGGCGAGTTTGGTGGCGTTTGTTATCAAGCCGGCCAGCACGCCCGATAAAATCATCGCCACCAAGATCCGCACCCAATCGCGGCGTTTCATCCGCAGCGCAACACCCAGAGCGACGATACCGCCTCCCAGCAGAAACGGAAAGTCTCCATAGCGGGAAAAGAAGCGCGCTAAATCCGTCAGTCCGGCGCCGTAGCCGGCACGCACCGCTTCCAGCACGGATTGATCCGCGACGTAAATTCCGACGATGGTCAGAATGAAGAAGAGCACCGCGCACCCGACCACCCAGAGAATATTGCCGTTTTTCATTTGAGCCCTCCGAGCTGGCGAAGAGTTTTGGCCTCGGCGGCCGTCAGGGGCATCACGCTCAGACGAGATTGCCTGAGCAGGGCGATATCGGCCAACGAAGGATCGGCTTTGATCTGCTCCAAGGACACCGGTGTTTTGCAGGAGGCCACAGGTTCGAGATCGACACAAGACCAGGCGCCTTCCTTGGCCGTCTTGTCGGGATAAGCCTCGCGATCGACGCGGGCCAAACCAACCACACACTTGCCGGTCACGCTGTGGTAGTAGAAGACCTCGTCCCCGCACTTCATCGCCCGCAGATTGTTGCGGGCCTGAAAATTGCGAACACCCGTCCACGCCGTGCGGCCATCGCGCACAAATTGCTCCCACGGATACGAGTCCGGCTCTTGCTTGACCAACCAATAGTTCTTCATTTGACGATCGACTCTTCGCTCAATCGGCCGGCGATGAAATTGCGGATGTTCTCCACCGTACCGAGATTGATCCGCTCGATGGCTTCGACGCTGTTGAACCCGACGTGCGGAGTAAAAAAAACATTCTCATGCGCCAGCAATTGACGGTTGCGGATAATGCCCTGCAACTCGCGCAAGCGCTCTTCCCGTCGCTCGGGATCTCCCCCGGGCGTGGTCATGGCATGGATTTTCTGGACGATCTGGGCGCCGATAATTCCTGATGGTTCAGCCCGGAAAGCGGTATCGTCCTCCAGAACGTCCAGGCCCACCCCGCCCACCTGTCCACTTTTGAGCCCTTCAAGCAAAGCATCGATATCGACGAGCGCGCCACGGGCGGTATTGATCAAAATCACCCCATGCTTGCATCGCGCCAAGCGCGACGCGTTGAGCATGTGGCGTGTGCCCGGGGTCAGCGGGATGTGCAAAGTGATAATGTTGGACGAGCGGAGCAGCCGATCCAGGGACACGTATTCGAAGCCCAGTTCCTTGGCCAGCAAGGGATCACGCCGCCGGTCGAATCCGACACACTGCATGCCAAAAGCCCGGGCTATCGCGATCGCCTGACGTCCGACCCGCCCTACTCCAATGACTCCGAGAGTTTTTCCGCGCAGCTCGATCCCGCGCAAACGCTCGCTTCTGCCATGACCGCGATTTTTGGAATCAAGACAATGACGCAGCTTGCGGGTCACCCCGAGAATGAGGGCAAACGTGTGCTCCGCCACCGTCTCCGCACCGTAATCAGGCACGTGCGCGAGAGTCACCCGGCGCTTCGACGCCGCTTTCAGGTCGAGATGATCGACCGCCGCGGAACGCGTCGCCACCATCCGGAGCTTGGGATGGGAGCGCAAAAAGCCGGGGCCTACGCGGGAGTTCACAAAGACGGAAACAATCTGCGCATCTCGCGGGACATCCTCGATCGTCTCCACGAACTCGACCTCATGACCTTCGAGGCTTTCCGCAAAAAACGGCTGCTCGTCATCCTCGGTCTCGACAAAAACAATTTTCATCTCACTTGAGCCGCGAAATGCTTTTGCCCCCGCAGCCACATCAGAGTCTAATCCCCGGAACGTATGAGACGAGGCCTATTTGTCAGTTTTGAAGGTTCCGAAGGCTGTGGCAAATCCACCCAGATCGGCCACCTCGCATCGTGGATCGCGTCACATGGCCTGCCTTACCTCACCACCCGCGAGCCGGGGGGCACCGCAGCGGGCGACCAGATCCGCCACCTCCTGCAGCACGCTCCGGAAGGTCACGGGCTCGCGCCCGAGGCAGAACTGCTGCTCTTTGCGGCCAGCCGCGCCCAACTCGTGCGCGAAGTCATTCGCCCGGCCCTGGCTGCCGGCCAGACCGTCGTTTGTGACCGTTTCCACGACTCGACGGCTGTTTACCAAGGCGTTGCCCGCCGACTCGAAATCTCCGCGGTCGAGATGATCAATGCATTTGCCATCGGACCCACGCTCCCCGACATCACATTTCTCCTCGATATGGATGCCCGCCAGGCCTACGGCCGGCTGCACCAACGATCCGGTCCTACGGATCGCATGGAAAGTGAACCTCTCGCGTTCTACCAAGCGGTACGCGACGGCTATCTGCGGATTGCCGGAAACGAACCGGACCGCTTCGTCATCCTCGATGCATCATTGCCCGAAAAGACCATCGCGGAAAAAATCCAACAAACTCTGCTCGAACGATTCCATGGCTTTTTTGCCCGCTGACATCCTCGAACGCTTGCGGCGGTCGCGCGAGATCGGCCGCTTGCCCCACGCCATGCTCATCACCGGCACCCCCGGCAGTGGTCGTGTGCGCCTGGCCATGGAAATCGCCGCGATGGTCAACAAGACCACCGCGGATGCCATCGCCGCGCACCCCGACATCCACATCCTTGAGCCTGAGTCCAAATCCCGACGCATTGTGGTCGACGCTTTCAAAGAGTTCTGCGGGCGCTTCTTTTCCACCAGCTTCCGCTTGGGTGCGGTCAAGACCGGCATCATCATCGATGCGGACCGCCTGCACGTGAATGCCGCCAACGCCTTCCTCAAAACCCTCGAGGAGCCGCCGCCGAATTGTCTTTTCATCCTGGTGACCACCAACCCGGGACTTCTGCCTGTCACCATTGTATCGCGCTGCACCCACTTTCCCCTGCGCACGGCTGCACCGCCCGCGCTCGACGCTCCCTCGCTGGAAATTGCCGCCGCCACCGGAGAACTGCTCGCGACCATGACCGGAGGACGCATCAGTGCCGCGCTGCGTCTGGCCCGCCGCTTGCAGGCCTTGCTGCGCGACGCACGCGCCGCCGCGGAAGACGAACTGACCGCCTCGTTCAAAGCGGAAATGAAGAGGCTCGGCGACACGGTGGATGAAGATTGGCTCAAAGACGAGGAAGCCCGTCTCAAAGCACTCATCGAAGCCCGCACGGTGGCGGTGCGGCACCGCTTGGTCGGGGTCGTCGGCGAACGGGTCGCCGATGTCCTGCGGGCGCGACACGGCCTCGCCTCGCTGCAATTTCCGGGCCTCGAAGCGGAATCCCGCAATCTGGCCGGCTTGCTTGATGATGCGGCCCTGCTCCGCGCTCTTGACGGCGCGGCCCTGCTCCGTCTTTTTTTGGATCGTAACGTCAAAGAAGATATAGCACTGGAAGCCGGCTGTCTGGCCCTTGCCCGCTCATGAAAAAACACCTCATCGTCGTCAAACTCGGCACCGGCATCCTCACCACCGATGCCCATGGCCTGCAACTCGACCGCCGGCAGTTCGACCGTCTCACGGCCGAAATCGCCGAGGTGGTTGCCATCGGTCACTCTGTGGTGGTGATCTCCAGCGCGGCCGTCGCTGCCGGGGTCGCCGCACTGGGACTCGCGAAACGTCCTGCATCCCTTCCCGCCAAGCAGGCGTGCGCGGCCGTCGGACAATCCCGCCTCATGCGCACCTACGAGGAAGCCTTCGCCTCCCACGGCATCACCGCGGCCCAGTTGCTTCTCACGCACGGGGATATCGACAGCCGTCAGCGCCGCGCCAATGCGGAGAACACGCTGCGCGAACTTCTCGCATTCCCGAACGTCGTCCCGGTCATCAACGAAAACGATTCCGTCGCGGTGGAGGAACTGCGCTTCGGCGACAACGACCGTCTGGGATCCGAAGTCGCCGCCCTTTGCCACGCCAACCGCTATCTTATCCTCACGCAAAGCGACGGCCTGCAGGCCGACGGGCAGCGCCTCTCCGTGGTCACGGATGTGACCGACGCCCGACGGCATGTCACCGGGGAAAAAGGCGAACACAGCACCGGCGGCATGGGCAGCAAGCTCGAAGCTGTTTCCTTCGCCACCGAGGCCGGCATCGAGACATGGATTCTGGATGGACGCCGCCCTGGCCAAATCTCCGCCGCCCTGGCCAACGCCGACGTCGGCACCCGCTTCCCCGCCCGTAAATGATCCGCCGCATCACCGCCATCGCTGCCGTGACCTGGACGGAACTCGTCCGGCTCAAGGTCTTTTATTTTCTCATCATTTTCGCCCTGCTGGTCATCGGCAACTCGTTCTTTCTCGCCCGCTTCAGCTTCGAGGAAGAGTTTCAAATGCTCAAAGACATCGCCCTCGGCGCGATGACCATTTTCAGTGGATTGCTGGCCATTTTAGCCGCCGCCACATTGTTGCCGAAAGACCTGGAGGACCGCACGATCTACACGATCTTGGCCAAGCCGGTCGCCCGCACCGAATACATCTTGGGGAAATTATCCGGGGTCTTTCTTCTGCTGACCCTCGCCGTACTACTAATGAGCTCTGTCTTTGCCGCCGTGCTCCTCCTGCGCACCCAGACCCTCCTGCATGCCGTGGAACTCGAATTGGCCGGTGCGCCCGCCGCCGAAATCCAGTCTGCCTTGCTAAAAATCCGCACGGCCGGATACGACCCGAACCTCGTCTCCGGCGGCTTGGTCATCCTCTGCAAATCATGGCTGCTGGCCGCTCTGACGATTTTCCTATCGACCTTCGCCACCTCGACGATTTTCACGACGATCACTTCGTTTGCCATTTACTTCATCGGCCACCTGCAAGCCACCGCGCGCGAGTATTGGCTGGCGGCGACGGAGTCGGGTTGGGTCACCAAGACGCTCCTGGCTCTCGTCTCGCTGATTTTTCCCGATCTGCAGGCGTTCAATCTGGCGGACGACATCGTGGCCGGCAGCGCCATACCTTTGACTCTGCTGGGGCAGACATTGGCCCTCGGGCTCGGTTACATTGCGGTTTATACGGTGCTGGCCGCGGTGGTTTTTCACAACAAGGAGCTGTGACCATGCGCTCTGCCCGCCTCTGGGTTCTGGTAGTCGGAGCTTTGTTGCTCTTCGGTTTGCTGCGCTTGCCCCTGGAAAAAAATTTGGCGGCCAGTCACCGCGCAGCGCATCTGCGCACCGCCGCCATCGAGATCGGACTGCGCGAGCAAATCGGGCAACTCGCCTACGCGGCAGCTCTGAGCGGTTTCCGCTCCCTCGTGGCGACTTTTCTTTGGATCGAAGCTCACACCGCTTGGGAGCAAACCGCCTGGGGGCGCATGGCCGGCTTGTTCCAAAGCGTCACCACCCTCCAACCGCGCTCTCTTGTCTACTGGGATCTGGCCTCTTGGCACATGGCTTGGAATGCCTCCGTGGCCGCACGGGAAAACCCCGAAGAACCGAGCGACTTCCTCCGCCAGCGGTCTGAGCGGGAATACCACCGCTTGGGCAAAGAGTTTCTCGAACGTGGTATCGCCAACAACCCGGACCGATACCTCCTGCAGGAGCGTTTGGGCGTGCTCCTGCGTGACAAGTTTGGCGATCATTGCGGGGCCGCCGAGGCCTTCGGCAAAGCCGCCGAGATGGATGATGCCCCCCCTTACGTAAAGCGCCTCGCGGTTTACGAGCTGGCCGCCTGCGACGGTCGCGAACGCGAGGCCTACGAAAAACTGCGGGAGATTTACCTGCTCGGCGAAGAGCAACGCCGGCCCCGCGTGCTCACGCTGATCAAAGAACTCGAAGCCGAGCTCGACATCCCCGCCCGGGACCGGCTTTCACCGCCGAAAAACGACTGAACTCCCGCCGCAATCGACATTGCCAAGCAATGACTTCCGAAGGAGAATAAACCTTCGCCATCATGCGCATCGCCCTTTTTGGTGACATTCACAGCAACCTCGAGGCCTTGCACTCGGTGCTGGCTGATGCCCGAATCCAAGGCTGCACCCACTATATTTGCCTCGGCGATATTGTCGGATACTGCGCCGATCCCAGCGCTTGTGTCGAAACCGTGCGCTCCTTGGATTGCCCTGTCGTCAAAGGCAACCACGACGAGCAAGCGGCTTCGCGTTCCTCAGAAACAGGATTTACCAACTTGGCCGAAGTGGCCATTCGTTGGACCCGTCGCCGGCTTTCCCCCGCCGACAAAGAGTGGCTCGACAATCTGCGTCTGCAGCGGGTCATCCGTGATTTCACCGTCGTGCATGCGACGCTCGATACGCCCCAACGCTGGGGTTACATCGTCACGCCCGGTGATGCCG
>JBIJDZ010000098.1:0-4882 GCA_044343805.1 Chthoniobacterales bacterium | reverse complement strand
GGAGGAGGCTTGCAACTGGCGGGTACGATGCTGGCTCACTCGGGAATCAAGGGGGGCTCTCTCACCTTGCAGTCCAACTTCATCCATGTGGGCGGCGCTATCATCCCCGCCAATGGTATTAAACTTTCTCCAGCCTTTTTCCAAAAGGGCGGCTTTTCTTCCTACAGTTTAGTTGGCTTGGGAGGGCGCGATGGTTTCGGGGCAAACCAGCCGGGCGTTCTCGTCGCCAGTGTGATAGAGCCAATGGCCCAAACGCTGCTCCAGCAATCACAAGCTGGCGTGAATGACCGGGTGTTCCGTCGTTTGGGCACGGATGTTTTCGTTCCTCTGGTTCCTGAATTTTCCGGTGATCGGCAGGCCGTTTCATTGAATCTTTCAGCCACCGGTTTTGATGATGGTTTTACCGAAGACAAAGTCGAAGCTCTGGGCATCGTGGAAATGCAGGCGGGATCTCGCATCACCACCGAGGCCGGAGCATTCGTTTCTCTCAAAGGCGATGTGGTTAGGGTCAATGGCTCGATTAATGCGCCCGGTGGTTCGATCACTCTTGCGGGGCGCAGTTCTTACCGACTCTCCGCGGTAGAGTCACAAACCGCTTCTTCGGCCCAAGCTACCGTCGAGATTGGATCGTCCGCTCGCCTCTCGGCGGCCGGAATTGCTTTGGCCTTGCCTGATCAGAGCGAACTGCGGGCGGGTAAACTTCTTCCGGGCGGTTCGATTGCTATTTCTGGCAATATCGTTGCCGACCAAGGGGCGGTGTTTGATGTGCGCGGTTCCTCCGCGGTCTTTGATTTCAGCCCGCAGCGCCTCGGGTTACCCCCGACCGATCCCCTGACCCCGTTCAAGGTTGTTCTCGGCCTGCCGGCTCGGGTGGACAGCGACGGCGGTCGCATCTCGCTGGCCGGTTCGCAGATGCTCTACGCTGATGCGACGGTGCTCGGTGCGGCGGGCGGACCGTCTGCGCTGGGAGGATCCTTGGCCGTTTCTTCGGGACGTTTTTATGCAACTGGCGCCAATCGCTCCGGCGCGGACATCAACATGGTGGTGTCCCAAGGCGGACGCGCCGCCGATTTCCAAGCGGGCGAAGGCGCTATCGGCATGGGCTATTTCGCGATCAACCGGTTTTCTTCCGGCGGGTTTGCCAATTTGGATCTTGGCTATTTCTATCTGCCGGACGCGAGTCCCATTCCCTACGGTGGGAATATTGATTTTCGCGGCGATGTGGCGGTCAATGCCAGCGGCCAGCTCCGCTTGGCGGGTGGCGGGGTGATCAAAGCCGACAGCGCTGTTTCGTTGAACGCCTCCTCGATTACCGTCGGTCAACCCTACCAGGCGCCGGTCAATCCGGCCGATCCTTACCAACCTTTCCGTCGCTTCGACGGCGGCACCGGCAGCACGCCGCAACTTTTCGTGACGCCCACCTCGGGAACGGGGCGTTTGACCGGCAACGCGTCGCATATCGATGCCGGCAATTTGGTGCTCGACGGCATCGGGTCCGCTTCGCTGGCCGCCAGCGGTGGCGATCTTCGCGGTTACGGCAGTGTGAATGTGGCCGGCGACCTGACCGTGCAGGCGGCGCGGATTTATCCGACCACCCTCGGTAACTTCGATCTTTTCGCTTATGACAATTCCCTTTCCGGTGCCCCCGGATCGATCACGGTGCTTTCGTCCGGATCCTCCGGCGCCCCGCTTTCCGCTGGGGGCAATCTGCGGTTGATGGCGGCGAATATCGACCAGCAGGGAACTCTCCGCGCCCCGCTCGGCAGCATCACTCTCGGATGGGACGGATCAGGGGTCGCGCCCGCCAATGCGGTGACCGGATCAGCCGTGCCGCTGCCGCCAACGGCGAATTTGGTCCTGGGTGCTTCTTCCACAACCTCGGTCTCCGCCGGGGGATTGACCATTCCCTTCGGATTGACGCCCAACGGCCTGTCGTGGATCGATCCCCGCGGGGTCGATATCACTGCCGGTGGATTGCCCCCACGTTCGGTAGTGTTGTCCGCTGACAGCGTGGTCACGGCGTCCGGTTCGGTCATCGATGTTGGCGGCGGTGGTGATCTGCTGGCTTACCGTTGGGTTCCCGGCATCGGGGGCAGCAGCGACTTGCTCGGCGCGGCGAACCAGTCTTGGAACTCCGGCTCTGACTATAATGCCGGAGACCTGGTTTCTTACGGAGGAAGCACTTGGTCGGCTCGGGTGGACATCAATCCCACCGATTACGCGATTGCTCCCGAACCGGAGGACGGACTTTTTTGGCTAAAAGTGCCGGAGTCCTATGCAGTTTTGCCGGGGCTTGGCGATCGCGTGGCGGCTCTCGGCAGTTTCAACACCGGGATCAATTCCGGAGCGCTCGGCGGCGACCCCGGCTACGTGGCCGGTGGACTGCGGACCGGCGAGCAGGTTTATCTCGATGGTATTCCCGGCCTGACTTCCGGCTACCACACGCTGCTGCCGCGCCGTTACGCTTTGCTGCCCGGCGCGTTTCTCGTGATTCCCGAAGAAGGCAAGCTGACGGGCAGCAGCACGGTTATTTCCACCAAAAACCCTTCGTTGCGTAGCGACAGCTTCTTGACCTCGGAGTTGGTCAGGCTCGAAGAAGGCTCATATTTGGCGAACGGCTGGTCTCGGAATGGATTGAACCCGGCCGCTTCAGCCCAAGCCGTGCAGACGCGCTTCGAGGTTTTACCTCGCGAAGTTGTGGCCGGTCGGGCTCAGTATGACATTTACGGTGCCAACCAGTTCCTGGCTGCGGCCGCGCAGCGGTTGGACTTGCCCACGGTGCAGCGCCTGCCGCAGGACGCTGCGCGTTTGTCCATCCACGGCAACACCGGGCTGAATTTGGCCGGTAGGGTCTCGGCTCGCAGCACTGCCGCTGCCGGGCGTGCCGCGGAAATCGACCTGAGCAGTCTGTCGACGATCCATATTACCGGACCGGGCGCGGCGGCTCCCGCTCCGGGTGCCGTAGTTTTATCGGCTTCAACGCTCAATTCTTGGGGCTATGGCAGCCTGCTCGTTGGTGGACAGAGGAGTGAAACCACCACGGGCGTTGCGGTGAATGTGCGCAGTCCGCAGGTCATCCTCGACACCCCGGGGGGCGCTCTGCGCGGAGCGGACATAACTCTGGCCGGCCAAAACACCGTGAGTATTTCATCCGGATCGGGCATGAGGGCGGAGGGAGTCATTGGCGGCGCGGCGCAAAATCTGCAACTCGGCGCCGATGGCGCTTTGGTACGTATCAGCACCGATGCCAACGCGGCCATCACGCGCAGCGGACAGCCCACGGGAACAAGCCAGAAAGTGACGATCTCGAACGGCGCTTCACTTGCCGGGAAGGGCGTGATCGTCGATTCCTCCTATGCGGCTGATCTCGACGGCTCGCTCGACTTGCGGGCCGTCGCCCTCACGCTGGGCAGCGGCCAGATCAGCCTTTTGCTCGACGGCCGTGTTCCTGCGCTCACCGGCAGCACGGTGACCGACCATCTTGTCCTTGAGGGTGCTCTACTCCAGCGGGCCTCAGAATCGGATGTTCTCCGGCTCCTCAGCTATCGCACCATTGATTTTTACGGCGATGGCACTTTGGGTAGCGCGGAATTGGCGCGTCTTGAGCTGCTTGCTTCCGGCTTGCGCGGCTACGGGGCCGGAGCGTCCGGCGCGGTGATCCGGGCCGAGGATGTTTACCTCGCCCGGCCCAATGCGGGTATGATCGATCTGGCGTCCCCGGCCGCTTTTGCAGGCCGTTTGTCCGTCCAAAGTTCGCGCCTTTTGTTGGGCCCCGGGCAGATTGCCGTGCGCGGCTATGACAATTTCGCCGTTGCCGCCACCGGCGGCGTGTTGGCCGAGGCTGATGGCTCGTTGACCTTGGGAGTTAATGCCACCTTCAACGCTCCGACTTTGGTTGGACGTCAGGGTGTAAGTTACGACATCACCGCCGCGGGCGATCTTGTTTTTAACCGCGCCGGTAACTCGGTGGTGACACCGGGATTGGGTGCGCGCATGAATTTGCAAGGTGCCTCGGTCAATCTGGCCTCCGACATCTTGCTTCCCTCGGGTGTGTTAACCGTCACGGCCACCACCGGAAACATCGATGTTTCAGGGCGGCTGGCTGCGGAGGGTCGGGGCCGTCAGTTTTTCGATGTTACCCGCTACACGGACGGCGGTTCGATTGATCTGACGGCGCGGCAAGGAAGTGTGAGGCTGTTGAGTGGCAGTAATGTTTCGGTGGCGGCGCATGCCGACGGCGGTAATGCCGGATATTTCACCGTCCGTTCGCCGGGCGGCGTCTTCGACATTGCTGGAGCTTTGGATGGCTCGGCCGGGACGGGGCGCGCCAGTGGAAGTTTCACCCTCGATGCCGGATCGGTGGCCGATTTTGATACCTTGCGGGCTGACCTCGACAACGCCGGATTTTTCCAAGAGCGCAATCTGCGTGTGCGTTCAGGGGATGTGACGGTCGCCGGCATCACACGCGTGCGCGACTATGCGCTGTCCGTCGATGCCGGAAACATCACGGTGACCGGCATGATAGATGCCTCCGGTGAGACGGGTGGCCGGATTTCCTTGGTCACCAGCCGGAACCTCACCTTGGCCAACGGTTCGTTGCTGACGGCGGCGGCGGATCGCTTCAGCAATGCGGGTAAGGGCGGGCACATCTCCCTCGAGGCCGGCAGCTCCATCAACGGTGTGGCCGACTCGGCAGCACTCTTGGATCTGCAAGCAGGCTCCCGCATCGATCTTTCGGTGGACGAATACGCGGCTGGATCCTACACCACGCCCGGATCGAGTGCCTTCCATGGCCAATTTGAAGGCACATTGCATTTGCGCGCCCCGCGTGTGGGGAATGATGTTCGCATCGCGGCGATCGGCAGCACCATGGAAGGCAGTT
>JBIJDZ010000097.1:0-4986 GCA_044343805.1 Chthoniobacterales bacterium | reverse complement strand
TTTTCCACACACGCGCTGTTTCCCCCGTCCCGAGGTGATGGGCGAGCCCGTCGGGAGACACCGCGGCGCCCTGCGGATAAACCCGCCACGGCGCGGGGTCGGTCAGGAAAAAGTCAGGCGCGTAAAAAGACGGGCGATCGGGGCACGGTCGGGTACGCTTTTCGGGTGTTCCCCAAGAGATGATCCAGCGGTCCGCGGACCAGGCAAAGAGGGCTCCGCCGTGGAGGAACTCTTGGATCTGATCCTGTGACGGTATCGACCGGTGCAGCCAGTTGGCCTCGAGGACTGGATCGGGATCGGCCGTGGCGGGTTTCATCAAGAAAATTACGCTTTGAACGTATCGAGAGTTTCAGCGTGGCGGTTGCGGGTTGCCGAGCAGTTTTTTGAGCTTTCGTCGGGAAGCGGCCGGATTAGGGTGAATGTGTGGGTATTTCACTGGCCGAATTTGTCATCCGCTGGTTTGTTACGGCCGTGGCCGTATTTGTTGCGGCGTGGATTGTTCCGGGGATCAATTATACCAGCTTCACGTCGCTGGCTTTTGCCTCGTTGCTGCTGGGCATCATCAACGCTCTGGTGCGTCCGGTGCTGCTGATCCTGTGCCTGCCGCTGATTTTGGTGACGATGGGGCTGTTTATCCTCGTGCTCAATGCGTTGCTGTTGTGGTTCGTCGCCGGGATTTTGCCCTCGGGGCAGTTCACCGTGGCGGGATTTTGGGCGGCCTTCTGGGGAGCCTTGGTCATCAGTATCGTGAGTTGGATTCTCAGCGCGTTTTTCCGCGGGAGCGACGGGCAGGTGTATCTGCTGACGCATCACACGGAGATCAAGCAGGCGCGCGGCCGCACGCTCAACTGAAATGATGATCCCCGCGGGCTTGCGACGGTGGCTCGAGGGTGGACACACCGGCGTGAAAGTGTGTGGCATCACGCGCGAAAAAGACGCACTGGCGGCCATCGAGGTGGGCGTTGATGCGCTGGGCTTCAATTTTTATCCGAAATCCAAACGTGCCGTGAAGCTTTCGGAGGTCGCGCCGTGGATCGCCCGTTTGCCCGGCGGGGTAGGTCGCGTGGCTGTTTTGGTTCAACCCGACGAGGCTTTGCTCGGCGAGCTGGCCGCGTCGGGGCTTTTCCACGCGCTGCAATTCCACGGCGGCGAATCGCCGGATTTGTGCGCGAGGTGGGGCGGCGGATTTTATGTCAAAGCATGCCCGATTGCCGATGAAGCCTCTGCCGCGTCGGCGCTGCGCGATCCGGCACCGTGCCTGCTGCTCGACGCCCATGCTCCGGGCGACTTCGGCGGCACGGGACGGGTGATTGATTGGACCATCGCCGCTTCGGTCGCGGTGCGGGCCGCGCGTCCGGTCGTGCTGTCCGGCGGACTTCATCCCGGTAATGTGGCCGAGGCGGTGCGGCGGACGAAGCTGGTCGCGGTGGATACCGCCAGCGGTGTTGAATCGTCACCGGGCATCAAAGATGCGTCACGCATGAGGGATTTCGTGCAAGCGGCCCGGGAAATCCCCTTTTAGTCGATGATGGAAGGGAACGTCCTTGCATGAGAAAAGGAAAGTTCGCCCTGCTGTTGCACGCGCATCTGCCGTTTGTGCGGCATCCGGAGCACGGGGACTTTCTGGAAGAGGATTGGTTCTACGAAGCCATCGTGGAAACGTACGTTCCGTTGCTGCGGATTTTCGAGCGGCTGGCGGACGAGCGGGTGCCGGTGCGTTTGACCATGTCGCTCACGCCGACGTTGTGCGCGATGATGGAAGATCCGTTGCTGCAAGAGCGGGCGGAACGTCATATTGAACGATCATTGGCGCTGGCCGAGAGTGAAGCGCGGCGGACCGAGGGCGACATAGCGCGCAATGAATTGGCCCGCTTTTACCTCCAGCGTCTGGACGGCGTGCGGAATTATTTCGCAAAGCGCGGCCGGCGGCTGGTGCCGGCTTTCCGCGAGCTGCAAGAACGGGGGCTGCTGGAGATTATCACTTGCGCCGCGACGCATGGTTACCTCCCGCTCATGGCGGAATATCCGGAAGCGGTGCGGGCGCAGATCATGGTGGCACGGGATTACCACCGTCAGCTTTTCGGGCGCGACCCGCGGGGGATCTGGCTGCCCGAGTGCGGGTATTTTCCGGGTGTCGAAAAATTCCTCGTCGAGGCCGGGCTGCGCTGGTTTGTGTTGGACGCGCACGGGTTGATGTTCGGCCGGCCGCAACCCCGCTTCGCCACGTACGCCCCGTGCCAGACCCCGGGTGGTCCGGCCGCGTTGGCCCGCGACCGGGAGTCGAGCCGCCAAGTATGGAGCCAAGAAGAAGGCTATCCCGGCGATCCGGCTTACCGTGATTTTTACCGCGATATCGGCTTTGAGTTGGGGCTGGATTATCTACGGCCTTATCTGGGGGCGGACGGCCAACGAAAGTTCACCGGGCTGAAATACCACCGTATCACCGGCCGAACGGAGCATAAGGAACTGTACCACCGTCCATGGGCCGAGGCGGCAGCCGATGCGCAGGCCGGGGATTTTCTGCGCAGCCGGGTCGCGCAGTTTCGTCCGTTGTGCGAAGAGATGCCTTTGGATCCCTTGGTGCTGAGCCCTTATGACGCAGAACTGTTCGGCCACTGGTGGTTTGAGGGGCCGGAGTTTCTGGATATGTTTTTGCGGAAGGCGGGGTATGACCAGACGGTCTTCGATTTGACGACACCCTCGGACTACCTGCGGGATAATCCGGTGCTGCAGGTTGTCCAACCCACAGCGTCAAGCTGGGGCAACAAGGGGTATTCCGAGGTTTGGCTCGATCCATCGAATGCGTGGATTTACCCGCATTTGCACGAGGCCGCCCGGCGGATGATCCGGTCGGCGCGCAAGCATGCGAAGACGCGCACGCGGTGGAAAAAGGACACCCTGCAGCAGATGGCGCGGGAGTTGTTGCTCGCGCAATCGAGCGACTGGGCATTCCTCATGCGCACGGGCACGGCCGGAAATTATGCCGCACGGCGGACGAAAGATCACATCCTGCGCTTCAACCGGCTCTACGAAATTCTGCAGAACGGACGGCCGGACGAGGATTTTCTGGCGGCTTGCCGTGAACGTGACAACATCTTCCCCGATCTCGAATGGCGCTACTACATTTAGCAATGGGCGCGGCGGCCGCGTGGTTCATGACCAGCCCGCTGGCCGCACAGGAGGCACCGGAACCACGGCAATCCCGTGCGGTGGAGATCCGTTTCGTTCCGGCGAGCGGCAACGGCACGGTGAGCCTCGGAATTTATGATGCGTCGGGCCAACTTGTGCGCGTCCTGTGTGACGAGTGGACTTTCAACCGCTTCCGGGTGGGGTTGAACGGACTGGCCACGTCATGGGACGGCCTTGATGAAGCCGGGCAGCCGGTGCCTGACGGGACCTATCGTGCCCGCGGCTATGTGGTTGAAGATGTTGGTATCGAAGGAGAAGCGTTTTATTTCAATGACTGGATCGAGGGCTTGGATTCTCCACGAATCCTTTTTGTGGCGGCGCAGCAATTGTTGCCGGATGGCGATGTGTTGCTGGCGGCCCGCCTCGCGGGAGGCAGCGGGGCGCTTGTGCGCTACGCGCCGGACAGCGAGGCGCGCTGGAAAACGGTTGTGAGCGGCGCAGCCCGGAGCGAACCGGCCTCGCAGGTGCAGTTGGCGGCATCCGATGATTTGGCTCTGGTGCTCATCGACGGGAAATTGCACGCGGTGGGCTTGGCCGATGGCGCAGAAAAGCCGCTTCCGATGCCGCTCGACGGGGTCAAGTCGGTTGCGGCGCGCGGGGACCGCTTGGCTATTTTGGATAAAAAAGCCGTGAGATTTTACCTGCTGCCTCAGTTTGCTTCGCAGGGCGAAGCCGGGAATTTGCCGGCGGCATTAGTTTCCCTTGCGTTGCTCGACCAAGGCGCGGTGGCTACGGCGGAGGACGGCTCGGTCTGGCGCTGGCAGGCCGGCTGGTCCCGACTGGAAATGCCGCCCATGGTCAAGGTGGTCAGTGTATCCGCCGGCCAAGCGGACACATTTTGGACGCTCGAGGAGCGCGCCGACGGATCGACGGCAGTTGCCCATTACAGCGCGGAGGAGGGGCGGCTGGCTGAATGGGTGCCGCGACCTGAAGATGGCAAGCTGACGTCGGTTGCTGGGGCGGTGAACCGGGATTATTTCGCAGCCACACTTTGGTTGCCGGATGCCCAGCGCGGGGTAGCCATCCGCCGCAAGGCCGACCAAGCGGGCTGGGAGTTTGTTTACGATAAAAAAATCACGGATAGTTCCGGGTTCGGCTGGCTGGATGGAAAATTGGTGCCCCAGAGCGAGGATCTGCCCAAGGACTTGAGCGTGACGCTGATGGAAAATCCGCTCGACCCCTCGGCCCCGCGCAAACTGAAACTGCGCGCTGTGGCCAATGACTCCGGCGCAGGTCTCGAGACCGTGGATGGCTTGCCCCTGCTCCGCATTACCGACGAGCCAGGATACCGTCGGGTGATGGTTGTGCCAGGGGCACAGCCCAATGCGTCCCGTTTCTTCTTGGGGGATGGATCCTGCGTCGAAGAGTATTCGCTGACGAAACTTCAGCTCATGACCTCTTTCGATGCGGGAACATTTCGCATGACTGGTCAGAAAGAAGCCACGCCGCCGCCCCCTGAAGAACCAGTCGAGAATGGTATAAATTAAGTCTGACCAGATCAGACTATAATATTTATGAAGGATTTTACAGTTTTTGCCATAAGGTTTGGAAAATTTTGGAATTTTGTTCAATCGCGGCAGCACCGCGAGCAGAATTTGTGGTTTGTTGTGAGGCACAAAAAATTTGAATCTGACTTGATCAGACTATAAATTTTTGTATTTTAACGCGTGTGAAAGTCGTCAGCATTTATGAGGCGAAGGCGCATTTGTCGAAACTGATCGCCTCATTGGAGGCTGGTGAAGAACGCATTGTGTTGTGTCGTCATGGCGTTCCGGTAGCGGATTTGGTTCCGCACCG
>JBIJDZ010000009.1:0-39957 GCA_044343805.1 Chthoniobacterales bacterium | reverse complement strand
AATTGCGGATTTTTTCCTCACGCTCGACAAGAATGGCGAGAGTGGGGGTTTGCACGCGGCCTACGGGGGTGACTTGGAAGCCGCCGAGCAGTTCTTTGTAGAAGGCGGTCATAGCTCGCGATCCGTTGATGCCGACCAGCCAGTCGCTCTCCGAGCGGCAATGTGCGGCCTCGCTGAGCGGGAGCATTTCGTCGTCGCTGCGCAAATGGGCGAATCCTTCGCGGATGGCGTCGGAGGTCATGCTCTGGAGCCAGAGGCGTTTGACGGGCTTCTTGTTTTTGAAGTGTTGGACGACGTAACGGAAGATGAGCTCGCCTTCTCGCCCGGCATCGCAGGCATTGATGACCTCTCCGACATCCTTGCGGGCGAGAAGTTTTTTGAGGATACGGAGCTGTTCCTGCGCTTTTTCGCGGGGAATGAGATCGAAGTGGTCGGGGAGGACGGGGAGGTTCTCGAGGCTCCATTTGCCGCGAACGACTTTGAAGCTGTCCGGTTCCTGAATTTCGAGGAGGTGGCCCACGGTGTGGGAAATCACCATATCGTCGCCTTCGTAATAGCCTTTCTCTTTCTTGAACTTGCCGAGGGCGCGGGCAAGGTCGCCGGCCACACTGGGTTTTTCCGCAATGACGAGGGTTTTGGACATAATCAAACGAGTTTGACGAAGCGTTTGCCGGGCAGCTGTTTGACCAACCGGCGCATTTCAAGGGCGAGCAACGTGGAAGACACGGCGGCGGCTGTCAACCCGCTTGTCGCGATGACCGTATCGAGCGGGGTTTCCTCCGCTCCGATCGCGTCGAGCACTTTATGTTGATCCGGCGTGAGGTCCGGGGCCGACATGGCGCCCGGAAGTTCGGGCTTCTCGCGAAACACGAGCGGAAGATCGTCGAGGATATCGTCCACGGTGATGACCAGCTTGGCACCTTGCTGGATCAGGCGGTTCGAGCCGAGGCAGGTCGGTTGATCGATGCGACCCGGCACGGCGTATAAGGTGCGTCCCTGCTCGGCCGCTTGGTTGGCGCTGATGAGGGCACCGCTGTTGGCCCCGGCCTCGACGACCAGCACGCCGAAGGAACATCCCGTGACGATGCGGTTGCGGATCGGGAAGGTTTGCCGGTCGGGTTTGGTATCGATGGGGAACTCGGAAATGACTGCACCGCTGCCGGCAATGCGTTCTGCCAGCTCGGCGTTTTCGGGGGGGTAAACATGGGCCAAGCCTGCGCCGATGACAGCGAGGGTGCGACCTTTGGCGGCGAGGGCGCCTTGGTGGGCGGCGGTGTCGATTCCGCGGGCGAGACCGCTGATGACGGTCAATCCGGCATAGGCCATCTGGAAGCTGAGCTTCTTGGCGCACTCCGTGGCGTAATGGCTGGCGCGGCGGGAACCGACCACGGCGACGGTATGGCGGTCGCGCTCGGTGATGTGGCCGAGAACATAGAGGACGATGGGCGGATCGTGAATTTCGCGCAGCGCGCCAGGGTATTCGTCATCCACTGCCGTGATGATGCGGGCTCCGAGGTCGTCGGCCTTGCGGATTTCCGCCGCGGGATCGGCGTAATCTTCCCAGCGCGTGATTTTTTCCGCGAGGGTTTCGCTGATGCCGGTCACTTCCGCGAGTTGGCTGCTGCGGGCGAGGAGGATTTTCTCCGCCGAGCCGAAAGCGTCGAGCAGCCGCCGCAGGCGCACGGGGCCCATTTGCGGGATCATGTTGAGGGCAATGCAGGCCTCGCGGTGGTTCATGGCGGGTCATGCTAAGCAGTCGTGTCAAGTTGGAGGGAACCGAAAATCGCAGGACGAAGGCTCGCCACCGGCGAGGCGCAAAGTAACATGCGCGACGTGAAAGCTTTGCTCCTCACCAACGAATACCCACCGAACATCTACGGAGGGGCGGGGGTCCATGTGGATTATTTGTCGCGGGAGCTGGCGAAGCTGATGCCGGTGGAAGTGCGTTGCTTCGGAGCGCAGGAGGCACATCAAGGAAATCTGACAGTTCGTGGCTTCGAGGTCGACGAGGCTGCTTTTGGTTGTCCCCCCGCGCTGCGTTCCGTGTTTGGCGCGACACAGCGTGGCGAGTCCATGGCGGCGACCGGCACCGATGCCAGCCTCGTGCACGTGCACACATGGTACACGCACCTGGGCGGCATTCTGGCCAAGTTGAACTACGGGATCCCTCTGGTGCTGACGGTGCATTCGCTTGAACCGCTGCGGCCGTGGAAGCGCGAACAATTGGGCGGGGGCTACGATTTTTCCTGCTGGGTGGAGAGGACCGCGATCGAGATGGCCGATGCGGTTATCGCGGTGAGCGAATCGACGAGGGAGGATGTTCTGCGACTTTTCAATGTCGAACCCTCGCGTGTCCATGTGATTCACAACGGTATTGACCTTGAAGAGTACCGCGAACGGCGCGACGAGTCGGTCTTGCGGCGCCATGGCATCGATCCGGCTCAGCCGTATGTGCTGTTTGTCGGACGTATCACGCGGCAGAAAGGCATCATTCACTTGGTGCGGGCGCTCAAGCATCTCGACCCAGGATTTCAAGTCGTGCTTTGCGCCGGGGCGCCGGATACTCCCGAAATCGCCCGCGAGATGAAGTCGGCCGTGGATCAGGCGCGGCAAGAACGCGCCGGGGTCATTTGGATCGATGCAATGGTGCCGAAGCATGAAATCATCGCGCTTTATTCCGGGGCGGCCCTCTTTGTGTGTCCGTCCATTTACGAACCCTTCGGCATCATCAACCTCGAAGCCATGGCCTGCGGTACGCCGGTGGTGGCCAGCGCCGTCGGCGGGATTCCCGAAGTTGTGACGGATGGGGAAACGGGCCGGCTGGTGCCGGTGGAGCAAATGAAGGTGGCGCCGTTCGAACCGGCCAATGCGGACACCTTTGCCTTCAATCTGGCCGAGGTCATCAACGAGCTGATGCGGGACGAGGCGCGACGTCGCTCCATGGGGAAAAAGGCGCGCGAGCGCGTGGAAGAATTTTTCAGTTGGGAAGCGATCGCCCGCAAAACGGCGGAGCTCTATCGGGAAGTGTGTGAGGGATGAGGGCTGGTTGCGGGGCAATATTGACACTGGTCTCGACAAACATATCGTCACCCACATGAAGATGACCCTCGGGTTGCCGAACGAGCATTTTGGCCGGTCAAAGCGCAAGACGACATTGCATGGCATCGACGAGAATGCCCTGCGCGGGGAAGTGGGCCAACCGCAACCACGAGAGTCGCCCCACCACCGCATCGGATCGGACGGCATTCCGCGCCTTCGCCGTTAGGGGAGAGCGAGGATTACTTCCGCGTTGGTCAGGGAATTGATTTAGACGATGAAAACTTTTTCTGCTGACTGTGTGTTGTCCGCACGAGCGACATTGGGCGAGGGCGCTTGCTGGTTTGCCGACGAGCAACGGCTTTACTGGGTGGACATCCTCAAGTGCGAGGTGCACCGGTTTGATCCGGCAACGGGTCTCGACGAGGTGCGCCAAATGCCGTGCCATGTGACGCTGGTGCAACCGACCACGCGCGGCGACCTTGTGCTCGGCACGCGGGACGGGATTGCGCGGATGGATTTTGACAGCGGGAAGTTTGTCCTGCTTTGCGATCCGGAGGCGGATGTGCCGGGGAACCGTTTCAATGACGGCAAGCCGGATCCGCGCGGACGCTTGTTTGCCGGGACGATTGCGTATGACGGTTCGGACAAAAAAGCGGCTTTGTGGCGCATCGAGCCGGACCTGACGTTCACCAAGCTTCTCGATCATGTCGGCAACTCGAACGGCTTGGGTTGGTCGCCGGATGAACGGACATTTTATTGGACGGACACAAAGACGTCGTGTGTGTTTGCTTTCGACTATGACGCGGCCACGGGCGGGATCAGCAACCGGCGGGTGGTGGTTGAGGTGGACAAAGCGATCGGGCGTCCGGATGGAATGACGGTTGATGCGGAGGGTTTTTTGTGGACGGCGTTGTGGGCGGGGCATGGTGTGGCGCGGTGGAATCCGGCCAATGGCGCGATGGTGGCGAAGGTGGAGTGTGCGGCGCTCAATGTGACGTGCCCGACCTTCGGCGGTCCGAACCTCGACGTGCTTTATTTCACCACGGCGCAGAAGGGGCGCGAGGACGCGGAGCCTTCGCCCGAAGCAGCGGCGGGCAATATTTTCGCCGCGAAGGTAGGGGTGAATGGGGTGCCGGGCTTCGCCTTTGCGGGGTGATTTACCACGAGAGGCGGCGCACGTCGGGCACGAGATCGAAGCGCGTGTCGCGGCTGACGATGGGCATGAGGTGTTGCCGGGCCAGAGCGGCGATCCAGCAGTCATTGGCGGGGATCGGGGTGCCGTGTATTTTCAAGTGAACCCGCACGTCGGCGTAGAATTCCAAAGTGGCTCGGTCCGGCAACAGCACGTCCGCATGAACCAGAAAGGCCCGGAGCCAATTTTGCAATGCTGTGCGGTGCCGCGACATACGCAGGCCGTATTGGTATTCGCCGAGGCTGATCAGGGTGACGCAGAGCCGCGGGTCTCGCTAATGAGCGCCATGAGGCCGGACTCCCGAGCGGCCAAGGCACTGAGGGCATTGGTGTCGAGGATCATTCCCACATGCCCTGATCGACCGATCGGAAGTCGGCGGCGGCAATGGTGTCCTGGAGTTCACGCGCCGCTTTGGCTTGGCGGAAGATGGCGTCATTCAGCACGAGTGTCGTCTTCACAGGTCCACGTTTATGGCTTTACGGAAAAATATCAATTTGCGGGATCTGAAGGCTCAGCGATCGGCTTGGCTGCCGCCCGTCATGGGAACGAAGCGGACGGGGAGGATGGATTGTTTTTCGATGTGGTCGCCGGTTTTGCGGAGGAGAACAAGTTGTTGTTCCATACCGCCGCCGACGGGGATGATCATGCGTCCGCCCTCGCGGAGTTGGGCGACGAGGTCGGGCGGGATTTGATCCGGCGCGCAGGTGACGATGATGGCGTCGTACGGCGCGTGTTCGGGCCAGCCGCGGTAGCCGTCCCCGCGGCGAACATGGACGTTTTTGAATCCGAGGCGGGCGAGATTTTGTCGGGCCAGTTCGGCGAGGGGCTCGACGATTTCGACGGTGTACACTTCGGCACCCATCTGTGCGAGGATGGCGGCTTGGTAACCGGAGCCGGCGCCGATCTCCAAAATTTTTTCTCCGGGCAGCGGGCGGATGGTTTCGGTCATGAAGGCCACAATGTAGGGCTGGGAGATGGTTTGGCCGTGTCCGATGGGCAGAGGGTAATCGGCGTAGGCCTCGTGGCGCAGGCGAGCGGGGATGAATTCATGGCGCGGCACAGCCCGCAGGGCTTCGAGGACGGCGGGGTCGGTGATGCCGCGGGCGGCGATTTGTTGTTCGACCATGGCTTGGCGTTGAGTCGCGAGGTCGGAGGCGGGGTCGGCGGGAAAGATTTCGTTTTCGGCGCCGCAGCCGGCGACGAGGAGCAGCAGGGCGGCGTTAACCGAGCGCAGGATCGGCTTCGATGGCAAAACTTTCAGAATCATCTTCGGCAGCATGGGCGGCATTTTCATGCCAAGTGCGGATGGCGGCAAGTCCGGCGAGGTCGTTGACTTGGCCGAAGCGGCGGCGGAGTTCGCGGCTGGAGGGGAGGCCGCGCGAGTAGGCCATGAGGCGGGAGCGCATGGCGTGCATGCCTTTTTCAGTTTTGCGCCAGCGGGTGAGTTCCTGGTGGCAATGGTCTTCGATGAGATCCCAGCGATCGGAGAGCGTCGGCACGGGCGGGGCGTCTTCGCCGCGGAAGGCGGCTTTGATTTCCTGGAAAATCCAAGGTGTGGTCATGGCCGCGCGACCGATCATGAGTCCGGAAACAGGTGCGTGACTCCATCGTAGAAGGGCGGCTTGAGCGCTGTTGATGTCGCCATTGCCGACGACGGGAATTTGCACGGCCTCGGCGACGGAGGCGATTACGTCCCAGTCGGCTTCGCCGGAATAGCCTTGGGCGCGGGTGCGGCCATGCACGGTAAGGCGCCGGATGCCGGCGTCCTCGAGGCGGCGGGCGTTGTCGGCGGCGTTGATCGACTGGGCGTCCCAACCGGTGCGGATTTTGGCAGTTACGGGAATCGGGGCGGCCGCGCGAACAACCGCCGCGGCGATGGAGGCGAGCAAGGCGCAGTCGCGGAGGAGGGCGGAGCCGCCATTTTTGCAGACCACCTTGTTGACCGGGCAGCCGAAGTTGATGTCGATGAAGTCGGGTTGCACCCAATCAATGACGGCGTTGGCGCCGCGGGCAAGTTGGTCTGGGTCGGCCCCGAAGAGTTGCACGCCGAGAGGGCGTTCCTGCGGCGCAAACTCGACGTAATGTTCGGTGCGTTCGTTGCGGTGCATGATGCCTTCGGCTGAAACAAATTCGGTGGTGAGCACATCGGCACCGCGATTTTTGCAAATCTGGCGGAAGACGGAGTTGGTCACCCCGGCCATCGGTGCGAGATACAGCACCGGATGCTCGGGGCGGCGGTCAAAACCGGGCTGCTTTATTTGTTCCATGGGAACGGCTGGCCCGCGGGGCCAGACGGGCTCTACCGGGTCAGGCGGCTTCGCCGAGAAGGGCCGAGACTTCGCGCTGGACGTCGGGGACTTGGTCGAGGCTGAGATGGGGGTTGGGGATGAGGAAGGTCTCGCCGCTCTCGGCATGCTCGTAAACGAGAATGTTGTCATCCTCGCTCGGCATCGGCTTGAGGAGCCTTTTGCGCTCGAGCATGAGGGCGAGGATGTAGCGGGCGTTGCGGGAACTTTCGGCGTTCTCCGCGATGAGGCGGCGCAGGATGCTTTCGGCGTCCTGCTTGGCGAGGGGCTCCGGAGGCGGCGGTGGGGGCACTTCAAATTTTGAGCGCCAGAATGAAAACGGGCGAGGTTCGGTGGGCAGGCCAGCCCATGCTTCTTCGCTCACATCCTCGCGGCGGAAACTATCGGCTTCACGATAAAGAGCTGTGTAAAAAAACTCGCCTTCGTTGAACGGTCTTTGCGTGATGGTGCAGAGGTCGGAGCGTTTGCGGATTACCCAGTCTTGGTTCATGAGTGGTTCAGCTGAGGATGTTGGGGATTTCGCGATTGGTCGTGCGCATCCATAGCATGAGAGCGCCGATTGCGCCAAAAATAACCAGCGGTCCCCAAGCGGCCACCTCCGGCCCGATGCGGTTGCCTTTGCCGAGCGCCAGAAAGACGCTGCTGGTCAATACGAGGAAAAAGAACAGTCCGATGGCCATGGTAATCCCACCCATCAGTCCGCGGCGCGAATAGACGATGCCGAGCGGTGCGGCGAGCAGGACGGCGAGCAGGCAGCCCCAAGGAAGTGCCCAGCGGTAGGCCAGTTGCGTGCGGTAGGGGGCGAGGCGTCCCTCGGTGAAGTGGGCGTTATTGGCGAGGTATTCGCGCAACTCCGGGACGGAAAGGAAGTTGGCGTTGAGCACCGAGCTGCTGATGCGCCAAGGCGTTTCCGAGAAATTGCGCAAGCGCAGGATTTCAAACCAGCGCTGTTCTTTCACGTCTCCTGCGGGGGTAAAGTCGACGACTTTCCCTTTGTCGAGGCGCCAGGTTTTTGTCGCGTGATCGTAAGTGGCTTTCTCGGCGTAGTAGTTGCGCTGCAGGCGCCCTTGTTCGTCCTGCTGCATTATCATGACCGTGGCGAGGCGTTCGATGGAGGGGTTCAGGCGCGCGATATGCCAGAAACGCCGGTCTTCACGGTTGCGGAAGAGGTGGCCGCGGATGGCTTTATTGTCGAGGTTCTGCCCGCGCGAAATGTCCTCGATGATATCCTTTTTCACCGCGCCGGCGTGAGGAGCGGCGGAGTAATTGAGGATGGTAGCGAGAGCAGTGAGAGCCAGACCAAGCAAAATAAGCGGGAGCAGCAATCGCAGGACGCTCCGACCCGAGCCGAGAATCGAGATGATCTCGTTGCGCCGGGACATTTGCGTGAAGGTATACAAGATGGCGAGCAAAAGACCGACCGGCAGGCTGATCAGGATAATCTCCGGAACGCGCAGGACATAAAATTCGAGCAAACGCCAAACGGAAGCTTTGTTCTCGAGGAAAGACGGGCCATTCTCACTGAAGTCGAAGACCAGCCAGATGGACACAAACCCCACCACGCAATAAAGAAATGGCTGGAGAACGCGATTGAGAATGTATCTGTCGAGAATCTGCATCGGAATGATCCGTCGTGCGCGGGGCGCCGCGGGATTAAGGAAAGCCGCAATTATCCGGCAGGGATTGCTTGGCATCAATCCGATTCACGGAGCAGCCCGGGAGGTCCGGCCGTGATTTCCCTCGTGCCTGAGGGAGGGAGCGCCAAAGTCGGCGCGGCGGCGCGCATGGAAGAAATTTTCGCGCCGGGCGGGTTGCTTTCGGCGGCGAACAACTACGAGTTCCGTCCGCAGCAAATGCTCATGGCGCAGCGGGTGGCCGAGACGCTGGCCCGCAGCGGACATCTTGTGGCCGAGGCCGGCACGGGGACGGGCAAATCGCTGGCCTATTTGGTGCCGTCTGTTCTGGCGGCGATGGAGGAGGGGCGCAAAGCGATCATTTCCACCCACACGATCAATTTGCAGGAGCAGTTGCTCTACAAAGACCTGCCGCTGGTCGCCAAGTTGCTGCCGGGAGAGTTCGATGCCGCCTTGCTCAAAGGGCGTCAGAACTATCTCTGCCCGCGTCGGCTGCACAAAGCGATGGAAAACCGGGCCGAGCTTTTCACCACGGTCGAGATGATCGAACTCGAGCGCATTCTCGACTGGAGCAAGCGCACGCGTGACGGTTCGTTGGCCGATCTGGATCCGCTGCCTGATCCGTCGGTGTGGAATCTCGTCTGCAGTGAGGCGGGCATTTGTACGCAGCGTTTGTGCGGTGGCGGGAGCGGACCCCGCTGTTTTTACCAGCAGGCCCGCCGGCGGGTCGATGCGGCCAATGTCGTCGTGCTCAACCACAGCCTGCTATTCATACTTCTCGGCGGGGCGGATGACCTCTCGGGCGAAGGGGCGGGCTATTTGTATCCGAACGATTTTCTCGTTATCGACGAGGCCCATACGATCGAGGGCGTGGCGGCGAAACACCTCGGCTTGCGACTTTCACAATACGAGCTGCGCTTCCTGCTGCAGCGGCTCTGGAATCCGCGGACCAAAAAGGGAATGATGGCCGCGCTCAAAGCCAAAACCGGCGGCGTGACCGTCGCGACGGCCCTTGATGAGGGCGAGAGATTTTTCGCCGCGCTGACCAATGCCTGTTCTTTTGCCAAAGGCAAGGAAGTGCGGGTGCGGCAGCCGCTCGAGTTGCCGATGGATCTCGTCCCTCGGCTGCAAGCGGTGCGCCAAGTGCTCAAAGAATCCGCCGCCGAAGCCGGTGAGGATTTGCGGGCCGAGGCGGGGGAGCTTTCGCTGCGTTTGCAGGGCTTTATCGATGGCTTGCCGGTTTTCGCCGACCAGCGCGAGGAAGAGAGTGTTTATTGGGCTTCGCTCTCCGGGAGGCGCGACCAATTCACCACGGCGCACGTCACGCCCGTCGATTTGGCGGCCGAGCTACGGCGTCTGCTTTTTCGCGAGGAAACCACGGCGGTATTGACCAGCGCCACGCTGTCGGTCGGGCGTCCGGATATGATGTATTTCCGCGAGCGAGTCGGGGCGGAGGACGCCGAGGCGGTGCAAATCGGCAGCCCGTTCGACTATGCGCGGCAAATGAAAATTTACGCGGTCAAAAAAATGCCCGACCCGCGCGAGAAGGGCTACGAAGAAGAGTTGGAACGATGGATCAAGCATTTCGCCGCTGAGACGCAAGGTCATGCGTTTGTGTTGTTCACGAACGCTCGTCTCATGCGCAGCTTGGCCGACAAGATGGAGGATCATTTCGAGAAACAAGGCTGGCCGTTGCTGGTGCAGGGAGCCGATCGCTCGCGTCACAAGATGGTCGAGGATTTCAAAGGGTCCTCCAATTCCGTGCTTTTCGGTTTGGATAGCTTCTGGAGTGGCGTCGATGTGCCCGGTGGCGCGCTCCGCAATGTCATCATCACACGCCTGCCTTTCGCCGTGCCGGATCATCCGCTCATCGAGGCGCGCTTGGAGCAGATCGAAGCGCGTGGCGGCGATCCCTTTTCCGAATACTCGCTTCCCGAGGCGGTGCTGAAGCTGCGTCAGGGTGTCGGTCGCCTCATTCGTACCGCCACCGATGAGGGGATCGTGGTCCTGCTCGACAATCGCGTCGTTACGAAAAACTACGGACGAGCCTTTCTCAAGGCCCTCCCCGAATGTCCCGTGGAGGTGGTGTGATGCGGTTGTGGCGCTTGCTATGGGCGGCCGCGGCGATTGTGGCCGGCTTGTTTCCCTGGTGGACGGCGCGAGAACAGGCCGCGCGTTCATTTCCGGGTTTTGTCATGCCGGAACCGGCTTTGTTCCGGCAGTTTCCTTCCTTCGAACGTCGCCCGATCAATGCGGGTAGTCCGCACGCCAAATCCCACTCGGCAACATTGGCGGAGTTGTACGACGGTTCATTGGCGGCCGCGTGGTATGCCGGCAGCGGTGAGGGGGCGGCGGACGTGGCGATTTACCTGGCCAAGCGCTCCCCCGCTGGAGAATGGACCGAACCGGTGGCGATCATGACGCGCGAACGTGTTCAGCGTGAGTTGCGTCGCAACGTCATCTCGCTCGGTAATCCGCTTTTGTTGTCCGACCCAAGCGGCCGACTGGGATTGCTTTTTGTTTCCATCGCGGCGGGTCGCTGGTCGGGGAGTTCGATGAATCTCACCTGGTCGGATGATGGCGGCCTCACGTGGGGGGCGGTGCGGAACTTGACGATGAACCCTCTCGCCAATCTCAGCGCGTTGCCCCGCAATCCTCCGGCGCCGCTGGTCGGCGGCGGTTGGGCCGTGCCGGTCTATGAGGAGTTTCTGGGCAAGTTTCCGGAGATGCTCTGGCTGCAACCGCACGGCGATCAGTGGTCGGCGGCCGTGTCCCGCGTCGAGGGTGGAGTCTACATTTTGCAGCCGTCTTTGGTGCCGTCGGGTGAGCGGCGGGCCGTGGCGTTCTTCCGCGATTTTCGGCCGGCCAAGTGGGTGTCGGCCGCTTGGTCTGAGGACGCGGGGCGCACGTGGACAAAGCCGGTTGCGACGAATCTGCCGAACAAGGATTCCGGCCTGTGTGTTGTTCGTTTGTCGGATGGATCCCTGCTTTGCGCTTTCAATGATTTATCGCCCGGCAAGCGGGAGAACTTGCGTTTGGCAATTTCCCGTGACGAGGGGCGGACCTGGAAAACCATGGCCACGATCGCGGAGGAGTCAGGCAGCGAGTTTTCTTATCCTTACATGCTCTGGTCGCGCGGTCGGATTCTGATGGTCTACTCGGCGCGTCAGACAGAGATCATTTTTGCCGAATTCACCGAGGCGTGGGTGCGGCAGCAGGAGGAGTCCCAGCCATGAAGACGGCTGTCATGATCTGGACGATGCTGGTGCCATGGCTTCTGTTGTGGTGGATCTTCCAGCGCGCGGTGGGAGTACGGGGATGGTTCGGGTTGGCGGTATCCGGGGCGATGGCTTTGGCTACGGTTCTGTTTCCGTGGTTCGGGCATGGTTTGCCTTTCTGGAGCGCGAGTTTGAGTGCCAACTTCAGCTTGGTGATGGGGGTTCTGTTGGCCGTGGGAATTATCGATCGGGCCCGACATACCCGCTGGTTTCGTTCGCGTGATTGGAACGCAGCCTGGATTTTTGGCGCAGTGGCCAGTGTGCTGCTTTACCCGAGCGCGCTGGGATTGGGGCCGCAAAATTTCGACTCTTACGCACTCGGTTGGCCGTGGTTGTTCTGGGGCCAGTCGTCCTGGCTTTTTGGCGGGGTGTCGATGACCGCTTCAGTTCTTATTTGGCGCGGCAACCGTTTCGGGTATGTGCTGCTTGCGGCTCTGGTAGCGCGGGGCACGGGATTCCAAGAGTCGAGCAATTTATGGGACTACTTGCTCGATCCGGTTTACGGAGCTGTCTCGTTGCTCGTTGTGTTGTGGATGCTGGTGCGGAGGTTTAATCGACGACCTCGATGAGAAGATCCTTCTGGAAGAGCTGACCAACAACATTCCCCCGCAGCATCTCCTTCGACTGCCTTCCGGTGAAGCGATCAACGAGGTGCAGCCGGGTGCCGAGGACCCGGATGCCGGGTGATTGTTGGGTTGTCCTGTCACTCGCGGGAACACTGAGAATGAACAGATCGTGCTGGCTGCGCAGTTCGTCCAATTTTGCGGGGGGTTCGAACCGCGCTGTCTGCACCTCGCAACCCGGGAGCATGAAGCGGTAAACTTCGTCATGCGCTCCAAAGACTGTCGGCAGGACCACGGTGCGACCGCGCACGGCATCGATGGCTTCACGGCTGAATTCACCGCGCGCTCCGTCGAAGGGAGACGAAAATCCGGCATAAGCCAGGTAAAGCAGCAGAACAGCCGGGCAGGCAAAGTCATGCGTGAGGTTTTTCCGGCGAAGTCCGACCAGGGCAAATGCGGCCGTCCCGCAGATGATCACCCAAAATATCCACGGATAAAGCTGGCCCTCACCGACTGAGCCGGTGAGCACGATAGCTCCGATTCCAAGGACCAGAGCGATGGCGGCAACGGCGAAGAGGGTGATGCCGAGCGTCCATCGGGGAATTTGCTCCCAACGCAAGGCCAGCAGCAGAGCCAGGGCCGGCATGGCCGGAAGCAGGTAGCGCTCGTCACGCTGGTTGGGGAAAGTGAAAAAGACAATCTGGGTGAGAACCCAGATCCACAGCAGCTTCTCGGTTTCTGAAAGCTCGCGTCGCTGGCGGAAGGCCAACACGGCCAGCACGACGGCTGCCGGAGCCAACAAACCGGCATTGAACGGATAGCCGAAGAGAATCCGCCAGATAGCGTAGTTGCCGGCGAAAAAATTGACGAAGTAGCTGCCGCCCTTCGGGTCGAACTTGCCGACATTTTCCTTGAGTATAAAATCCTTGAGGATGAGTTCGGGGTATGGATCCAGCACGAGCCAGAGGCTGAAGACGCCGAGGGCGATGACTCCGATTGCGGCGATCTTCGGAGCTGCTGCTCGCAGCCATTCGAGGGCACGGTAGCCGTGTTGGTGAAGCGTCCACCAGGCGAGTCCGAGGCAGAAGGGCAGAACCAGGGCGAAAGATTTGTAGAGCAAGCCGGCACCGACCATGAGCCCGAAGGCGAGGGCGTGGGTCCAAGTGATCGCTGTTTTTTGCGGTTTGGCGTAGAGGATGACAAAAAACGGCAGAAAGAACCAAAAGGTCTCCGGAGCGGAAGTCAGAACGACGCGTCCGTAGCGGTAGGTGCTGAAGAATGCGAGAAAGGCGAGCGCCGCGATTAGGCCGGTGCGCCAATGAGCACCGAGTTTCCGCCCCAGCAGCAGCACAAGCACTGCGGTCGCCAATGTGTACAGGACGACAGGCAATCTTACGCGCCAGAGTTCCCAGTGTTTGCCCCAATCGGTGGAGACGAGGCCCTGCCAGAAGAGTGCCGGCGGCTTGGTGTTGCGCTCCGCCTCTTGGAGGTTCTGCAACGGCAGCCACTCGCCGCCTTCCGCTGTCATGCGGGTGATCTGCCAGTAAAGATGTTCGTCCGGATTGGTGGCGGCGTGCTCGCTGCCGAGGTTGTAGAGGTAAACAAAAACGGCAAGGGCGAGGGCGAAAAGTCCGAAAATCGTGGCGCGGCGGTCGTTCATGGCTGCACCTCCACCAGCAGATCTTTTTTGAAGAGGTTGCGTGAAACGTTGCCGGTTAGCATGTCCATCGTCTCTTTGTTGCTAAAGCGGTCGATAAGTTGCAGGCGCGTGCCGATAATCCGCAGGTCGGGCGAGTTCTCCACCGACATGTCACGCAACGGGAGGGTGATGATAAAGATTTCATTTTCCGCTTTGAGGCGGTCGAGGGTGTAGTCGTTCACGTGGTAAGGCTGTGGGTTGCTACCCGGCAGCATGAAGCGGTAAATTTCCTCGCGGGCATTGAAGTTGATCGGGGCGGCATAGGATTTGCCGCGAGCAAACTCCCGGGAGGCTTCGTCGAACTCTCCGCGAGGTCCGTCGAACGGAATGAGAAAAGCAGCATAGCTGAGGTAGAGAAGGAGCACGGCAGGAGCCGCGAAGGCGTGGGTGAGATTCCTGCGCCAGATTCCGATGACGGAGAACGCGATCACCGCGGCGATTAAGAGCCAGTACGACCAAGGATAGAGCGGGCCGACGCCGGCACCTTTGGTGAGAATGACGGCTCCCAAGCCCATTCCGAGGGCGATCACCGCGACGGCGAGCAGGGTGATGCCAAGCACCCATCGGGGTATTTGTGTCCAGTGCAAAGCCGCGAGTACAGCCAGCGCGGGCATCGCGACAAGGAGGTAGCGCTCATCGCGCTGGTTCGGCAGGGAGAAAACAGCGAAGACCGTGATGATCCAGATCCAGAGAAGTTTTTCGCTGTTGGCCAGGGTATGCCGATCGCGCCAGCTAATGACAAAGAGTGCGACCATTGCCGGGGCGAGCAAGCCGGCGTTGAGGGGATAGGCGATAACGTTTCGCCAGATGCTCGACTCGCCGATGAGAAGATTGACGAAGTAATTGCGCCCGCCCGGGTCGAACTTGCCGACATTTTCGCGGAAGACGAAGTCTTGCAGAATCAGTGGGCGCTGGGGATCGAGCCAATACCACAGGCTGAAAACAACGAGCGACAAGAGGCCCACGACAGTGATTTTCCAGAAGTCGGATCGCAGCCAGTCAGCCCACCGATAGTCGCGACGGTGCAGAGTCCACCAAGCCAGACCCGCGGTGGCCGGCAGCACGAGGGCAAAGGATTTGTAGAGCAGGCCGCAGCCGACCAGCAGTCCGAAAAGGATGAACCATCGCCATCCCGGGAAGACGTCGCGTCGGTCAAGCATGAGCAGGATGAAAAACGGCGCGAAGAGCCAGAAAATTTCGGGGGCCGAGGTGAGAAAAACTCGTCCGTAGCGGTAGGTTCCGAAAAAGGCGAGATAGACCAGCATGGCCAGCACTGCGACGGAGAATTGGCCGGAGAGTTTGCGACCGAGAAGAAGAGTCATCAAAGCCGTGGCCAGCGTGTAGAGAACGTTCGGCCAGCGCAGGTTCCTGAGGGTGTAAGCGTTCGCCCAATCGGTGCTGATGATTCCTTGCCAGAAGAGGGCCGGGGGTTTGGTGTTGCGGTGCCGCTCGATCATCGTTTGCAGCGGAAGCCAATGGCCGCTTTTCGCCGTAGCGAAGGTCATCTGGGCGTAAAGCAACTCGTCACCATTGGTGGCGGCATGGTCGCTGTTGAGCGCAACCAAGTAAGCGGCCACGGCGAGCAGAATAACCAAAAGGGCGGTCAATCCGGTGTAACGGACGGCGGGAGCGGGCATCGCGTGAGCATAGGGCAAGAAGCTGGAGATTGTCAGTAAGCCGTGATCCGGCCATGAATGCGTGGATGCGCTTTGTTTTGGCAATATTCCTGGTGTTCGTTTGCTCCGGTTGCTCGGACAAAAAGAGAGCGGACCTCGTGTTTCTCAATGGCGCGGAACCTGAGACACTGGATCCGGCTCTGATCACCGGACAACCCGAGGGGCGGGTGGCGAATGCCTTGTTCGAGGGCTTGCTCACCTTCGACCAGAGCGGGAAAGCGCGGCCCGGCATGGCCGAGAGTTGGGAAATTTCCGAAGGGGGGCGTGTTTATACGTTCAAGCTGCGGGAGGGTTTGAGATGGAGCGACGGCGTGCCGCTGACCGCGCATGATTTTGTTAGCTCCTGGCGCCGCACTTTGGATCCCGCGACGGCATCCGAATACGCCTACCAGCTGCACTACCTCAAAAACGCGAAAGCTTTCAATGAGGGTGCCGTCACGGATTTTTCGCAGGTGGGGGTGTCTGCTCCGGACGAGCGCACGTTGCGCGTCGAACTGGAAAATCCCACGCCCTTTTTCCTCGATCTCTGCGCTTTCGTGACGCTACTGCCCGTGCCGGGGCACGCGGTGGAAAGACACGGGGACAACTGGACCAAGCCCGGTCATCTCGTGAGCAACGGAGCCTACCTGCTCGAAGCTTGGCGGCTCAACGACCGCATCAGGTTGCGGAAGAATCCGCACTATTGGAACGCGGCGAATGTGGCGATGGAAACGATCGATATTCTTCCGGTAAGCAAAGCCAATACCGCGTTCAATCTCTACGCCTCCGGTCAGGCCGATCTGATGATGGACAAAGGACTGGTGCCGCCGGCGCTGCTCGGTGAAATAAAAAAACGCGACGACTTCCACGCGGCGCCGTTTCTCGGAACATATTTTCTGCGATACAACTGCGCCAAGGGCCCGTTCACCGACCCGCGGGTGCGGCGGGCGTTCAGTCTTGTCATCGACAAACAGTCGCTCGTCGAACGCATCACGCGGGCCGGCGAGTTGCCAGCGGGAAGCTTTGTGCCGCCCGGGGCGGGTGGCTACGACCCGATCGACGCTTGCGGCAGTTTCGATCCTGCGGAGGCCAAGCGTTTGCTCGCCGATGCGGGTTACCCTGAGGGCCGGGGCTTTCCCATGTTGACGTATCTTTACAGCGAAGGAGAATTGAACGAAGCGATTGCCGTCGAATTGCAGGGGATGTGGCGGCGCGAGTTGGGGGTCAATGTCCAACTGCAGCGCCAGGAATGGAAGGTTTACCTCCGCTCGATCAGCTCGCTTGATTACGACATCGCCCGAAGCAGTTGGGTGGGCGATTACCCCGATCCGAACACGTTTCTCGACATGTTTGTCACCGGCGGGGGCAACAACCGCACGGGCTGGAGCGATCCGCGCTATGACAAACTCATCGCCGAGGCGGCGGCCGAACTTGATCCTCAAAAACGATACGAAATCCTGCGGCAAGCCGAAAAAATTCTCGTTTGCGAAGAGATGCCGGTTTGCCCGCTGTATTTTTACGTCGGCATCCAACTCTACGACGCGAACAGGCTCGGCGGTCTCGAAGGCAACGTGCTCGATGAGCACCCGCTCAAGGAAATGTTTTGGAAAACAGGCCAGCCGGCCGAGTGATCAACTTTTGTCAGTCAACAATTCCGCCGCGCTCGCCCATTCGTCATTGGTTTTTTCCAGCGACTCGGTGAGTTCGGCGAGTTCGCGGTGGAGGGCAAAGCTGGCTGAGTCGTTCGGGGCTTTCTCGAGCATCGCGGCCAATTCGCGCTGACGCGACTCGAGTTCTATGATCGTTTTTTCCAAGGTCACGTGACGGGCTTCGGCCTGTCGGCGTGCGGCGGCGGCGGCTTTACGGGCCTCGGCTTCGGCGCGTCGCAGTTGACGCATCTCTTTCATGCCCAGCTTCGGTTTTGGGTTGTCCGGTTCCGGGGTGACGGACGGGCGGTGGTCGCTCAAGGAGGCGACCGCGGCGCCCCGTTCGCAAGCGGCTCCGGTTTTCTCCAGATAGTAGTCGTAATCGCCGGCGTAGGGTGTCAAGCGGCCGGCATTGATGTGCAGCACCGTTTTCGTCATGGAGCGTATGAAATGCACGTCGTGGCTGACAAAAATGAGGGTGCCTTCGTAGGGCTGGAGGGCATGGATCAGTGCGTTGATGCTCGCCATGTCGAGGTGGGTAGTCGGTTCGTCGAGCAGCAGCAGGTTGGGCGGTTGAAGAAGAAGTTTGACCAAAGCCAGCCGGCTTTTTTCGCCGCCGCTGAGCACGCTGACCCGCTTGAAGACATCCTCGCCGCGGAAGAGAAAGGAGCCAAGGACCGTGCGGATCGCCTGTTCGCCGACGCCGGAGACTCCGTCGGCGGCTTCCTCGAGAACGGTGTGCTTGAGGTTCAAAGTTTCCGTGCGTTGCTGGGCGAAGTAGCCGACGGAAACATTGTGACCGAGCGTGCGTGTGCCGGCGTTGAGCGGCAGCAGGCCAGCGAGAATTTTGAGCAAGGTAGATTTGCCGGCGCCATTCGGGCCGACCAAAACCGAGCGCTGTCCGCGCTCGATCATGAGGTTCAGGTCCTCGTAAACGACATGCGCGCCGTAGGCTTGCGCGACATTTTCCAGCGTGATCGTGCGTTGGCCGCCTCGGGGCGGTTGGGGAAACCGGAACTTTACGACGGCCTCGCTGTTTTCGGGGGGGGGCAGACGCTTGATGCGGGCGAGTTGCTTGATGCGCTCCTGAGCTTGGGCGGCTTTGCTCGCTTTGGCGCGGAAGCGGTTGATGAAATCTTCGAGGTGGGCAATTTCGCGCTGCTGATTTTTGTAGGCGGCGAGGTATTGATCTTCCCGCTCTTTCTTCTGCACGAGGTAGGTTTCGTAATTGCCGTGGTAGCGGTTGAGGCGCTGGCGCGAGATTTCCACGATGGATTCGCAGACGGCATTGAGGAAGGCGCGGTCGTGGGAAATGACGAGCAACGCCCCGGAGTAAGCCGTAAGGTGGTTTTGGAACCAACCGAGCGTTTCGAGGTCAAGATGGTTGGTCGGCTCGTCGAGCATGAGAAGGTCCGGCTCCATCACCAGAAGGCGGGCCAGGTGCGCCCGCATGATCCATCCGCCGCTCATCGTGCGGGCAGCACGGTCGAAGTCCGACTCCCGGAAGGCGAGTCCGGCGAGAATGCGTTTCGCGCGGGCTTCCAGGTTGTAGCCGTCGAGTTCGACAAACTCGGCATGGGCCTCGTGGTGCTCGGCGGAATTCTCGTCGGGATGCGCCCGCAGTTTTTCCTGCGCGGCCGCCATGGCGGGGGAGACTGACACGGCCAATTGCAGGATGGTTTCGTCGCCGGAAGGAGCGCTCTCTTGGGGGAGAAATCCCACCGTGCACCCCCGCCGCAGATTCACGGCACCCTCGTCGGGGCTGTTGTCGCCGAGAATAAGCGAGAACAGCGTTGATTTGCCGGCGCCATTAGGTCCGATCAAACCCAAACGGTCGCCTTGATTGATCTGCAGCGAGGCCTCTTCAAAGAGGACCCGACCGCCGTAGGATTTGCTGACTGATGAAACGGTAAGCACGAGAGCGGGCGAACCTAGGCGTGATGATGGTCGCATTCAAGCATCCTGCTGCAGAAGAACCCGTGACGTTGGGCTTCCAACCCGATATTCCTTTGCGGGACATGGACAAATTGACCTTCGACCGGCTCGGACTTTCGCCGGAACTTTTGCAAGCCGTGGCTGCCTTGGGTTTCGAGGAGGCGGCCCCGATTCAAGCCGTGGCGATACCGGTTCTGCTGGAGGGCCGCGATGTGGTCGGGCAATCCCAAACCGGCTCGGGTAAAACGGCGGCCTTCGCCATTCCGGCGATTGAATTAGCCGACCCTTCGGTAAAAGCTGTGCAGGTTTTGGTGCTGTGCCCCACGCGCGAACTGGCCACGCAGGTGGCCGACCAAATGCACAAGCTGGCCGCCTTCAAGCGGGGCATCCACGCGTTACCGGTCTATGGCGGGGCATCGTTTGAACGCCAAGCCTATGAGTTGAAGCGGGGGACACAGATCGTCATTGGAACACCCGGCCGGGTGATTGATCACTTGGAGCGCGGGACGATGAAATTGGACCAGGTGAAATTTGTCGCGCTCGACGAAGCTGACCGCATGTTGGACATGGGTTTTCGCGACGACATACGCAAGATCCTCGATTCCGTTCCGGAGCAACGGCAAACCGCGTTTTTCTCCGCCACGGTGTCGCCGGCCATCCGCAGTCTGATCAACCGCTATTCCCGTGACCCTGTGGCCCTGCAGATTGAGCAGAAAGAAGTCTCCGCCCCGGCCATCGAGCAGTGGTTTTATGAAGTCCAGCCGAGGATGAAGTTCGATGCGCTGATGAGGCTTATCGATTACCATGCTTTCCGCTCCGGGGTCATCTTCTGCAACACGCAGCGCATGGTGGATGAGTTGGCCGACGATTTGGTGGCGCAGGGCGTTCCGTCGGATCGTCTCCACGGCGGTATCGCCCAGGCGCAACGCACGCGCGTGATGAACAAATTCAAAAAGGCCGGCTTCGAATTCCTCGTGGCGACCGATGTGGCGGCCCGTGGTATCGACGTGCACGATCTGGAACTGGTCGTGAATTTCGACCTGCCTTATGACCCGGAGGATTACGTGCACCGCATCGGCCGCACGGGACGGGCAGGCAAGCATGGCATGGCCGTGACTTTTGTGAGCGGCCGCGATCTGCGCAAAATTCAGTTTCTCGAACGCTTCGCCCGCACCAAGATCCGGCGGGGGACGTTGCCTACGGCAGGAGAAATCGGCGAGAAGCGCACCGACGCACTTTTGGCCAAGGTCCGGTTGGTTCTTGATGAGGGCGCGTGGAAGGCTCAGGCCTCGCTGGTGGATCGACTGCTCGAGGAGGGTGTCGACTCCACGGAATTGGCCGCGGCGCTGTTCCAGATTCTGGCCGGGCCCGCTCCCGAAGCCCCCAAACCGGAGCCGCCGGCAAAAGTTTCTCCTCCGCGTTCTTTACGCGAAGCGGACTTGAAGAGTGTCCCTCCGAAGACCCGCAGTGGCCGCGCATGGATCACGCTCAGTCTCGGAAGGGAGGACTTCTCCGGGCCGAAGGACGTGGTTGATCTGCTGGTCGAATATGCGGGTCTTTCCGCGCGCGATGTGGGGCGCATCGACTTGGGCGAAGGCACTTCATTGGTCGAGGTGCCGGCGTCCTTCGCCCAGGGCCTGTCACCGGGCGGCAATTGGCTCGAAACTGGGAGCGGTCGCGTGAAGGTTTCCCCGCTGGCCAAAGCTGGCAACGCCCGCAAGCAGCGCCAGGGGCGGCGGTAACGCTCGACCCCTCAATATTTGAGGCCAAAAAAGAGAGCGCTGGCCAGAAGCATAGCTCCGTAAGCGATGGGGAACGCGATTTTGCACCGGTTATCCAGTGCATCAGCCGCGGTGGCCCGGTTTTCCCGGTTCAATTCGCCCACGATGAGGTTGACCACGATACTGGCACACATGATGACAAAGCTGATACTCACGAAAACGTTGACCGGCGTGAGGTAAGAGATGTGCGGCAGGATGTCGCCGAGGACGATCTGGTAAGCCACCGCGGTGAGCAGTCCGACAAACGACACGCTCATGCGGTCGCCGACCGAGGCCCGGTCCATCCAGAAGACCGACCAAGAGAGAACCACGACGAGAAAAAGCGGCAGGACGACTAGGCGCATGATAAAGGCGGCTTGGCGTTTCACATCCAACTCGAAAATAAACACCGAGGTGCGCCCGCTGCTGCCCGGCGAGGTGGGCAGAATGCTGTCTGACATGGCCCGTGTCTCGAGAACAGTCCACTGGGGAATGCGTAAATCATTATTATCGAGGGAGGGCATCGTGAGCGGGTTCATTATGACCTCCGCTTCGGAGAACCCGGGAATGCCGAAATAAATCCGCAGATTTTGGGAGTCGAAAGGATACTTACGAAGTTTCAGCTCGGATTTGGCGGTGGCGTTGATCGGTGTGACCAGAATCGATGTTCCGTCTGGGAGAACGCGGAGGAGAGGTTCGCCTTTTTCGAAGGTGCCGACCGAGTTGAGCAGGGATACCTCCGGATACCACGAAGTGGCGATCTCGTTGAATTGGAAGCTTCCTTGGTAAAACTTTTCCGGCACGCCCTCGGTCGAGGGGTCGAATGCCTGCCGTTCGTCCTTCCATTGCACGGTGAGGATCCCGCTGAACTCGAAAGTCTCGGTGGTTTCATCGATCTGCACGACATCGAACAATTGAAAGCCGATGCGGACCTCGATGGGGGTTTCGGTTGTCGGGGGCGAAAGTAGGACGGTTTGGCTGAGGGGCTTAGCCGCGCCGGAGCGGGTGACAGCCAAGACCAGAGCGGCGATTATTAGCAGGAAAGTGCGCAAGGGTATTGTCGTGGTTAGATCGTGAGGTTGCCGCGCGAAATTGCCCGGCTAATTCAGGCGGCTCTTTTGTCCAAGGCTGCCCGCATGGCGTCGAGCGGGGCGGCGCGGTTGAGCCAGATTTCGAGGGAGAGTGCGCCCTGATGCAGGAGCATGGAAAGACCATTGGCCGTGCGTGCGCCGGCGGCGCGAGCGTCCTCCAGCAACCGCGTGACCTCCGGACGGTATATCATGTCGTAGATCATGAGGTCGGGCGTGATGAGCGCGGCTGGAAGGAGACGCGGATCGGCGCGTTTCATCCCCAGGGAGCTGGCATTGATGACCAGATCGGTGCGGGTGAGTTGTTCGCGGAGGGCAGACTCTTCGAGTGGAATGACCGTGACGCGATCTTCGGGACCTTCGAGACGGTCGGTATGAAGAAGTTGCGCGGCGCGTTGGGCTATGTCGCGGGCTTTTTCTTCTGTGCGGTTGACCAGCACCAAGCGCGGACATTTTTCCAGAGCGCACTGCAGGGCCGCGGCGGAACCGGCTCCACCTCCCGCACCAAGAATCATGACGCGCAGGTCGCGCAGGTCGAAGTCGAAGGCTTCGCGGATGGCGCGGACGAGTCCGGGGCCATCCGTGTTGAAGCCGACGGTGCGCTGACCGTCGAAGAGCAAGGTGTTCACCGCGCCGAGTTGGCGGGCGGTGTCGTCCAACTCGCTGCAGATTTTCAGCGCTGCGAATTTGTGGGGAACGGTGAGATTGAGTCCGAGAAAGCCGGCTTGCCGTGCCAAATCGACTGCGGTGGCGAAATCTTCGGGCGGGCATTCGATCTTGGCATAACGGATATCGGAGCCGAGGGCTGCCAGTGCTGCATTTTGCAGGGCAGGGGAAAGGGAGTGTTCGACGGGGGAGCCAAGGACGGCGAGCCGAACTTGCGGCGGGACTGGACCGGAGCCTGCGGCGCGGGCTCGGAGGTCTTCGAGATTGAAGGTGGATTTCTGGAGGTCGACCGTCATGCGGCAAATTTTTCGCGGGTGCGGTTGAAGCGGGCCAGCACGCGGTCGCGGCCGAGCAATTCGAGCAGGTGATAGAGGCTGGGGCCCACGCTCTTACCAGTGGCGGCGACGCGGGACGGATGAACCAGCAGAGCGGTCTTGATGCCGAGCGTGGCGGCCAGATCTTTGTAGGTGGCCTCGATGTTATCCGCCGTCCACGGCTCGACCCGCGCGAGTCGGTCGGCCAAGACATGCAGGCGCTCGAGGGCACCGTCGGCTTTGAGCGATTTCTCCACGCTCGCCTCGTCGTAGGCGTAATCTTCGGTGAAGAAGAATTCGATCCACGAGGGCACGTCGGTGAGGTGTTTGGCCTTCTCCTTCACCAAGGCCAGGGCGGGAAGTAAAGACTCGCGGGAGCCATACTTGATGCCGGCGCGTTCGATGAAAGGGATGCTCAGGTCGGCAAAACGGTCCAACGGCATTTGAATGAGGTATTGGCCGTTCATCCAAAAACATTTGTCGAGATCGAAGCCGGCACTCCGGCGGTTGATGTTTTTCAGCTCGAAGAGGCTGATGATTTCTTCGATGGGGAGGATTTCGCGGTTGTCCTTGGGCGACCAGCCGAGGAGGCAGAGGTAGTTGCGCACAGCCTCCGGGGCGTAGCCTTGCTCGATGTAGGTCTGCACGCTGGCGCCAGTGTCGCGCTTGCTCATCTTGGATCCGTCCGGATTGAGAATGAGCGGGATGTGGGCGAATTTCGGTGGCTCGACGCCGAAGGCTTTGTACAATTCGACGTGCTTCGGGGTGTTCGAGAGGTGGTCTTCGCCGCGGATGACATGGGTCATTTTCATCTCGATGTCATCGACAACATTGACGAAATGAAAAATCCATGAGCCGTCGGGGCGGCGAATGGTCATGTCGGGATGTGTGCCCGGATTCGAAAGGTCGAAAGTGATCGAGCCGCAGACTTCGTCATGAACGATGACGCTTTCGCGCGGTGAGCGGAAGCGCAGGGAGCCGGCGTCTTCGTAGACCATGCCTTTGTCCTGCAAAATCTTGAGGTAGCGTTCGTAAATCTCGCCGCGCTCGCTCTGGTAATAAGGGCCGTAGTCACCGCCCTTTTCCGCGCCCTCATCCCAATCGAGGCCGAGCCAGCGGAGCCCGTCGTAGATGGCGCGGACGGCCTCTTCGTTGTGGCGTTCGCGGTCGGTATCCTCGATACGCAGAACGAAGGTGCCGCCGGTGTGGCGGGCGTGGAGCCAGTTGAAGAGGGCGGTACGGGCACCGCCGACATGGAGGAAGCCGGTGGGCGAAGGGGCAAACCGGACGCGGACTTGGGATGACATAAGAATTATTCGTTTGCGGAGGCTGGCGTGGGCTTTACAATCTGACGCAAAGCGGGCAGACGGTAATCGCGCTGGAGACGCTCTTCCTCGGCTTTGCTGCCCTCGACATCAAGCACGACAAGACCTGGGTCGTCGGCAAGTCTGATGCGGTGGAAGCGGTCGGTAGGGTTGTCAATGGCCTCGGCCAGGTCGGCCAGAGAACGAACTGGGCGGCCATTGGCCTCCTCGATGATCTGGTAGCTCAGATTCTCGTAGCCGACGGTGTTGGTACCGGGCAACACAGCACTGATGTAAACAATTTTACCGCGCTCGGGGGGTAGTTCGTGCTGGTAGCGATCCAGATAGACGAGTCGCTGCGGGGCTTCCCGGGTCCAATTCGGCCCCCACTCGCGGAGAAATTGGCGCGAGAGTTCCGAGAAAACGATGCCGCCGACGATGAGGTAATTCGGCGGAGTGTCGAAAATGTAGGACGGGCTGGTTATCTTCGCACGGTCACGTGGGGCGACGGTGACATCGATGGTTTTTTCTGCCCCGTTGCGGGAAATGACAAAGGGGACGGTTTGGCCGGCCTTGAGCACGGTTGAGGCATAGTGGGCAAGGGAGATTTTCCCGAAGCGTTCGTCTTCGTAGTTGCCATCTTGGTCGATGGTCTTGCCGTCGATGCGCAGGAGAACGTCGCCGACTTTGAGTCCGGCCTGTTCGGCAGGGGAACCGGAGGCGATTCGGGTGATGTAGGCACCGCCGTTGCCCTCGGGAAGCTTGGCGAAGCGGCGGAGTTGGGGATCGCGCGTGTCTGCATAACTCAGCCCGGCGCGCGGAAACCCGGCGTATGGCTCCTTTGCGGCTGCCTGCAGGAAGTGCTCTATGACCGGCGCTGGAATGACACCGGCCGTCTGCGTGCGGGAATCGTAGCGCATGAGTAGTCCGACCAGCTTGTCGCCGAGGAAAGCAGGCAACGTGAAACTGTTTTCGCGCGACTGCAGCGGCAGGCTGAGTTTGAAGACAAGAAACGGGCTGTCGTCCACGGGGTAGGGACCAACCTCGATCGTGGTGATCGTCGCGGCGGTGCGCACCGGGCGCCCATTGGGTTCGAGTTGGAGGATTTCCACCCGGTCACCTACTGCGACCCTATCGTCCAACTTCGCCCCGGAAATGCTTTGCAGAAACCCCGCTGCGGGCGCGGACAGTAAGGCAAGGTTCGCCTCGTAGTCCAACGCCTCCACTTGTGCGGCAGCTTTGAGGGCGGTTTCGGGTTTTTCCAACTCGATGTAGGTGTGATTGGCCACGAGTTCTGCCGTCACGAGAATTCGTCCATCCAACAGAATAACTCCAAGACCTTGGCGCAAAGCGGGCGGGTTTTTGCGCCAAGGTTGGGCAAAGTTGTAAGATTGGCTGGTGACATTGACGCGCACAACTGGCGGTTGTTTAGCGGAGGCATTACCCGGGGCAGGTCGTGACGCGGGGGCGTCGGACGGGATTTCTTGTGCGGGATTAGGTGGTGACAGGACTTGGCGCAATGACTCCATCGCCGGGGCGGGAAACGCCACCACGAGCAGCAGTGCAATAGCTCTCAGGCTGGATCGGAAAGTCTTCATCGGGCTGAAGGATCAGAGATTTTTGTTGCTTGTCACACCGTAGCGGTCGCGGATGCGGTGGTCCGCCTCGGCCAAGGCCGACCGTTCCAAAACGATCGGGCGCCCTTCGCCGAGAAGTTCGATGACATGAAATTCGCCGGGTTCCTCCAAGGCGGTCGCCACATCTTGGAGCGAGCGGACAGGTTTGTCGTTGATGCGGTCCACAATGCTTCCCTTGAACGGGGCAACGTAGGTGTTGACCGGATCGTTCAGAACATTGCTGAGCACGACGACCTCGGGATATTTGCGGTAAAGGTGATCAGAGACAAAGTAGTCGAAAAAGTAGCGCAGCCGCGTGTCCAAGTTCTTTTGCGCGTCGAGGAAATCTCGATTGAGAGGCTGAAAAAGAAGGCCGCCAGCCAGAATGAAGCGAGGACGCGTGTCATAGGCGCGGGCCTGCATGTCAAAGGGCCAGGGACGGTCTAGTTCGAGCAGGATATCCTCTTTTTTCCCTTCGCGCAGGATTTCGAGTTTTACCGTATCGCCCTTGAATTTGCGCTCGAACACCTCGGCCATCTCCACGCGCTCCCCATCGAAATCTATTTTGCCGTCGGCGAAGACTTTGTGTTTATCCACGGAAAGGATCACGTCGCCGCTTTGCAACTTTCCATCGGAGGCGCCTCCGTCAAAAACGCTGCCGACGAGCACGCCGGTGTCGGGATCCTCCAGTCCGAGCGAAGCGCGCAGCGCGGGATTAACCAACGGAAAATAGGTCGCGGCCAGATCCATGTAGCGGTCGTAGGATCCGTCATCCACGTCCTCGAGGAATCTTCGCACGACCGGCGTGGGGATCATGTATCCGACATTTTGCGCCACCGCGCCGCTGTAGCCCTGAAAGGCGACGCCGACGACTTTGCCGCCCTGCATGACCGGGCCGCCGCTGTTGCCGGGATTGATGGCTGCATCGATCTGGATGGTGAGATGGCTATCGACTTCCGAGTGGCTGTAGGGCAGGAAATCGATGCGGGAGACAATTCCGCGGGTCACGGATAGTCGGTCGCCGCCGATGGGATAGCCGTAGGCGCTGACCTCGGATTCGAGGGCGGGGATGCCGCCGAACTCGAGAGGTTTGGTGCCCTCGAAGAATTTTTGGTCATAGACAGTGAGCAGCGCGAGGTCGCAGTCGTGCGCCACATGTAGGACGCGGGCAGCCCAGGGCTTTGGATCGCCCTCTTTGACTACTGTGATGAAGGTCGCGTTGCTGACCACGTGTGCGTTGGTCATGATCCGTTTTCCCTCGATGACAAAGCCTGCCCCCACGCCGCTGACAATCTGCCCGGGATTCCAAGGCACCGAGTAATCTGCCTGCTGTGACGTGGTCGAGATCCGCACCAAGCTGGCGGAGGGTCCGGGTGCGGAGGCCGCGGCTACGGTGGTGGTTGCGACCAAGAGGCCGAGAAATCGCAAAGCAGAAAACATGAGCTTTAAAGTTTAACGGGACGGCTTCTTTTGGCAAACCGGTAAAGCGCGCTGGCCCAGACTGGCCAAATGCATGATGCGGATTATGGTCATGCGTCCCATTATGAGCACCGTTCCATTAGTTCCGCTCTTGAGTCCCGACGGAATCGCGGAGATATCGCGTCGTGCCTCGGCGCCTGCGCATCATGTCGCCGAGACGCACATTTTGCGCGACGGTGACGAGGCTTTCCCAGCCATGCTGGAATTGATCAGGGCCGCGCAAAGTTCCGTGTGGTTCGAGAACTTCATTTTCGCGGGCGATGCGACGGGGCAACGCTTTGCGCGGGCCCTGGGTGAGGCGGCGCGGCGTGGTGTCGAGGTTCGGGTGCTTTACGATCCGATTGGGACGATGATGGTCAAAGGCGGTTCCATCGCGAAAACACTCGCATCCGAGGGAGTGACTGCACGGGCGTTCGGTCCGGTGAAAATTTTTGCGCCGTGGACGTGGTCACGGTTGCGGCATCGCGACCATCGCAAAACCCTTGTTGTGGATGGGGAGACTGCCGTGGTGGGCGGGTTGTGCATCAGCGACAATTGGGCCGCTCATGCTGATGGCGGGCATAACTGGCGTGATACCGCGCTCATCGTCCGAGGGCCGATCGCGGGAGATGTCGGCGTCGCATTTGATGCCATGTGGCGCCGCGCTCTCGGCGAGGATGTACCTTTTCCGGCCGTCTTTTCGGGGGATCCCCCGCCGCCGCCCTGCGGTCTGGTTGCGGCCGACCAACCCGGGGCGCACCACGTGGCCTCGATTTATATCTGGCTGGCGAATAACTCCCGTCGCTCGCTCGAGATTACCGATGCCTATCTGGTAACGCCCGAGCCGGTGGTGGCCGCTTTCGAAGCGGCGGCGAGGCGCGGCGTGGACGTGCGGTTTTTGCTCCCCGGAAACAACAACCACAAACTGGCCGGGGCTTCGGCCAGGCGTCTTTACGGTCGCCTTATGGCGGCGGGTGCGCGCATTTACGAATGGCGCGGCATGATGGTGCATGCCAAGACCGCTGTGGCCGACGGCGAGGTAGTTCTGGTGGGCTCGAGCAATCTCGACCCGCTCTCCATGACCCGAAACTACGAGCTGAACTTGCTGGTGGCTGACTCCGGCACCGGGACCCGCATGCAGGAAATGTTCGAGCGGGACTTGCACGGCGCCCGCGAGGTCATGCCGAAGGAATGGGCCCGGCGTCCCTTGCTGCAGAAGGCGGCCGAGTCTGTCGCGCGGATTTTCGACGACAACTTGTAGGCGCTTTAATCGCGCCGGCCGCGCCGTTGGCTGAAGCTTTTGCCCCGGCGTCGGAACTGCGGGCGGCCATCGAGGCGCGGCTCGACCTTGGGACGGCGCGGGGGTTGATCCTCGCCGTGGATCGGCACATTGACGCCCTCGAGTTTTAAGCGGTCGATCTTTTGTCCGACAAAGCGTTCGATGGCCGCGAGTTTTTTCAATTCGTCCGGCGCCACGAGGGTGAAAGCGTCGCCCGACTGCCGAGCACGTCCCGTGCGGCCGATGCGGTGAACATAATCCTCGGGGTGCTGTGGGATGTCGTAATTGATCACATGGCTCACGCCGGCCACGTCGATGCCGCGGGCGGCGATGTCGGTGGCAACCATCACTTCGTATTTGCCGGACTTGAAGCCTTCAAGGGCCTCGATGCGCTGGTTCTGCGAGCGGTTTGCGTGGAGAACGGCGACCGCGTGGTTGTTGTCGCGCAAACGGCGGGCGATGCGGTCGGCGCCATGTTTCGTGCGGGTAAAGATGAGCACGCTCTGGTAGTCCGTGGCGTTGAGGAGGGCGAGTAGCAGGCCGAACTTTCCTCCCTGATCGACCACGTAAACGCCGTGTTTCACCATCGAAGCCACCGAGCGTGTTGCGCCGATCTCAATGCGCACCGGGTCACGCAGGGCCCAGCCGGCCAAGTCCGCTATCTCGGGCGGAAGCGTGGCGGAGAAGAAAAGCGTCTGACGATCTTTCGGGCATTTCGCGATGATGCGTTTCATCGGCGGCAAGAAACCGACATCCAGCATGCGGTCAACCTCGTCGAGCACGAGCACTTCGATGTCGTGGAGGCGCAGCGTGCCTTGTTGCAGATGGTCCTCCAGACGTCCGGGTGTGGCCACCACGACATCCAACCCTTCGCGCAAAGCGGTGCGCTGCGCTCCGTAGCCCACACCGCCGAAAACCGAGCCGATTTTGAGATCCGTGAAACGCGCCAGATCGCGCATCGAGGTCTCGACCTGCATGGCGAGCTCGCGGGTTGGCTCCAGTACCAGACACCGCAAGCGACCGTGATGACCGAGTTTTTGCAATGTCGGCAGGGCGAACGCAGCGGTTTTGCCGGTCCCGGTCTGGGCCGAGGCAATGACGTCGCGGCCATCGAGGGCTGCGGGAATCGCCCGGAGCTGGACCGGGGTCGGATCCCCGTAACCCATCGCTTGGACGCCTTGGAGTAGTGGCTTGGTCAATCCAAGCTTGGAAAATGGCATGCGGCGCGGACACTCGGGCCGGCGGCAGGGAATGTCAATGCACGCTTTCGCGTCGATATGACACGTTTGGCGCTTGAGCGCGGGCCGGAATGGCGAAAGATAGCGTACCTTTTGGCCTATCTATGCCCTGTCTTCGTTTTATTCCCATGAGCCCCGCGCGGGTGGCCGAGGTCTTGCTTGAAGGTCGAAGCGGAACGCCCCCCGATCTGGGCGACACGATGGTGCTGGTGCCCACGGCCGGGGCGGGGCGGGCGATTCGTCATGCGTTGGCACGGCAGGCGAAGGGCGGGGTGCTTTCTCCGAAATTTCAGCTGCCCATGGAGGCTGTTCTGCCGGAGGGGGAGGGCTTGGCCTCGCCCGGGGAATGCGTGGTCGCATGGGCGGAGGTTCTGCGCTCGACGCCACGCGCACGCTATGCCGCCGCGGTGCCGCAGGCGGTGAAGTTGGACGTAGCGGATGATTTGCTCGGCGCCGCGGCGAGGTTGGCGGGTGTCTGCGACGAACTGGCCGAAGCCGGGCTGGATCTGTCTTCTCCTCTGCTGACCGAAGTCTGCGCGAACGACTCACAGCGCTGGGAAGAGTTGGCCAAAATTTACCGACTCTACCTCGAGGTTCTCGCGCGCGCCGGACGGCGCGATCCGAACAAAGCGCGATTAAAGCAAATGGCCGACCCGCAATTGCCGTCGACGCTGCGGCGTATCGTCGTGGCTGGCTTGCCCGACCTGCCGCCTGTGTTGGGAAAATATCTCGCGGCCGCCGAGCAAAAGGGTGTGTCCGTCGAGGTGCTGGCATGGACACCCTTCTGCGAGGATGCCCGCCTGGATCCCTGGGGGCGCCCCGATCCGGAGTGGTGGAGTGCCCATCCGGTGTCCGTGCCTGATCATTGTCTCATCGTCTCGAATGACTCGGCCGAGGAAGCTGTTCAACTGCTCGACTTCGCCGCATCGCACCGCGAGGAGGGATTTGCCTTGATTGCGGCGGCGCCCGAATGCGCCGTGGCTCTGGAGGCGGAAATTGCCCGCCGTGGCGCGGTGCCTTATTTGCCGGAAGGGCGCATACTTGCGCGGACCGAACCGGCCGCAATGGTGCTCGAATGGGACGCTTTCATGCGGTCGGGCCGGTTGCGCGACTTACGGCCGCTGCTCCACCGCCCGGCTTTCCTGCGTTTTCTCGCCGGGCAAAAGAGCGGCCTGAATTCTTCCGATGCCTTGGAAGCGTGCGACCTGCTGCTCGCCGAACGCTTCTGCGAAACGATGGACGACGCCAAGTCGTGGCACGAGGCCGGGCCGGAGCCGGTCAAAAATTCTCAACGCCGTCGTCACGCCGTCATCGGGAAATTCATCTCGTCTGTTGCATCGCTGCGGCAACGCAAATTGAGCGGACGCGAATGGTTGCTGGCCGTGGGCGATGGCGAGGCCGACCAGCAGACGGCCGGGGAGTGGGCGGCGGTGGCCGACTTGCTCGAGGAAATAGAATTGTCGACTGTTTTGTCTGCAGTGCCGGAGGACCTCCGCCGGGCGGCTTGGCGGCGCGAGATGAAAAAGCGCCGCGTTTTCCAAGCGGCATCCGAAGATGCGGTGGAGATTCCAGGATGGCTCGAAGCGCCATGGCTTGAAGCTCCGGTGGTGTGCGTGGCCGGTTGCCGCGAGGGGGCCCTCCCGGCGGGTTTGTTTGAGGATGCGTTTTTGCCGGATGGCGTTCGTGCGAGGCTCGGACTGGCCTCGCAGGCTTCGCGCTACGCCCGTGACGCTTACCTGCTCTCGTGCCTCTTGGCCTCGCGCGGCGAGGCCGAGCTGCGGCTCGGGGTGAGCCGATTCCGGCCGGGTGGTGAGCCGAACCGGCCTTCGCGTTTGTTGCTGGGATGTACGGATGAAGAATTGCCGACCCGCATCCTTCGCGTCTTCCAGCCGCCGGCAACGGTGCGCTCGATGCGTTCGTCTTCGACGCCGTGGAAATTACGCCTGACCTCTCCACCCAAGGTGGAAGCGATCCGCGTCACCGGTTTCAAACATTACCTTGAATGCCCGCTCCGCTTTTATTTGTCGCAAGTGCTCAAGCTGCGACCTTTCGATCCCGAGGCGCGCGAAATCAATCCGGCCGACTTCGGCACGCTCGTTCACCGTGTGCTGGAAAATTATCATCTCTCCGGCCTGTCCGGCACGATGGAAGAGGAGATGATTGCCGGCTTTTTCAGCGAGGAACTGGATCGACTGGTGGCTGCAGCCTACGGCAGACATCCGGCGCCGGTCGTGCGCGTGCAAGTGGAGTCGATGCGCGTCCGGTTGCGGAGCTTGGCCGCGCTGCAAGCCGGGGAGTGCCGCCGTGGTTGGCGTATTCTTGATGCCGAATATGCGGTGAGGTCCGAGCAGGGACACAAGATCGGGTCGCTGGCACTGACGGGAACGATGGACCGCGTGGAGGTCCATGACGAACTCGGGCTGCGTATTTTGGATTACAAAACGTTCGCGACCGCGAAGACGCCCGAGGAGACCCACTTCGAGGCGCCGCGCGAGCGGGTCGGCCTGCCCGAGGCGTCGATCGAGCGGTTGTCGGCCAAGGGCAAGCTGCGCCCGAGGTCGTGGAGCGACCTGCAATTGCCGCTTTACCGGCGCTTGGCGGCGGAGATTTGGCCGGAACACGCGGCCCAGCGGATCGAGGTAGGCTACATTCTGCTGCCGGCCGATCCCGAGGGAACGCAGATCACGTTCCTCGCGCTGGATGACGAGGCGCAGCAATCGGCGGAGAAATGCGCGTCCGCCATTGCCTCGCGCGTGGCACGGGGCGTTTACTGGCCGCCCGCGCCGCCGGGGATGGTGGCCTATGACGATTTTGCAAACTGGTTTGGCGGCGGCGACCCCGCGGCGGTCATCGCGGAAGACAGTATCGCCATGCTGGAGGGACAGAGATGAAGGATTTCGAGCGCCTGCTTCTTATTGTGGCCAATGCCGGCAGCGGCAAGACGCATCGTCTGGTCACGCGTTGCCTCGAGTTGCTGGCCCGCGGGCAGCCGCCGGAGAAGATTCTCGCGCTGACCTTCACCCGCAAGGCGGCGGCGGAATTTTTGCAAAAGCTTTTCGACCGCGTGGCCGAGGCGGCTCTGGATCCGCTGAAGTTAGCCGCCTTGCGCGAGGCGGTGGCTATGCCGGAGATCTCGCGGGAGGATTGTCTGGCCTGGCTGCGCCGTTTGGTGGGGGTGTTGCCGCGTTTGTCCATGGGGACGATGGATCAGTTTTTCGGTCGCATTGCGCGGGCTTTTCCGTTCGAACTGGGGCTCGGACGTGAGTTTCAAGTGATGGATGAGGCCGCGCGAGAGGAGGCGCGGCGCCGGGCGCTGGATGAGTTTTTCCGCGGTGCGGTGGAGACGCCGCAAGGCTTGGCGCGGTTTGTTGAACTATTGCGTCAGCAAAGTCGGAACAAGTCGGGTCAATCCGTGCTCCGGACCATCGAGCGTGCGGCGGCTTCGTTGCACGAGGGGTATCTCGACAGCCCCAAGGGAATGGTCTGGGGCGATGCTGCAAGTATCTGGCCGGAGGGGAGCGCGATTTTGTCGGCAGCACCGGTGGAGGAGGCGGCGGCGGACTTTTGGGAGGAAGCGAAAGCCGCCAATCCCGGACTCGGGGACGAAGCCCGAGCCCAGTGGGAACGCTGGCTCGAGCTGGCCTGCGCACATCGTCCACCTCGCCGCATGGACGAGTCACTGGAAAAATTCGCTACGGACAAGCTTGTCAACGCCAGCATGGACAACAAAAGCGGCGAGCTTTATGTGCCGGTCGGACGCAAGGGCGAAAACCGTCTGTATCTGCGGGGACTCCTGCCTGAGCTGCGTGCGGCTCTGCGGCGGTCTCTTGTGAAGTTGGAGGTCGAGGCGAAGTTGGCCGAGTCGCGGGCCCTGCATGCGATAGTCGAACGCTACGAGGAAGTCTACCACGCGGTCGTGCGCGAGACGGGGGCGCTGACGTTTGCCGATATCGCCATGCTTTTGGCCGGGGAAAGCGAAGCTCATTGGCGGCGCGATTTGGATTACCGATTGGATGGACGGCACGATCACTGGCTGCTCGACGAGTTCCAAGACACGAGCCGCACGCAATGGAAAATCATGCAACCGCTGGCCGACGAGATCATCCAAGATACCTCAGGGGCCCGCTCCTTTTTTTACGTCGGGGACACCAAGCAGGCTATTTACGGCTGGCGGGGCGGGGACGCGCGGCTTTTCTGGGAAATCCGCGACCGCTACAACCACGGGCCGTCCGGTGCCGTGCATGAGGACAAGCTGGAAATATCGCGCCGCTCGGATGTCGCCATTGTTCAAGCCGTCGAAGCCGTGCTGAATCCCGCTGTTGTTTCCGCGCAGGCAGAGGAGTTTCGTTTGGCGCCCGACGTGGTTGATGCGTGGAAGCAGGCGTGGGTGGAGCACCGGCCGCGACCCGGTGCGGCGGACGGTTATGTGGAGTTACATATCCTGACCCCAGAGGGCGACGATGGAAACGCCACGGCCGAAAATGCCTTGTCCCGAAAGGTGCTCGAGACCATCCGCCGCGTCGATCCTCTCACGCGTGGTTTGGAGTGCGCGATCTTGGTGCGAACGCGGGACGAGTTGGCGCGTTATGTCGCGGTGCTCAAAGCCGAGGGGATACCGGTTGCAGCCGAGGGCAAGGTCAATCCCTGCCTGGCGACCAACCTCGGTGTGGCCCTGCTCTCCATGGCCAAGTTCATCGCTTGTCCGTTGGACGAGATCTCCCGCGGCCATCTCGCCGCCTCGCCGCTGGGGATTTTGCTGGGAACAGACGATGATTCCCTGCGACTGCAGCTGTTGAGCGCGGTTGCCGGGCGTGGATTTGCCCCGACATTTCGCGATGTGGTTGCCCGGGCCGCGCGGGAGGAAAATGTCGCGGTGCAGGATGCCGATGACTTTCTGAGCGCGGCGGCGGATTACGATGCCACGAGGTCTGACGCGGGCGACTGGCGGTCATTCATCAACTTCATCGAGCACCGCGCGCTTGAAGAAAACAAAACGCCCGGAGCTATCCGCGTGATGACAATCCATAATTCCAAAGGTCTGGGTGTGGATATGGTGATCCTTCCCGAGCTGGGGGGCAAAGCCATGACGGAGTTTCGCGATACTTCCGGCGTCGTGCTGCACCGTGATGAGGGCGGTGAGGTGCGCTGGGGGATGGCCTTGCCGCGCAAAGAGTTTTGCGAGGCGGATCCGGTGTTGCGGGCGGCGCGTGAAGAGGTGCGCGGACGCCAATCCTACGAGGCGCTGTGTGTGCTTTACGTGGCCATGACGCGCGCCAAGCACGCGCTTTATTGCTTGGCGGTCCGCGGACGCAATGACAAGAACGCCGGCAACTGGCTGGGCCGGACTTTCCCGCCGGTTGAAGAGGAGGGATGCATGCGGGTCCTTGGCGAGGCAACTTGGTTCGAGAAATATCCGGTCTTAGAAGTTGAGGCGCCGATCCGCTGCGTGCAGCCGACTTCGCTCGGCAGGAGCCGGCGCGAGGATGTCGTTTCACCTTCGCGGACAGGATTCCAAAAAGTTTCCCTCGACGACTTGCTCGCCCGCGGTCCTGCGCAACGCCTGGGCATCGAGGTGCATGAGTTGCTGGCCGGCATTGAGTGGATCGACGAAGTTCCCTCCGCGCGGCCCGAAGATGTCAGCGGGGAAGCGCGGAAAATTGTTCAGGATTTCCTGGCCAGCGAGGCCGCCCGCACGGTGTTGGGGCGTCCAGCCGGGACGGTGACTCTCTGGCGCGAGAGGGCCTTCGATGTGATGATCGACGGAAGCTTGGTCAGTGGCGTATTCGATCGCGTTATTGTGCGCTTGAGCGGAGCCGGGCAGCCGGTCGAGGCCGATATTTACGATTTCAAGCTGGCCTCGCCCGGCCAAGGGCTTAACGAGCGACATGCCGCCCAGTTGATGAATTACCGCCAAGCGGCAGCATCCTTGCTCGGGCTGCCGTTGGAAAAAGTCACCGCCGAGGCCGTGGGTCTTGGCGTTCCTTGACTTGCCCGGAGCACTTCGGCAGCGTCTTGGCTTTTATGTTGCCGATACCCCTGGCCGTGATTGACCAAACGAACGCCGCCCTGAATGAGACTATGACGAGGGGGCAGGAAATCGTCCAAGCGGCGATGAAGTGGGCCTTCGAGAAAGGTCCGAGCTTCGTCATGTCGATCTTGGCGGCCATGGCGGTTTATCTGGTCGGCAGTTGGGTGGCCGGGTTGACCCGCCGGCTTCTCCTCAAGGCGCTCGACCGGCAGCAAATGGATCCGACTTTCTCGGTCTATCTGGCCAATATCGCCCAGGCCGCCATTTTGGTGCTGGTGATCATCACCGCGCTCGCCCAACTCGGCGTGCCCACCACGCAGTTTGCCGCGCTGATCGCCGCCGCCGGTTTGGCTATCGGTTTGGCTCTGCAGGGGAATCTCTCAAACTTCGCTTCCGGATTCCTGCTGGTGTTTTTCCGTCCCTTCAAACGCGGAGACTACGTCACGGCCGGCGGCGCCGAAGGTAGCATCGAAGAGATCGGGATCTTTACCACCACGCTGAAGAGCTTGGACAACAAAAAAATCGTCGTACCCAACTCGGCTGTGACCGGCGGCAACATCACCAACTTCACCGCCAGCTCCAAGCGTCTCGTTTGCGTTCCCTGCATCGTGGCCGGATCCAATTCCCCTGATCTCGTGCGGGCCAGCTTGCTACGATCAGCTGCCGGCAACCCATACATTCTGGCCGAACCGCCTCCAGTCGCCGTGATCACCGTTCTCGGAGAGAACAAATTCACAATGGAATTGCGCGCTTGGTGCCCTCCCGAAAAATACTGGGACGCCCTCTTTTCCCTCAACGAAGCCGCCAAAGCCGCCCTTGACCACGACGCAGTTGCCGCTCCCGTCTCCGTCATGACCATCCACAGTCAAAATGACCGGTGACTCTCCAATACATATGTTCATGTCCTTTTGGCCCACTTCCGATAACAGAGGACACTCCAAACCATAGGCTCCAGACGCTGTAAGTCTGAAACTGAAAATGGGACAGTGCGGAACTGCGAGTGGTTCTTGGTGGTGTGTTGCGCGGATTTGCATATACGGAAGTTTTGTTGCCTTGGGCCACGCTCCCATGATGTTCCGTGGCGCATGGCGTAAGTCTGCTGGGTAGTGAAAAACGTAAAAAAATCATTGACTCACAGAGCGTGCGTAATATTTTTTTTTTATGAAAGTGCTTCATGTTCCCCTCTTAGCTGTTGCCACTACTCTGGCTACCTCCTTAGCCTATTCCCAAACTACGGTTACGACCGAGCCGGTCGGCTTCGTCACAACCAAGATCAACCCCAGCACTTCACCTGGTGTACCCGCTAATACGCAATTGTCCCCGGTTTTGCTTGCTCTTTCAGCCGTTTCCGGTTCGACGTCTGGCCAAATATCATCGGTATCTCCTTCCAGTATCACTTTTACCTCCGCTGGTTGGACTCCTTCCCAGTTGGTGAACAGTCAAGCTTACGTCCACTTTAAATCAGGTGCTCTTAACGGGCTGATTCTGCGCGTTACTTCAAACACGGATACAACAGCCACCCTCGACACACTTGGAGGCAATCTCGCCGATCTCGGAGCTGTCGCCGGCGATTCTTTCCAACTCGTTCAAGGTGACACTCTCAATTCGATGTTTGACAACAACAATGACGGCGTGCCTGATGGGGTTGTTGGTGGAACTCAAGCTCAATTTCTTGCTGCCCTGACGGACCGAGTTACCACTCAAGACAGTACCGGTGTAGTTCGTACTTATTATTACAATACTCAGTTCAATCAATGGCGTCGCTTCGGATCCAGCAGCAACCAAGGTGCGCTGCCGATTTCTCCGGTATCTGGCATGATTTATTCCCGAGTGGGAAGCACGGAAATTTCTCAAGTTACGACTGGCAAGGTGCCCAGCAGTTCAGTCAAGTATCTCGTGCCAACCTCGGGTCAAGCGTTTCTTGCTCGATACTTTCCCACAAATGGTACTCTTAGCAGCTTCGGGTTTCAAAATTTGCCTGGATGGAAAGGCTTGAATACCCCGGGTGTCACAGTCACTTCAGCCGACAAGGTTATCACCACAGACATTAATGGTGTAATCAGGCAGTTTTACTGGACCGGAACGCAGTGGCGACGATTTGGCAGCAGCACCGATCAATCAAATGTGCCTGTTCCAATTGGAGGTTTCGTCGCTGTCGTCAGGTCTGGAAGCGGAGCTCCCCAGTTGCTTAATGTCGCTGCTCCATATACGCTCTGATTATCATTGTTTTTTCTTAACTAAAACTATAACTTTCGAAAACCCACCGATCAACTCACATGAAAAACAAAACTACCCTCCTTGCAGCACTGTTATCTTCGATACTCTTTGTTCAGCATGTTTCTGCGCAATCCCTAATCAATTTGAGCACTTTTGGCGATACTGTGAGCGGCTTTGGTTGGACTTGGACAACTGGAACTAGCACTGTATCAGGTACTGACGCTCTTGGCGCTGCTATAGCCCCTGATACATTCTCTCCGGTTGACCTGACAATTCTTGATAATTATGGCGGCGACCCTTCCAATTTGCGTCTAGAGATCACTGGCTTCGTTACCACCTCTCCGGGCGGTTCATTCACCGTCACTCTTGAAGACAATCTTTCTCGGACGACTTCAACTTCTTTCCTTTGGTCCACATTCGGTCTCAGTTCCTCTACGGTTGCCACTCCGATTACGGTGGTGTCACCGTTTAACTGGAACAACATCGTTGGCTGGACGCTCGAAGCTGGCGGCACGGGCAACATAGTCAATGCAACTTTTACTTCCCTGGACGTCACAGCTGTACCGGAACCCTCCACTTACGCACTTCTCGCGCTTAGCGGTTTGGCTCTGGGCGGATATGCTGTGCGCCGTCGTCGTCGGGCATAAAGCCACAGCAGGTATTTTACAAAAGGGCACCTTCGGGTGCCCTTTTTGCTTTCTGCAAGTGAATGTTGCCACACGTGTAAGGCATCGTTAGTGGATATTTTGTTAATTGCAGGTTGAGATTTTTCACTGGCCTGAACCCGTAAGTGGGACAGTTTGGATCTGAAGTTCTGCTGGTTGCTTTTTGTGGTTGGTTTTGGGGTTGATGGCAACTCTGGGCGTAGGGAGCCCGGAGGGCGACCGGAGCCCAGAGTTGCTGCGGCGCGCGAACTCCCCCCGGCATTTGGCAGCCGAGCGAGCTGTGCGGACGTGACTCGTTGTATTCGATCCTCCAGGTCTCGAGGATGACTCTGGCCTCCAAGAGACGGCCGAAGAGCTCGCGGTTGAGGCAACTCATCGCGCATTTTGTCGTGGAAGCTCTCAATATGTCCATTTTGCCTCGGCTTTGCGTCGCCCTTCGGGGCTGCCTTCGGCAGGCTATCTCGCTTCGCTTGGTTCATCCTCCAAGGCCCGCATACGCCGCGCTTCGCTGACATCCATCCCTCCATACTTGCGCTTCCAAGCGAAGCAGGTGCCCTCGCTGATGTCGTGGGCTGCACGCACCGCCTTGGTGTTCCCACAGGCTTGAACTTCCCTCAAGATCCCGGTGATTTGCTCCTCGCTGAATCAACTCCTTCTCATGGCATGGCGCAGAACTTCACTTTTCAACCGTCCTTTTTCAGGGGGTCAGGCCATACGGAAGGCGGATTCTACAGATATTTCAACGGATGCCTTGTTCGGCGAGGACTTTGTTAAAGGACTTTATGGAGCCGTCGGGGAAGCAGATATGCGGGCCGTTGGGATGGACGCTGACTTTTTCGATCAGCCACGGATGTTTGGCCCAGCGATTGGCGATCCCAGGCTCAGCCGAGAAGAGTGTGGGCGCATAGTGAACTTTTGGGCGTTTCTCTATTGGGACGGCTTGCGAGGACATTTGGGAGACGCAGGTCGGGCATTGCCATGTTTTCGGCGTGATGCCGTAATTTTTCAGCGTGTCCAGCCAGAATGTCTCCCAAGCTTGGTTTTCAATCGGGGAGGGGCCTTGGGGCCAGACCTCTTGATGATCCAAAAGATACCCGCGAAGTCCGATATTGAGGCTCCGCATATTGGCCATGCAAGCCGCCTCACCCGAGCGCGAAATGAATCCACGGAGGTTCGGAACGAATAGAAGCAACAGAATGGTAAAAATCAAGACAGAGGCCAACACCTCTAAGATGGTGAATGCTCTATTAATGATGATGGCTCTCCCGAGCTATGTATTAATTTCAAGACAATTTATTGCGCGGCGGGAGGGGCAAGATTACCAACTTTGAGCCCATTTACAGAGAATAGGGTGTTGCCGCTAACGTTTGTACCTCC
>JBIJDZ010000050.1:0-15105 GCA_044343805.1 Chthoniobacterales bacterium | reverse complement strand
TGTTTACGCATGGCGCATTGAGCGGCCGCGTCCTCGTGCCCGGCTGCGGCACGGGCCACGATGTCCGCGAATTGTCGCGCCGCGGTCTCACGGTGGTCGGACTTGATGTGGCGCCGCTGGCGCTCGACCGCGCCCGCCTTCATCCTCCCGTGGGTGACGAAACTTACGTGCTCGGTGACTTGTTCGATCTTCCGCACGAATACCGCGGCACGTTCGACGGTGCGTTCGAGCACACCTGTTTTTGTGCGATCAATCCGAGTATGCGCGAACGCTATGTCGAAGCTGTTGCTTCGGCGCTGAAACCCGGCGGCCGATTGCTTTCAGTCTTTTTTGTCAATCCGGACAACGATGGCCAAGGCCCGCCGTTCGGCTGCACCAAAGATGAACTGGACGGGCTTTTCGCAGGAAAGTTTCACCTCCTTGAAGAGCATTTCGAGATACGGACTTTCCCTGAGAGGCAAGGTCGGGAGTTGCTGAGATTGCTGGAACGCGTTTGACTTCCGCCATGGCGGAATGTTGCCACTCCAGCGGGGCGAAAGCTTGGCCGGTGAATGTCCCGCCGGGCGCCCGCTACACGTGCCCGATGCACCCGGAGATCGTGAGGGACGCGCCGGGGGATTGCCCGATTTGCGGCATGGCTTTGGAGCCGATGGGTGTTCCGATTGCCGGGGAAGACGATACCGAGCTGGGCGATATGACACGCCGGCTGGTGGTCAGCGCGGTGCTGACCGTCCCGGTGTTTGTCCTCGCGATGGGGCACATGGCCCATGGCGTGAAACCGGATTTCACGCAGTGGTGGCAGGCTGGTTTGAGTGCGCTGGTCCTATTCTGGGGAGGTTGGCCGTTTCTCCGCCGCGCATGGCAATCGCTCCTCAACCGTTCGGCCAACATGTTCACCCTCATCGCCACGGGAACGTTGGCTGCTTGGTTTTTCAGCATGCTGGTAATTCTCGCGCCGTCGTGGATCGGCTCGACCGACGTCTACTTTGAGGCGGCGGCGGTCATCATCACCCTCGTGCTGGCCGGGCAGTTCATGGAGTTGCGCGCACGTCGCCGCACCGGACAAGCACTGCGCGCCTTGATGGATCTCGCGCCGGCCACGGCTTGGAAGGTTGTCGCGGATGGATCGACTATTGAAGTCCCGCTCGGGGAGGTGGTGACGGGAGATGTTCTGCGGGTGCGTCCGGGCGACAAAGTGCCGGTGGACGGCATCGTCACCATCGGTGAAAGCACGCTCGACGAATCGATGCTGACGGGCGAGTCCGCTCCGGTCGAAGTACAACCGGGCCGCAAAGTGCGCGCGGGAACCATCAACCGTGTCGGCAGTTTCGATCTTCGGGCCGAGGCCGTCGGGCCTAGCACGATGCTTTCGCAAATTGTCGAGATGGTCGCGCAAGCCCAGCGCGGACGCGCTCCCGTGCAGGATTTGGCCGATCGCGTGTCGTCGGTCTTTGTTCCCGCCGTGGTGTTGGTTGCGGTGATAACTTTCGCAGGGTGGTTGATGGCCACCGGATCATGGCCCATGGCGCTGACCGCATCCGTGTCGGTTCTTATCATCGCCTGTCCGTGCGCGATCGGTCTGGCTGTGCCGATGTCGGTGATGGTTGGTGTCGGCCGGGCAGCGCGGCATGGTGTGCTGGTGCGCCAACCGGCAGCGCTCGAGCGTTTGGAAAAAATCGACACGCTTTGCGTAGATAAGACGGGAACCTTGACCGAGGGTCGACCCGGGGTGGTGCAGATCGTTACGGCAGACGGGCAGGATGAAAAAACGCTGCTCTCGTTGGCGGCGGCCCTTGAGTCGAAAAGCGAGCACCCGCTGGGTCTTGCCGTTGTTCGGTCGGCGCAAGAACAAGGCGTGAGTTGGTCCGAGGCCCGAAATTTTGCCGCCACACCGGGCGGCGGAGTTTCGGGCAAGGTGGAGGGGCGGTCTGTGCTGGCGGGCGCACCGGCGTTTACCGGCAGTGCCGGGGTTGTCGTGGCGGCAGCTGACGGCCGCTCGCGGGTTGATCTTTCCGCCGACGGTGCTTGGTTGGGGACATTCATTCTCGAGGATGCGATCAAGCCCTCGGCACTGCAGACCCTTGAGCAGCTTCGACGCCGGGGATTGCGTGTCGTCATGTTGACCGGAGACCGCGAGGGCGTGGCCCGTCTGGTGGCTTCGGCTCTCGGCATTACGGAATTTCAAGCGGGTCTATCGCCGCAGGACAAAGCCACCGCCATTCAAGCCATGCAAACCAAAGGGCACCACGTATGCATGGCCGGCGATGGAGTGAATGATGCGCCCGCGCTGGCCTTGGCCGATACGAGCATTGCGATGGGATTGGGCAGCGATGTGGCCAAGGAGACGGCGGACTTCATTCTCGTGCAGGGCTCGCTCGAAGGCGTGGTGCGCGCTTTTGCGCTGGGCACGGCGATCATGCGGAATATCCGGCAAAATCTTTTCCTCGCTTTCGCCTACAACACACTCGGAATTCCGCTCGCGGCGGGCGTCCTTTATCCGCTCACGGGTTGGCTGCTGAGTCCGATGCTGGCCGGGGCCGCGATGAGTCTCAGCTCGGTTTCGGTGATCGGGAACGCCTTGCGGTTGGCACGCGCGAGGGCTTAGCTGGTACCATGAAATATCGCGCCGTCATTTTCGATCTCGACGACACGCTCATCTGGGACGAGCGGATTTCACGTCAGGCGCTCCTGGAAGCCGCGCAGCAGGCGGCAGAGGCCACGGGTGCCGATGCGGGACGTCTGGCCATGGCGGCGAAACACGCGGCGGAAAAACTCTGGCACGCGCATGCGCCGGTCGAGCGCTGTGAACAACTCGGCATTGTCGCGTTCGAAGGCATGTGGGGACACTTCCACGGCGAGGATGATTATTTGCGCCATTTGCGCGAGTGGGTTCCGCAGTTCCGCACGGAGGTGTGGGCGCGCGCGTTGGCGACCGAAGGCATCGAGAATGAAAAGCTTTCCGCCGACCTCGGGGTTTTCTTCCAGCAACGTCGGCGTGAGCTGCAGGACCGCTTGCCGGGAGCCGAAGAAATTTTGCACCGGCTGCAAAAAGCGGGAGTGCGTGTCGGGCTGCTGACCAATGGAGCCCCTGATTTGCAGCGCGAAAAAATCGAGGTTTCGGGCCTCGGCATGTTTTTCGACGCGGCGGTTGTTTCCGGCGAAATCGGCACCGGCAAGCCGGCACCGGAGATATTTCATCATTTGCTGGCACAGTTGGGTGTGGCGCCGCCTGAGACACTGATGGTGGGAAACTCTCTCGCGCGCGACATCATCGGAGGCAAGCGCGCCGGACTGCGCACCTGCTGGCTGGCTCTGGAGGGCGAAGACGAACCGGTCGGCTTGGTCGAGCCGGATTACATCATCAGCTCGCTCGGGGAACTTCCGGCGATCGTGCTTTAAGGCAGAGCGACAGGCTGTTCGTCGGCTGGTAATTCCTGCGGATATTCCGGCAAAGGGACAAACTTCGCTTGGGGCTGTGGCAAAGGCGGTGGCTGCAAGGGCGACGTCGGTTCGATGCGCGATTGATAAAGCCCGGCCAAAGATTCTTTCTCCAACTTGTCCGCGTAATTTTTCAACGACGCATCGGCGCGGCGGACTTTGTCGAAGAAAACCGTGTAGTATGAGCGGCGAGCGGCGCGGTAGTCCTCTGGTGTCGGCGCTTTCGCGGCCATTTCTTCGAGTTCCACCAGCCGCGGATCGCGATCGAGGCCGGCTTTGATTTTGCGCAGGCGGATGCGCATTTTGCGTTCGGCTTCCTGCGGGTCTTCCAGCAGCGGAACCCTCGCGGGAACTTGCGCCGAGCGCGGGGCATAGATGCCGGTGCCGGTTCCGAAAAGGTCTGTACCGAAAATATTTTGTTCTCCCGGCAAACCGCCGTCCATCGGCGGCAACGGCTCCTCGCCGGGAGCCAGCGCGGGCTCTTGGATGATGGTTTCCTCGGCATCGATGATTAGTTCGGCGCTGGGCTTGGTCTGCTCCGCCGGTTCCTCTTGGGCAAAGGAAATCCCGAGTGAGCTGACCACTAACGCAACCGCGAGCAGGGCTGGCCGAAAACTTTCCATGGCCAAAAAGTTAGCGCGGTGCACCTTGAAATGGAACCGCTTTCCGGTTCACATCTGACTGCGTTTCATGAAACCCGCCCCCAACAACACTGAAGCCCCGCTTGAGGCCGTGTTGGCCGGTGGGGCGGAGGGGGCGGTTTTCGATGGCGGTGGTTTTGGCGACCCGGCTCTGGTCGCCTGCGCGCCTGCGGAAATTCTTGAAGGGGGCTGGGATGATTGGGGCTTGCTGGAGAGTGCGTTGCAGGAGGGGCGTCGCCACTCGGGCGATGGGGGGCTGGCCGGGTGGTTCGATTATGCGGGCAACTTCCGCTTCGGGGTTTTTCCCTTATGGCACCCCATATCGGCGAAGATTCCGTCCGCGGCTGCACCGGCCAGAGGCATGGAATTTTTTCCGGGAATGGAACGCGAGAACTGGATGGCGCGGGTGCAAAAAGCCCACGAATATATTTCCGCGGGCGACATTTACCAAGTCAACCTCACGCACACGATGACCGCTCCTTGGAGCGGTGACGCGGGGGGGTTCTACGGGCGGTTGCGGGAGGTCAGTCCCGCGCCGTTTTCCTGCTTCCTGCGACTCGGCGACACGGAAGTGCTCAGTGCCTCGCCGGAATGTTTTTTGAGCATAGACGGCAGGCGCATTGTGACGCGCCCGATCAAAGGGACGCGTCCACGTTTGCCGCATCCGGCTGCCGACGCCACCTCGGTCAGCGAATTGCTCGCCTCGCCGAAAGAGCGCGCGGAATTGATCATGATCACCGATCTCGAGCGCAACGATCTCGGGCAGGTTTGCCAATATGGCAGTGTGCACGTCACCAACTTGTGTGCATTGGAGAGCTTCGCGCAGGTTCATCATCTTGTTTCGACCATTGAGGGATCCCTGCGGCCGGAGGTTTCCCCGGTGCAGGCCCTGCGTGCCTGCTTTCCGGGGGGATCGATTACCGGCGCGCCGAAGAAGCGCGCCCGGGAAATAATCGCCGAACTCGAAACAGTGCCGCGTGGCATTTACACGGGGGCGTTGGGATATTTCCGCTGGGACGGCCGCGCGGTTTTCAACATCGCCATCCGTACCTTGGTTATCCGCGACGGGGGCGCCACATACGGTGTCGGCGCGGGGATTGTCGCCGATTCCGACCCGGCCCTCGAATACGAGGAAACTTTGCACAAGGCGGCGGGTCTCTGGGCGGCACTTTCACGCCCGCCGCAGCAGGGAAAGATTCCCTAGGCGCGGCGATCTGTGTTTGTTAGCCCCATGAAATCTTCGCTTGTTGCCCTCGTCGTGTCTCTGTTGGTGACGGGGTGTGTTTTGCTCGGTGTGCGCACGGTCGCCGCGGGACGTCTGCAGGAAACTTCCACGGTCTTGCGGCAGTTGGCCGGCGAGTCGATCAAGACGACAATCCGCGTCAAACAAACCATGGAGCTGCACGCGCAGATTGAAATTGTCGAACCGACCGACATCGACCTCACGCTCGGTGTCCGCGACCGCGTGCCGGTGAAAATGAATGTCAAAGTGGAGGAAAAACTCACTGTTCCGATCGATATCGATATCGACGAAATGATCGAGGTGGAGAGCGCCGCTATGACGGCTTCCACGACCAAAGTGCGGGCCAAGGCGGAGATCGATTTCGACCAGCCGATCAAATGGAAAGTCGCCTCGCCGGTCAGTCCCTTGATCAACATCGAGGGCAAAGTGCCGATCGATCACGAGATGGACATTACGTTTCCGTCGTCCCTGCGCGTCACCGGGAAAATTCCGGTGCGATTCCCGCTCAAGAAAGAACTCGTCGTGCCGGTGAGTCTGGAGGTGCCCGTCGATCACTTGATGGATCTGAATCTTGAGATAAAGCAGCAGGCGTTGGTGGGCTTTCCGAAGCCGCTCAAAATCACCAGCCAGATTCCCGTCGCGATCGACATTCCCGTGACGATTTCCCTCCGGGAAACTCCGATCGCCGGGGCCTTGGAAAAAGTGGCCGCCAGCCTCGAGGGCTTGCTGGTGCTTTGAAAAAATCGGGGCGACAGGATTCGAACCTGCGACCTCCTGGTCCCAAACCAGGCGCTCTACCAAGCTAAGCTACGCCCCGTAATAAATGACTCCTGCAATTTAGCGCGGATCGGCGGTTTGTCAGCCGCAATCCCGCGGATAGAGTTTTTCGCCCTCGCTGGACGCGATGACAGCCGCCCCGCAGGTGTCGCTGAAGACGTTGACCGCGGTGCGCATCATGTCGAGAACGCGATCCGTGGCCATGACGATCGCAATGGCTTCGAGCGGCAGCCCGAGAGCTTGGAGAATGATGACAATGGCCACGAGGCTCGCGGCGGGGATGCCGGCTACCCCGATGCTGGTCAGCAAAGCCAGCACGACGACGAGAATCTGCTGCGTCCAATCGAGGCTCACGCCGTAAAGCTGGGCGATGAAAAGCACAACCGCGCATTCGTAGAGAGCGGTGCCGTCCATGTTGACCGTCGCCCCGAGCGGCAAAGTGAACCCCGCGATACGCGGGGAGACGCCGGCATTCTTTTCCACGCATTCGATGGTGACAGGCAAAGCGGCCGAGGACGACGCGGTGGAAAAAGCCGTGAGCAGCGCGGGCAGCATGGCACGGTAATGCCGCCATGGCACGAAGCCCCCAAAGGCCCGCATCAGCACGGCCAGCGTGACAAACAGATGAAACAACAGCCCGCCGGCGACACAGGCAAAGAAGAGCGCGAGCGGTCCGAGTGCCGCCGTTCCGCTTTGCTGCACCGTTTGCGCGATGAGTGCGAAAATGCCGATCGGCGCCACGCGCATGATCGCGTGGGTGATGGCCATCATGACGTCGTTCGCGCTTTCCCAAAATCCTTGGAAAGCTTCTCGTTGGCCGTCGGGGAGCCGGCCGCTAAAAAACCCGAACAAAAGGCTGAAGAAAATCACCGCGAGCATTTCCCGATTTTCGCCTGCGGCAGCGATGATGTTGACCGGCACGGCCCGTCGGATCACATCGGCCAGATCGTCGGTGGATTTATCGCCGAGGCCCGCCTTCACGTCATCGACATTGCCGGGGACATTCGCGAGCAACTGTGCTGAAACTTCAGGACTCACGCGACCGGGTTGAACGAGATTGAAAATGACCAGCGCTAGCATAGAAGCCAGCAGCGTGGTGAGGGTATAGTAGGCAACCGTTTTGCCTCCGAGCCGGCCGAAAGCATGGTCGCGCCCGAGCCGGGCCACACTGATGATAATCGAGGTGGCGACGAGAGGAACCACGACCATTTGCAGGAGCCGCAAAAACAAATCCCCCACGAATCCGAAAACAGCACCCGCCGTGAGCGTGCCCGCACCGGCGGCCGATGGCACCGAAGCTCCGACCACTACCCCGAGCAAAAGCGCGGCGAGGATGCGGACAGGATCGGACCAGTGGTTTTTCATCGGACGAGGCAAATCCTAACTACGAAAAGCCCGAAGAAGAGAGATGAAACTGACGCATCATGCAGACGCTCCGCTGAGCCGGCGGTCCGGGTGAAGAATCCACTCACATGTCGAAGCGGTTTTCGAGTTGGCGGACCATGCGTTTGACGTGGGGGTGTTTGTCCCGCGGTTTGAGCATGGCATAGCTGCGCTGGGGGTCGCCCCATTCGAGAATCTCGATGGTCACGCGCCGCACGCCCCATTGGTTCATGCGCGATTTGGTGGGCTTGTAGAGATCGATAGTGTTCGTCCCGGCGAGCATCCAACCGTAGTCGTCCACCTCGTAAACCTCGCCCGTCTCGACAAGGTGAAATTTGGTTCCGAGGGGCCAGCGGGACCAATCGGCGGCGGCACTGTTGATGTCGCCGCGCCGCAGGGGAGTTCCGGCGGCGGACCGGTTGCCGTATTTGCGGTGATCCTTTTCGGTGTGCGTGTAGGCGGTGGTGCGGACGTTCTGAACGGGGGCGGGCGTGAGCGGTTTCTCGTAAGGGGGCAGCTGGCGGGTGGCGCAACCGGACGCAAAGAGCACGACGCAAACTGCCGCGAGGATGGGGGCGCGCTTCATGGGAGTTGTCATGTCACGACGGGCGGCGCGGAGCCAGCCAAATTGCGCCTCTTGCCGGTGCGCTTGCGGGCGGTTAGTGTTCCGGCGTCCATGGAACGCTATCTGCTGGCGGGCTCGACCTTTTTTTACCTGCTCGGGTTTGCTTACTCCTTGATCCTGATCGGGGCGGGCAAATTCCGCTCCAGCCGTTTCAACCTCGGGACGATTTTCGCGGGGTTCTTTTTGCAGACATTGTTTCTTTATCTGCGCGGTCACGAGGTGGGGCGATGTCCGATCACGAATACCTCGGAGGTGCTTGTCTTTCTGAGTTGGTCCATCGCGTTGGCCTATCTGGTGGTCGGCACGGCTTACCGTATTTCGTTGCTGGGTGTTTTCACCGCACCGCTGGTCTTCGGGCTGCAGTTGGCCGGCTTGCTCTGGCCGACCCCGTCCGCGCCGGTCGTGCGCGGGGTGCCGGACGGGTGGCTGGAGTTGCATGCTTCCACGAGCTTGGTGGCCTACGGGGTGCTTGGCTTGGCCTGCGTGGCCGGCGTGATGTTTCTCCTGCAGGAAAGGCAGCTGAAAATGCGCGTGCCGGGATCGATTTTCCATCTGCTGCCGCCGATCACGACACTTTCGGAGGCGATGCGTCGCTTGCTTTGGTTCGGGGTGGCTTTGCTGACGGTCGGGATTCTCGCGGGATTTTTTGTCGGGGTGCCCATCGGGCGATGGAAGTCCGGGGCGTCGTTGATGATCTGGGTGGTCTATGGTGGAGTGCTGTTTCTCTGGTCGCGCAACAAGGTGCATTCGCATCGGGTGGCGCAGATGTGCGTGTGGGCTTACTTCCTCGCCATCGTCACGCTGCCAGCGATGTATGCGCTGAAGGGGTATTGGGCAAAATGAACATTTTTTGCGTCGGTTTGAGCCATCATACGGCGGGCGTTTCGCTGCGGGAGAGGTTTGCCGTCGATGAGGCCGCGCTGGTGGAGACTTTGGCGTGGCTTCGCCGCGAGGCCTTTTTGCACGAAGTTGTCCTCCTCTCCACCTGCAATCGGGTGGAAGTTTACGGGTTGGCCGAAGATCCGGGTGTCTCCATCGAGAGGTGCGAGCACTTGCTGCAGCAATCGGCGGGCGCGGAAGCCGATTTTTATCATCGCCCGCAAGCGGAAGGTGCGCGGCATTTGTTCCGTGTCGTCTGCGGGCTCGACTCGATGGTCGTGGGCGAGACGGAAATTCTCGGCCAAGCGAAAGATGCCTATGCGGCCGCGCTCGCCAGCGGGGCCACCGGAGCGTTGCTCAACCGGCTTTTCCAGCAGGCTTTCCGCGTGGCCAAACAAGTGCGCACGGAAACGGCGATCACCCGCGGGGCCGTCTCGGTCGGTTCGGTGGCGGTGGAGTTGGCGGAAAAAATTTTCGGCGACTTGTCCGGCTGCCGCGTGTTGCTGCTCGGTGCCGGGGAGGCGGGGGCCCGCGTGGCCCGCAGTCTGCAATCGCGCGGGGTGCGGGGCTTGATTTTGTCCAATCGCACTTTCGATCGAGCGGCTGACTTGGCGGAGGAGCTCGGCGGGATGGCTCTTCATTTCGACCATTGGCGCGGGGCGCTCAACGATGTGGATATCGTGATTTCCTCGACGGCCTCGCGCGATCGCCTGTTGTCATCAGGGGACCTGGCGCCGCTGATGGAGGTGCGGGAAGATCGGCCGCTTTTTCTGGTCGATCTGGCCGTGCCCCGCGATTTTGACCCGGCCCTCAACGAGCTCGAGGGGGTTTACTTGCACGACATGGACTCGCTGCAAGCCATGGCGCAACGCGGCATGGAGGAACGTGAGAAAGAAGTGCTGCGCTGTGAGGAGTTGATCGCCGCGCAGGTGGAAGAGTTTAACGAATGGGTGCGGCAGCGTGTGGTCTCTGGGCCGTGCCGAGCGGTGGCGAAATCATGAGTGCGGTGATCCGTCTGGCCACGCGCGGCAGCGATTTGGCTCTCGTGCAAACCCGCGATGTCGCCCGCCGGCTTCGCGCGGCCTGGGCCGACCTCGGCACGACCGAGGAAATCATGCGCACAACCGGCGACCGCAAGCTCGAGGCTGACTTGGCCAAGATCGGCGCTTTGGAAAAAGGGCTTTTCACCAAGGAACTCGAAGAAGCTTTGTTGCAGGACCGGGCGGATGCGGCGGTGCACAGTCTGAAAGATTTACCGACGACTTTGCCCGAAGGTCTCGCGCTGGGGGCGATCCTGCCGCGGGCCAAGACGGACGATGTGTTGCTGAGTTTGGCCCCCGGTGGCCTGGAAGCATTGGCGACTGGAGCCAAAGTCGGCACTGGCAGTCCGCGCCGCCGCGCGATGTTGCGCGCGGCCCGAGCGGATCTCGAAGCGCATCCGATCCGCGGCAATGTGCCGACTCGGTTGGGCAAGTTGGCGGCGGGTGATTTTGACGCGATCATTGTGGCCGCGGCCGGGCTGGAGAGGCTGGGATGGACTGCCGATGGCGTCATCGAAATCGACGGACGCTCATTGCACGCGACCGCGCTGAAACGTTTTCTCCCGGCCCCGGGCCAGGGGGCTGTGGCCGTGGAGGTGCGGGCGGCGGACCGTGAGGTGAGGAAGTATTTCTCCGCGCTCCACGATGAGGCAACCTCCCGGGCCGTGCGGGCCGAGCGCGCGGTTCTCGCAGGCTTGGGCGGGGGCTGCCACATGGCTCTGGGTGCTCGGGCGCAGGTCGATGGTGATGTTTTGCACCTCGAGGCGGTTGTATTTGACGATTCGGGCGCGGTCCCGAAATATGCCGCCCTCACCGGCACAGGCAACGATCCCGAATCACTCGGACGTGCTGTCGCCGCGAAACTTCATGGCGAATAAACGGAAAGAAGGCATTTGTTACCTGGTCGGAGCCGGCCCGGGCGACACGGGCTTGCTCACTTTGCGGGGCCGCGAGCTGTTGGCGCAGGCCGATGTCGTGGTTTATGATCACTTGGTCAATCGCGAGCTGCTCGGCTTTGCGCCGGAGGCGGCCGAGTTGATCTACGCTGGCAAGAAATCGGGTGATCACACCATGCCGCAGGAGGATATCAACCGCGTGCTGGTGGACAAAACATCGGCGGGTCGCCGGGTGGTCCGACTCAAGGGTGGCGACCCGTTTGTCTTTGCCCGCGGGGCGGAGGAGTGCCGGGCCTTGGCCGACGCCGGTCTGCGTTATGAAGTTGTGCCCGGGGTTAGTTCGGCCATTGCCGGTCCCGCCTATGCCGGGATTCCTGTGACGCAACGCGCGGTCAACTCGGTATTCACGATTTTTACCGGTCACTACGATCCTGCGGATTCGTCGTCGGCGGAGGTTTACCGCGGACTCGGGGCTGCCCCCGGAACCAAAGTCATGCTCATGGGCGTCGAGAATTTGCGCGGCATCGCGACAAAAATGATCGCGGGCGGAGCCGCGGCCGAAACGCCGGCGGCGGCGGTGCGATGGGCCACGCGGGGTGACCAGCAGTTGGTGCGCGGCACCCTCGGCGACCTTGCGGATCGTGTGGCCGAAGCCGGGTTGCGCGCGCCGGCGGTGGTAGTGATCGGTGAAGTGGCCGATCCGCGGGCGGTGCTTGACTGGACGTCGGCGCGGCCGCTTTTCGGACGTCGCATTGTGGTGACGCGCAGTCGTGTGCAGGCATCGAAGTTGACCGGTGCTTTGCGCGATCTCGGGGCCGATGTCTACGAGTTACCGCTCATCCGCCGTGAACCTCCGACCGATTTGCGTGAATTCGGTGAACTGGTGCAGGATGCACACGGCTATGAGTGGATCGTTTTCACCAGTGCCAACGGGGTCGATGCCTTCTTCGAAATGTTCTACAAGCTCTATGATGACGCCCGGGAGATCGGCGGGGTCAAATTTGCCGCGGTGGGAGCGGCCACGGAAGCGCGCATCAAAGAGCACCGTTTCCATGTCGATCTGGTCGCGGAAAACTTCCACGCCGAGTCGCTGGTCGAGAAATTCCGGCAGCAAACCGATGTCGAGAATGTCAAAATCTTGATCGTCCGTCCGGAAGAAACGCGCAATTTGCTGGCGATGGAACTCACGAAAATGGGCGGTATCGTCGATGAAGCCATCGCTTACCGCACCGTGCCGGAAACGAACGATCGCACCCGGGCCCGCGAGCGGTTGTCCGCCGAAGGTGCGGATTTGCTGGTGTTCACCAGTTCATCGACTGTTCGCAATTTTTTCTCCCAAAAGATCGATTATCCCGAGGAAATAAAATTCGCCAGCATCGGTCCGGTCACGACGAAAACGCTGGAAGAATTCGGCCGGAAGCCAGCCCTCGAGGCCAAGCGGCATGATGTGGAAGGTCTTGTGGAAGCGATTGCGGGATACTTCGTGCGTTGAGTGCCTCAATCGCCCAAGCCAATCCCCAGCGCCCGTGCGTGCCGCAGAATCTGGCTGTCGGGCGAAATTTGGCGCCGGCGGTTGACCGCGTCGGCCAACGCGACATCGGTGATCGCGCCGAAGCGGTAGCTGACCATGCGGCCGAACATGCCCTCGGTAGCCAACTCCACACCCCGCACACCGAATTGCTGGCCTAAAACGCGGTCGAATGCGCCCGGGGGTCCCCCGCGCTGCAGGTGTCCGAGCACGCAACAACGAGTTTCGCGACCGGTGCGGGCCGCGATGAGGGATTCCACATAAGCGCCGATGCCCCCGAGGCGCGATTCGCCGGTGAAAGTTTGCTTGCGGATCTGTCGTCCGGCTTTGGCTCGCGCGCCTTCGGCCGCGACGACGATGATCGATCGCCCTCCGCGCCTCTCGGAGTCTTTGATGAATTTGGTCACCCGCTCGTTGTCGAATGGTATCTCCGGCAAAAGAACCATATCCGCGCTGCCAGCGACGGCACCGTGCAAGGCAAGCCAACCGGTGTGCCGGCCCATCACTTCCAGAATCATCACCCGTCGATGGCTTTCGGCGGTGGTGCGAAGACAGGAGATGGACTCGGCGATGCGGGTCACGGCGGTTTCGAAGCCAAAGGTGACATCGGTCGATTCCAGGTCGTTGTCGATAGTCTTGGGAACGCCGATGACTGGAACACCGGCCCGCACGAGCTGCAGAGCGGTGCGCAACGAGCCGTCGCCCCCCATGATGATGAGCGATCCGGCACGATGCTGCTCGAGCGCATGACGGGTGGCGCGGATGAGCGGATCAGGAAGCACCAGGTCGCCGCCGTGGCCGCGTCTTGTCTGGAAGCGCCCCTTGTTGGTTGTGCCAAGAATGGTGCCGCCGGTGGCTTCAATTCCTTGGGTGTTGGCCGGCGTGAGCAAACGGGCGGCGGCGGGATGCAGCAGGCCTTCGTAACCTTCGGAAAACCCGATCACTTCGATGCCACGTTGCGCGGCGGCGCAAACGATGCCGCGGATGACGGCGTTGAGGCCGGCACAATCGCCGCCCGCCGTGAGGATGCCGATGCGCGTCGCGGGCATGGCGGTGGATCAGATGGACGAACGTCGGGTGACTGGGCGGCCTTCGGCGGTCCAGCGGTCATGCAGCGCCCACCCTTGGCGGATGAGCTGCAGCCCTTCGCCAAAGCGGTCAGAGGAGCCGAGCATCACGACAATGATACGACGGGGGATGGCGACTTTCTGCCCGTTCTGTTCAATCGCTTGCGGTTCACGATCGGCAGCCAGCACGAGGCAGTCGCCAGCCTGCGCGGTGCGGCCGGTTTTCACTCCTTCGATGCCGTCCTGACCGAGCAGTTCGTTCGTATTGCGCAGGAGAAACCCCCGCGTGCTGCCGTCCGCACTTTGGATGGAGATCTCGCGGGCGGGTTGGGAGACGTAAAAGTTGAAGCCGGGGTGCTTGTAGGCGTAGCGGGTGAGGCGGGCGAGATCGGTGGCGCTGGAATGCGGGGGTGTGGCCATATTGTCGAGCCCGTGGGGATTGAGGAAAAGGGTGCGCTTCATTCCGAGAGTGCGGGCCAGTGCGTTCATTTGCGCGGTGAAGTTGTCCACCGGTGCCAGGTTCTGGTTGTTCGGCAGGCGGGCGCCGACATTGTAGGCGAGCGTGAAGGCGGCATGGTTGTCGGACTGCATCATGGCGGCGTAGAGAAGATCGCGCAACGAGACGCGGTCTCCGGGTTGAAAACCGCAGGGGTTGACTCCGCCTATGCCGGACACTCCGGCCGGTACTTCGACGGCGGCGGCGAGCGAGCTTTTGGTCGCGTCGGCCCAGTCCATCACAACCATTGCGGTGGCGATTTTGGTCAGGCTGGCGACTTGACGTTTCTGGTTGGCGTTTCCTGAAGCCAAGATGTGACCCGTCTGATCGTCCACAATGATGAAGCTTTGGGCGGCTGCACTGCGGGTCGCCAAACCTCCGAGAAGAACGAGCAGTAGTGGAATGAAAATTTTGCGCATAGTGGCGGAAGCTCAAGGAAATTAGCGGCCGCCGATGAAAAATCAACGCCTTCCCCCAGCGCGACGATTGCCCAAAGCAAGGGTCGCTGCTTTACTGAAGGGCTGTGAGCAAACCTTCGTTCGATTCGATTGATGCGGTTTTGAAAGATATCCGCGCCGGGCGCATGGTCATCGTGACCGACGATGCCGAGCGGGAGAACGAGGGCGATCTGGTGATGGCCGCCGAGAAAGTCACGCCCGAGGCGGTGAATTTCATGGCCAAACACGGCCGCGGTTTGGTTTGTGCGCCGATCACCGAATCTCGCGCCCGCCAACTCGGACTGCAGCGCATGGTGGCGCACAATCGGGAGATTCATGCCACGGACTTCACGGTCTCCGTGGATGCCGCGCATGGTGTTTCCACCGGAATCAGCGCGCGCGACCGTGCCGCCACGATCAAAGTGCTCACCTCGACTGAATCACGACCGGCGGATTTGACGCAACCCGGCCACGTCTTCCCGCTGCAAGCCCGCGAGGCCGGGGTGCTGCAGCGCGCGGGCCACACCGAAGCGGCGGTCGATCTGGCACGTTTGGCCGGACTCGATGCGACCGGTGTTATTTGCGAAATCCTCAAGGAGGACGGCTCGATGGCGCGTTTGCCGGATTTGCTGAAGTTTCGCCGCAAGCATAAGCT
>JBIJDZ010000008.1:0-40586 GCA_044343805.1 Chthoniobacterales bacterium | reverse complement strand
GCGTTGGCCTTGGATTCGCCGCGCGCGTCTTATGGTTTTATTCCGCACTCGCTTTACGGGAAGTTACGGCCGGCGGACGAGGTGGTCAGCCCGTTTTACCTCAGGCTCGGGGTGGATGATCGACCCGGCGTCCTCGCACGCATTGCCGGAGTCTTGGGCGAGGCCAATATCGGCATCTCGTCCGTTATCCAACCGGAAACGCAAGACGGCGCGCAAGCGGCCTTGGTTTTGATGATTCATGACGCGCCGCGCGGCCGCATGCTGGATGCTCTGGCCAAAATACGCGCTCTCGATTGCGTGCATGACGAACCGGCCCTCTACCGGGTGGAGGCGGGGGAATGATAAATCTCCACGACCGCGGCGTCATCAACCGCTACCGCCCATACCTGCCGGTGACGGATGCCACCCCGGTGATCTCGCTCAACGAGGGATCCACGCCCTTGATTTATTCTCCGAAGTTGAGCGCCCTTGTCGGGCGCGGCGCGGAAGTTTACGTCAAATTCGAAGGGTTGAATCCCACCGGATCTTTCAAGGATCGCGGGATGACCATGGCCATCACCAAGGCAGTCGAGCGCGGGGCGAAAGCCGTGATTTGCGCTTCGACCGGCAACACCTCTGCGGCGGCTGCAGCTTATGCCGCACGGGCCAACCTCGCCTGCGCCGTGTTGCTGCCTGCGGGCAAGATCGCGGCCGGCAAGCTGCTCCAAGCTTTCATCTACGGAGCGAAAGTCGTGGCCATCCGCGGTAACTTCGACGACGCGTTGCGCCTCGTGCGTGAACTCGGCGCCGATGGCCGCTTCGAGATCGTCAATTCGATCAACCCCTTCCGCATCGAGGGACAAAAGACGGCGTCGTTCGAGATCATCGAAGAACTCGGCGATGCACCCGATATCCACATTTTGCCCGTCGGCAACGCCGGCAATATCACGGCTTACTGGAAGGGGTATCGTGAATACCGCGAATACGGCAAAGCCACGAAGCTGCCCCGCATGACCGGGTTCCAAGCCGCCGGCTCGGCTCCGATTTTCCTCGGTCATGTCGTGGATAAACCCGAGACCATCGCCACGGCGATCCGCATCGGCAACCCAGCCAGCTGGGACGGCGCGAGCAATGCAATGAAAGATTCCGGCGGGTGCATCGATATCGTGACCGACCAGCAGATCCTCGAAGCTCAGCGGTGGCTGGCGTCGGAAGAAGGTATTTTTGTCGAGCCGGCCAGCGCGGCCTCAGTCGCGGGATTGATGAAATGTTTCTCCAATAAACGGTGTGCCATGTGCCCTTTTCACCGCTACCCGGAAGGGGCAAAGATCGTGCTCACGGTGACCGGTCACGGGTTGAAAGATCCCGAAGCACCGATGGTGCACAGTTTCAAAGCCCTTGAGGCAGATGCGACCATGGACTCCGTCGCTAAGGTTTTGGGGGTGGGCTGATGGCACTCATCGTCCAGAAATACGGTGGAACTTCGGTCGGCGATCCCGAGCGGATCAAAAATGTCGCGCGGCGCGTGCTCGAGACGCAGCAAGCCGGCCACAAAGTCGTCGTTGTTGTTTCTGCGATGTCGGGTGTCACTGACTCTTTGATCAAGCTCTCCCGCGAAGTTTCTGCGCGTCCGAGCGAGCGTGAAATGGACGTGCTGCTTGCCACCGGTGAACAGACGACAATCGCCCTGCTGGCCATGGCATTGCAGGGCATGGGCACGCAAGCGGTTTCGCTGACGGGCGCGCAGGCCGGCATTGTGACCGACGGGGTCCATACAAAGGCGAAGATTTTCAACATCACGCCGAAACAGATCCACAGCCATCTCGATGAAGGAGCGATCGTGATCGTGGCCGGTTTCCAAGGCCAGACTTCCGAAGGCGAAATCACCACGCTGGGGCGGGGGGGGTCCGATCTTACGGCCATTGCCTTGGCCGCCGCGCTCAAGGCCGATAAATGCGAGGTCTATACCGACGTGGATGGCGTTTACACATGTGATCCGCGGATCGTCACCGCCGCGCGCAAAATCGATTCCATCAGCTACGAGGAAATGCTCGAAATGGCATCGTCTGGCTCCAAAGTCATGCAGTCGCGCTCGGTCGAGTTTGCCAACAAATTCAACGTTCTTTTCGAAGTGCGCAGCAGCTTCAATCAAAACCCGGGAACCATTGTGAAAGCAGAAACACCAGGCATGGAAGATGTCGTCATCCGCGGCGTCAGCGTCGAGCGCAACCAGGCAAAAGTCACCATCGAGGGCGTACCCGACCAGCCCGGCACCGCCGCCATGATTTTCAACGCACTGGCCGCCGCCAACGTGGTCGTCGATGTCATCGTGCAGACCGCACCCCGCGAGGGAAAAACAGACATTTCATTCACCACGAACAAGGACGAGTTGGAAAAGGCTTCGCCCGTGCTCAAAGCCGTGGCCGACGAGATCGGGGCGACCGGGGTGACGCAGACGGCCGGGGTGGCCAAACTGAGTGTCGTCGGCATTGGAATGCGGACCCATTCGGGTGTGGCGGCGAGGTTGTTCGACCTACTTTCCTGCGGCGGCTTCAATATCCAGATGATCTCCACTTCGGAAATCAAAATCGCCGTCATCCTCGATGAGGATCGCATCACCGACGCGGCCAATGCCGTGCACGAGGGCTTCGGCTTGGGTAAGTAAATCTAGCCCTCTTCGGTGTCTGCGAGATAATCCTCGACGAGGAGGATGTTTTTCTCACCGGCACGCTGCACAAGGCGCAGAAACTGGTCGGCCGTGGCGATTTCCTCCACCTGCTCGGTTACAAACCACTGCAGCATCGCGGCGGTCGCATGGTCTTTCTCCTTGATCGCCAGATCCATGAGCTCGTTGATGGATTTCGTCACGACCAACTCGCTGTCGAGGGCAGTCTGCGCGGCTGCCTCCACGGACTTGTAGGTATGGGGCGGGGCCGGTGTGGCCGGGATCTGCACACGACCACCGGCATCGAGAATGTAACGGAGAAACTTGTGCGCGTGTTCGCGCTCCTCGGCGGCTTGCTTGAAAAATCGTTTGGCGAGCAGGGGGAGAGCCTCCGCCTCAAAATGGGCGGCCATCGCGTCGTATTTCATCGCGGCGGCGAATTCCATGCCGATTTGTGCGTTGAGCGCCTTTTGCATGTTTTCGGAGATGATCATGGCAAAAGTTTACGCTCATCGCGCGATTCTGGCAAAGTAGAAGCGCTTCTTGCCGCTTCTACTCTTCAATCCACCGGAATACCCGGTACGGTGTGGGCGTGGCCGTTGTCCTTGGGGCCGAGCGAGAGTAAAAACGGCCCGGCGGCCCGGGCCCATTGCTCTGCTGTCGGATACTGCGCGGCGGCCTCTCGGCCGAGGCAGGATTGCAACATATCTGTGTTGATGATGCCGGGATTGAGCGCGACGGCGCACATCCCCTCCGGCAATTCTTGGGCCAATGCTTGGGTCATGCCCTCGATCGCCCATTTGCTTGCGCAGTAAGCGGAGACTTCCGGCGAGGTGGAGCGTCCCCAACCGGAGCTGAAATTGACGACCACGCCGGCGCTGCGATGGATCATGGCGGGGAGAAAATGACGCAGCACATGGGCGGTGCCTTTGATATTAACGTCGATCACCGCGTCGAACTCATGCACGGGAATTTCCCATAGCGGTGCGTTGCCCGCGATGACGGCGGCATTGTTGACCAACAGATCCGGAGTGCCGAAATGCCCGAGGATGTCGCAGGCCCACGCCCGAACAGCCTCGTTGTCCGACACGTCAACGGCGGCAAAGTGGTGCAGCGGGCCGTGCTCTTGGCGCAACTCTTCAACGATCTCGCGCGACCGGGCGCACCCGGCCAGACGGTGGCCTTTGGAAAGGTAATACTCCGCCAAAGCCCGGCCGCAGCCGCGCGAGATGCCGGTAATGACAATCAGCCGGCCGGGTGAGCTCATGGCTTTATTGCTTCGCCTGCTGCCGGCTTTGGACGGGATTGAAATCCGCCGCGTGGTAGGAACTGCGCACGAGCGGTCCGCTGGCCACGTGGGTGAAGCCTTTGTTGCGGGCGATTTCGCCGTAGAGGTCGAACACCTCCGGGCGGATGTATTCCACCACGGGCAAATGCTGGGGGGTGGGGCGGAGGTATTGGCCCATGGTCAGCACTTCTACGTTGTGCTCGCGCAGATCGTCCATCGCTTGGAAAACCTCCGGCTCGGTCTCCCCGAGGCCGAGCATGATGCCGCTCTTGGTCACGACCTCGGGACGCAGTTCCTTGGCCCGTTGGAGAAATTCCAGAGAAAGTTTGTATTTGGCACGGGAGCGAACGACGGGCGTCAGCCGCTCGACCGTCTCGAGGTTGTGGTTGAAAATGTGCGGCGCGGCCTCGAGCACCGTCCGCAGGGAATCGTCCTTCCCGTTGAAGTCCGGCACGAGCACTTCGATGATGATCGAGGCGTCGCGCTCGCGGATAGCTTCGATGGTGCGGGCAAAGTGCAGGGCGCCGCCATCGGGCACGTCATCGCGGGCGACGGCGGTGATGACAACGTGCTTGAGGTTCATGCGGCCGACAGCCTCCGCCACACGTTGCGGTTCGTCGTGCTCGAGCGCGAAAGGTTTGGCCGTCGTCACCGCGCAGAATCCACAGGCGCGCGTGCAGCGGTCGCCGGCGATCATGAAAGTGGCCGTACCCTGACTCCAGCACTCCCAGCGGTTCGGGCATTGCGCGCTCTCGCACACGGTGTGCAGGCGCAGGTCGGAAACTAGCGCCTTGGTCGAGAAAAAGACCGGGTTCGATGGCAGACGGACTTTGATCCAATCCGGCTTCTTGGCCTTGTGCAGTTCGGGGTCGATTTTGACGCGCGACATGGTTCGTCGAAGTTACACCGAAGAAACGAGGGCGGAAGGGGAAAAATTTTTCACTAAGCATGGGTCGCGCTGGCCATTGCGGCGGCAAGCTGCATGACCATCCCCCTTGTTTGTCAATTTTCCCATCCTCCGCAGGATTCTGGCACACCGTATGCTCAAGAACGTGTAACCCATTCCTATCCTCAAAAAACTTACTCCTTACCTAAAGACGGAATTGCGCAACCGAAAAAGATCAAATGTTAACTTTTCGATACAGCACATTTTTGGCGTTGAGAGTTGCAAAACATGCCCAACGATTCACCCATCACCGGCCTATGTAACGCGCTCACTCCAACCGCATCCAAGATCATGAATAAATCAGTGCAATTACCTGTTGTCATCTTTTCATTGGCTTTCTTATGGAGCGAAAAAGCTCAGTCGCAAAATGCGTTTAACGGTTTTATCGGGGGAACAGAGGGCTCTTTGCTGACAACAAGCAACTGGTCTTTGGCGGGATTGCCCGGCGTTGCTAACGATGCGGTGTTTGCAGGCGCAACTGGAACGGGTATTCGAAAGCTTACAGCCGGCAGTTTGACTGTCGGCTCATTCAATGTAACGACGAACGCAGGTACTTATGGAATCCGAAATGAAACCTCAACGACTGCTAATAGCACGCTCACACTCGGTGGGATCGGCAATCTGGGGAACAGTGTCTCCGGCAATTCTTCGGACCTCATTTATGTCAATCAAGGCGCAACGCTAAACATTTGGGGAACCAACGGAGGCACCGGAACCGGCATCCTCAATGTTATTCTCGGAGAGAATGGTAATTTAAACATCGCGGGTTCGTCTCAAATCTCCGCAGGCATCTCGGGCGGATATGGGATTACGAAAACCGGAGCAGGCACGTTAATTTTGGCAGGCACAAACACCTACACCGGCGACACGACGGTGGCCGGCGGTGTTTTGCAGATATCTAATGCCAACGCCCTGCAGAACAGCACTTTGAACATCAGCAATGGCACAGTGGCTTTCACTGCGGCCGATACAACTTTCAATCTTGGCGGTCTCGCCGGCACGAACAATCTCAACCTCAACGCGAAAACACTTCGTGTCGGCAACAACAATGCCAGCACTACTTATACCGGTCGTCTGACCAACGTGGGCTCGCTGACCAAAGTAGGCGCCGGGACGCTGACTCTTGCCGGTTCGAACACTTACACCGGATCTACGCTGGTCGAGGGTGGTCGATTGTCCGTCAATGGCTCTCTAAGCAGCGCGGTGACGGTGACCAACTCGGGCGTTCTCGGCGGTTCCGGGGTCATCGGCGGTGCGGTCACGCTGAATGGCGGAACTTTGGCCCCAGGCAACAGTATCGAGAGTCTGGCGATGGATGAGCTGACTTTGAATCATGGCTCAACATTCGCGATGGAGCTGGATTCAAGCCTGAGTCTTTCTTTGGCGGGGGACCTCGTGAAGGTCTCTGGCCATCTCAACCTTATCGATACTGTTTACCTAACTTTGTTCGATCTCGCGTCAAGTCCGACAGCTTTCGGTCTGGATACAACGTTCACGTTGATCAACTACAGCGGAACATGGAACACGAATTACTTCACGTTCGGAGAGATGCTTTTGACCAATAACGCCACATTCGCCGCGGGCCTGAACACATGGCAGATCACCTACAATGCGACGAACGGCGGGTCGAACTTCGCTGGTGAATATTTTGGTGATGGCAGCAGCTATGTAAACATCGCGGCCGTTCCCGAACCCTCGACTTATGCTTTGCTGGCGCTGACGGGTGTGGTTTTGGCCGCTTACCGCTGGCGATCCAGTGCACGTCGTTCTGTGCAACGCGCGAGGGTGTTGGGTGGTTCCCGAGATTTCGGAATCCGGCCTTACTCCGACCGCAGCGCCGCCGCGGGCTCGATCTGGGCGGCCCGCGCCGCCGGAAGAAAGCCGGCCAGCGCGGCAGCGGCGATGATCCAGACGGGAGTCCATGCCAGTGTTTCCCACGGATAACGCAGCTGCACGGTCCAGCCGAAGTAGGCGAGGTTGATGATCCAGGTCAGCACCATGGCCAGACATGCACCGGCGGCGAGACCGACAATGCTGGCGAGCAAGCCGATCAGAGCTGACTCGGCCACGAAGGCGCTGCGGACTTGTCCGGCCGAGGCGCCGATGGCGCGTTGGATGCCGATCTCCCGCTCGCGTTCGGTCACGAGCGTGGTAAGCGTGAGGGAAACGCCGAGCACGGCGACGATCACGGAAATCGTCCGCAGCACGTAGGTCACGGCGAAGGTCTGATCGAAAATTTCGAAGATGCGTGCGCGGAGCGAGGCGTTCGAATAAATCGCATACTCGGCCTCGGCGCCAAACTCCCGCCGCAATGTCTCGGCCAGCTCGTCGGCTTTCGACGGGTCGTGCAGGAACACGCCCGAGGTGTGCGCGCCGGGGGTGGCCCAGTGGCGGACGTAATTTTCGCGATTGATGAGGATCACACCCTGATCGCGGGTGTAGTCGGTATAAACACCCGCCACGCGAAAGCCTTGCACTCCACCGGGTGCGGGAAGTTGGATGGTGTCGCCATCGCGGACCCCGTGCCGCCGGGCGAAGCTTTCCGAGACGGCGACATGGTCCAGCTCGCGCATTTGCCGCGCCTTGGCTTGATCATTGCCGCCGACGAAGGACAGCTCGCCGCGCATGCGGCCCTGAATCACTCCGAGGAAAGTTTCCTCGTCGTTGAAGCGGATGCGTTTTTCGTAAAATGTGCCAACGGCTTTGGTCGCGGGATGGTTTTCCAGCCAAGCGATCAATGCCTCCGGCAGCACGGCGTGGAATCCGGCGGTTTCGTTGGCCGCGAGCGTCACAAACACATCGGCCTCGATCGTGCGGTTGATCCAGCCATCGACGCTGGCGCGGAAAGAATGGATCATCACCGACACGCCGACAGTCATGGCAATGGCCGCCATGAGGGCGGCGGTCGTGATCGCGTTGCGGTGCATGGCGCGCACAAGGTGGCGCGCGGCCAACCGCCAGGCGGTGCCGTGCGGGAGCTGATGGGCCAGATTAGCCAACCGGAAGCCGAGAGTCGCCGTGGCGGAGGGCACAAGGAAGGCAAAGCCGGTGATGACGGCAAAAGCGGCGGCAAAACCGAGCAGGGCCGGGCCGGTGTGCAGAGCGAGCCAGGAGCAGGCGGCGGCGAGGGTAAGCGCGCCGATGCCGTAGATGAGCCAGCGACGAGGCACGGTGGCGTAATGTTCCATCGCGGTGCCGAGGTGCAGGGCGCGGGTCACGGCGACTTTCGTGACCTCTCCTGCCGGGAGCCACGCGGCGATGATCACCGATAGCAACCCGGCGCCGGCGGCGTTGGCGATTTGCCACGGGGCCACGGCCAGACTCTCGATACTCACGAGCACATAAAGAGAACTCACGGTTTTGCTGACGGCCCCGACGAGGAGCGCGGCGAGGGGAAAGGCGGCGAGAATGCCCAAAACAATGCCCGGGATGCCGAACAAGAGGGCTTCCCCCAAAAAAAAGAGTCGCACTTCACGCTGCGAGGCGCCGATGGCGCGCAGAATGCCGATCTCGCGGCGGCCGCGCACGACCGAGGCGGAGACCGTGTTGTAGATAAGAAACATGCCGACCATGAGCGAGACGAGGCTCAGCGCGGTGAGGTTGAGTTGGAAGCTGGCGAGCATTTTGCCGATCTGCTCGCTGCGCTGTTGCGGGGCGGCGACGGAGACATTGGCCGGTACAATTTTCCGGGCTGCGGCCGCAACGGCATCGGGTTCGGCATTGTCGGCGAGCAGCATTTGCACTGAATCGATCTTTCCCGCGGTGCCCAGCAATTCTTGCGCCCAGCCGATATCCATCGAGGCCGAGCGGATGTCGGCCAGCGCCGCAGGGTCGTCGGGTTGCAGAACAAAGCGGATCCGCAGCGTTTGGATGCGGCCGTTTACGCTCACGCGCAAGGTGTCGCCCTGGTTAAGTCGTAGTTTGCGCGCATAATCGCGGGTGAGAGCGATGGCGTCGCGTTCGCGCAGCCACGTCTCCACATCAACGGATGATCCATCGGACCAGACCATGCGGAAGGTTTCGAACGGCGGGTTGGTGAAGGGGTCGACGCCGAGCAGGCGGATGTATTCGCCCGGATAGTCGGGCAAGGTGAGCAATCCTTGCACGATGGGCGTCGCGGCGGCGACCCCCGGAATTTTTGCGAGGTCGGGGAAGAGCATTTCGTCGACTGGTCCGCGCACTTCGAGATCGGCTTTGCCGGCGAGCAGTTCGACGCCGGCGCGGAAGGATCGGTTGGCGCTGTGGTTGGCGATCATGATCGCGAGAAACACGCAAACGCCGAGAGCGACGCTGAGGATGTTCAGCACGGCAAGGAGCTTGTGCCGGCACGCGCGGCGGATGACTTGCCGCGCCAGGATCAGCGGCCAATGGCGCGTCATGACTCGGGGAGGGCCGGGGTCACCGCGGCCTCGTGCAAGGCCTGCTGGAGCGCGCGGATTTCCTGATCGAGAGAGAGCTTTGCCCCGTTGCTCGCGCGGCAGAGATAGAAGGTGTCCATCGCGACCTCTTTTTCCGTCGTGATGCGGGCGAGCTCGATGGTGAGCCCGAGCCGTGTGATGACGGCGAAAAGATCATACAGAAGCCCCATGCGGTCGGGGGTTTCAATATCCACGATGGTGAAGGAGGGGTGGCTTTCGTTGTCCACTGTGATGCGGGTCGGCATGTCGGCCTCCAGCGACATGAGATAGCCCATTTTTTGCCGCGCTTTGGCGATGTGCGGGGAGAAATCGAAATTCGGGGTCAGGAGCGACTCATCCAGCAACCTTTCGAACGTGCGGTGGTCGCGTTCGTTGTCCACCGGTTGATGCTTCGCATTGCAGACGCGGAAGATATCCAGCACGAGGTTGTCGCTGCGTGTGTGGATGTCGGCCCCGAGAATATTGACCCGGGCCGAGAGGAATGCGCCGCACACCCGTGCGATCAAGCCCGGATGATCCCAGCCGCAGAGCAGCACTTCACTGTGCCCCTGCTCGGGATGGTGCATCCATTTGATGACCGGACACAGTCCGCTGGAGCCGTCGCGCAGATGGCTCTCGTAAAATTTGCGGAAGAGCCGGATGTGCCCAGCGATTTCCGAGGCGGTAAAGTTGCGGTAGTAGCGCTCCGGCATCTGACGGAAGTGGGCTCTGGCCTCGTCGCCGTAATCGGCGGCGAGTTTGTCGAGCACCTGCTGCTTGAGCTCTTCGAAATCGAAGCGCCTTCGCTCGAAGTAATCGGCCCCTTCGGTAAGGTAGGCGAGCGCTGAGCGGTAAAGCTGCCAGACGAGCCCCTCTTTCCAGTCCGACCAGTTGTCGTCACTTGTTCCTTGGCCGTCGGCCAGGGTGATGAGCATGAGGGTGTCGAGGTTTTCCACCGTCTGCACCATGTGGGCGAAATGCGAGACGGTAGCCGGATCGTCGAGGTTGCGGGACTGTGCGGTTTTGGAGAGCAGGCCGTGGTTGTCCACGAGCATGACCAGGCTGCGGCGCTGGTCCGGAGCCAACTGCAACCGTCGGGCGACGCGGGTTGCGAGCGTCGCGCTGGCTTCTTCGTGATGCCGCCGGTGCTCGGCTTTGCCCGTGTCGTGCATGAGCAGAGCGAGGTAAAGCGTGGCCGGATCCTCGTTGTTCTGGAAGAGCGCGCGGTAGCCTTTGAGCTTCGGATTGTCGGTGTCGATAAGGGCGTCGAGTTTGTCGATACAGACCAACGTATGTTCGTCCGCCGTGTAACGGTGGAAAAACTCGTGCTGCACGAGACAGGTCAGCCTTCCGAACTCGGGCAAGTAACGTCCGAGAAAATCCGTCTCGTGCATCATGCGCAGGATGCGTCCGACCTGCCCCTTGCGGGAGAGAATCGAGAGAAAAACTTCGCGGGCGGCCCGAGAGTATTGGAAGGTGCGGTCCACCAAACGAAGCCGCCGGCGCACGAGGTCCTGCAGTTCCGGGGCGAGTGTCAGCTGCCTTACCTGCGCGTGCTGGAAAAGGCGCATCAACCGCTGAGGGTCTTGCGCGAAAATCGACGATGACTCGGCGTGGAGCATGCCGTTTTTGGCGTAAAAGCCGTCGAAGTGTTCCGGACGCGGGTCTTTGCGGGCGGCAAGCAAGCCGAAGAGTCGGCGGGCTTTCGGTTCGGGCTTCAACTCCGGCACCATGCGGTGCACGGCAGTCTCGGCGATGCGCCGGATGTTGCGCGTGTGCTGGTAGTAGTCGCGCATGAAGGCCTCGACGCGCTTGAGCATGTGCTTCTGCGGATAGTCGAGACGCTTGGCGACTTGGCCCTGCAGATACAGCGTGAGCGAATCGATCGGACGCTTGTTGATGAAATGCATCTCCGTGCGCACACGGAGGAGGAAATCATACGCTTTCTCCAGCAAGCGACGGTCGCTGTCGCTGAGGATTTTTTTCTCCACGAGCTTGGCCGTGGAGTCGGCCCTGGAGTGAAAAAAGCCGACCCAGAGAAGATTCTGGTAGTCACGCAGGCCACCGGCGCCGTGTTTGATGTTCGGCTCCTGCATCGAGATGATGCGGCCGTATTGCTGGTGGAGTTCCTCTTGGTTGACGAGTCGCCAGCCGATGTAGGCGTCCTCTTTACCCTTCACGCACTTCAGCTCGAACTCCTTGCGGAACTTGGTGAACAGCTCGCGGTCGCCGCACAGCCAGCGTGACTCGAGCATGGAGGTCTTTGTTTGCAGATCTTCGTTCGACTGGGCGACGGCTTCTTTGGCCGAGCGCACGGAGTGGCCGACTTTGAACCCCGTGTCCCAGAGCAGTTGAATGATTTCCTGCACGGCGGCGGCCTCTTTGTCGTCGGGCTGCGCTCCCGAGTGGAGGAACATGATGTCCACGTCGCTGAAGGGATTCATTTCGCGGCGTCCGTAACCGCCGAAAGCCAGCACGGCGAAACCTTCGGGCTTGGCGCGCCCGATTTTCTCCTCGCAGACCTGCGCGAAAAGCCGGCGAAACAAAATGTCCACCAAGTCGCTGCGCTGGCGCACCACCTCGCGCCCGCCCGCCCCAGATGAAATACGCAGCCGCAGCCGGTGCTCCTCGAGCCGCCGGAAGCGCCGGTAGGCCTCGAGCGATTCGGCGGCGGTTTTGCCGCGAGTCTGTCGGTCGAGGTCTTCCGACGCCCGCTCGAGAATTTTGTCGAGGTTGTAGCTCATGGACCGCGCAGACCAACGAAGCTAACGTCCACCGCCAGCCCGGAGAATGACAATTTCGACGCGGCGGTTGAGTTTTTGCTCCTCGATCGAGCCGTTCGTTGGGGCGAGGGGGTGGTTGTTGCCGAGTCCGCGGGTATCAATGCGGGCCGGGTCGATAGACATGTTTTGCACGAGCCAGTCTTTGACCGAGACGGCGCGGGCGAGGCTGAGGCGCGCGTTGTAATCCGCGCCGCCAAATGAATCGGTGTGCCCTTCAATGCGAAAACGTGCATTAGGGTTGCGGCGGATGAGTTCGCCGAGTTTTCCCAGACTGCTGACCGCCTCGGAACCGAGGGACGATTGGTCGTAGGAGAACAGGAGGTCCGACGGCATGAAAATCGGAGCGGTGGAGACGGAGACTTTACCCGCGCGCATCAACAAGTCGTCCAGATCGCTGTAGCCCGCGGGAATGGCCGAATCACTGCCGGCCGCACCGCTGCCGGAGGGGGCCAAGTCGATCGCCGGTTGGGCGGCAGAAGCCGGTTGCTCGGCCAGCAGAGCTTCGCGCATGGAGTTGAGATCCTCGTCGAGCGCGATCGCGTTTGCTTCGGTCAGGTTCTCGGCCGAGGCGCCGGCGGCAGTTCCCAGCGGGGGAATCGGCTCGGCCTTGAGGTCGAGTTCGGCGGGTTTGGCGGGCCCGGCTGGAGCAGCAGGCTTTTCCGTGGTGATGTCCTCCGGCGGCAGTTCCACAGGGGCGGGGGACACGTCGCGTTTGCTCTCCTCTTTCAAATCGTCATCGAGCACTCGCGAGTCGATCTCCACGCGGTCGACTTTGAAGGCGCGGGGTACGATCTGGTCGTAGAAGGTGTCGCTGAAAATTTTCACCGGATACCGCTGCGCCCACCAGACGAAGCCGAGGTGAGCGGCGAGGGAAAGCGCCAGCGCGAGTAGGGCCCACCGGAGCCAAGGCTCTTTGCGGGGAGTTCTTTCCTCCAAACTCTCCATCACCTTCGCTGCTTTCATAGGCGATCCAGCCTACGTCGGACCCTTGCCGATGCCAACCCCGGGCGGCTTATTGCTTGACCATGCAAGTTGCTCTTTTAGCTTCGCCGATTCGAGCAATGGAAAAAAATCCTTTAAAAATCGGCCTGCCGTCTGGCAGTTTGATGGAGCCGACCCTAGCGCTCTTCGCCAAGGCGGGCTTCAACGTCACCGGGGCCAGCCGGTCCTACCGCCCGGCGGTGGATGACCCCGAGTTGGTGGTCAGTCTTTTGCGCGCGCAGGAAATCAGTCGCTACGTCGAGCAGGGCTTCCTTGATTGCGGTATCACCGGGCGCGATTGGGTCGCGGAAAACGGTTCGGATGTCGCTTCGCTCTGTGACCTTCCTTACAGCAAAGCCACGGCGTCGCCGACACGCTGGGTCGTGGTCGTGCCGGAGAATTCCCCCGTGCAGAAGGTCGAGGATCTGGCCGGCAAACGCGTGGCCACCGAAGCCGTGGGACTCACCCGCGAGTTCTTCCGCCGCCGCGGCGTTCAGGTCGACGTCGAATTCAGCTGGGGCGCCACCGAGGTCAAAGTGCCGGATCTGGTCGATGCCATCGTGGACATCACCGAGACCGGTTCCTCCTTGCGGGCCAACAAACTCCGCATTGTCGAGACGATCATGGAGTCGTATCCGGTCTTCATTGCCAACCGTGCCGCATATTCCGACGAATGGAAGCGCGGGAAAATGGACCGCGTCGTGCTGTTGCTCCAAGGCGCCATGGCCGCCCGCGACAAAGTGGGCCTCAAAATGAACCTCCCGCAAGTCAATCTGGAGAATTTGCTTGAGCAATTGCCGGCACTCCGGAATCCTACGGTTTCACCTTTGGCGCACGATGGCTGGGTAGCTGTCGAGACGGTCATCGATGAGAAAGTTGTCCGAGAGATAATCCCGCAACTTAAAGCGCTGGGGGCCGAGGGCATCATAGAATACCCCCTCAACAAATTGGTTTATTAACGCAGCATGGGTTCGATCAAAAAAAGGCGGAAGGCGAAAATCGCCAAGCACAAGCGCCGCAAGCGCATGAAGCTTAACCGCCACAAGAAGCGTTTGCGCTACAAGAGCTAAGGGTTATCTTCAACCCCATGTTCGCGAGCTTCCGGTTGCGATTTGTCGCTGCCCGGCACCTTACGTTCGTGCTCGGTTGCATCCTGCCCTGTGCGGTTTTCGCGCAGGTCGACGATTTTTCCCTAGAGAGAGATCGTTCGCCCACCCGCGAGGCGCGTTTGCATGCCGCGGCCGAACGCCGTGCCGAAGCCATGGCTCGTGTCGGGGCTGGATACTTGGCGGTCGAACCTGATCCTGATGCGTCGCTGCGACATTACCTCCGGGCCTTAGATCTGGATCCGTCGAACGCCCCGCTCGCCCAAGAAATTTCTGTCGCCCTCCTGCGGCGCGACCAAGTTCCCGAAGCGCTCGGCGTGCTGAAAGACTCGCTCAAACTCAACCCCCGCTCCGCCCAGCTCGCTCTCCGCATCGCGGGTATTTACGCGGTCAGTCTCCGCAAGCTGGAGGCCGCCGAGCGATACGCCAAGCGCGCCCTCGAATCCGATCCCGATCTCATCGAAGCCTACCAGATGCTCTACAGCATCCATCGGGCTGACGGTCGATCTGCCGGGGCCAAGGAACTGCTCGAGCAGGCGTCGCGGCGTGAAAACAAAAACCCCGACTACTGGGCCGGCTTAGGTGATCTTTGGCTGCGGCACCTTCTCATGGAAGGCAAGCTGGCCCAGCCGGAAGAGTCCACCCGCGCGCTGGACCACTTCCGCCGCGCGGCCGAGTTGGGTCAACAAGATCCTGCCGTGCTCTTGAGAGCCCTCAATTTCTTTGCCGTTGGCGGATACCACGAAGATGCCGTCACGGCCGGGCGCCGCTTGCTCTTGCTGCAACCCTCCGATGCTCCCTCGCGGGAAAAAGTCGCCCTGGCCTTGGCTGCCCTCGGCCGCGAAGACGAAGCGATGGCCGAGTTGAATGCCGTCGTGGCCGAGAACCCCGCCAGTTTGGTCGGTTACCGTGCCCACGGTGAAATACTCCTCAAACGCAATGACCTCGCCGGAGCCTTGGCCAAATTCGAAAAATCCCTGCTTCTCAGCGACGACGATCCGCGACTCTACCTCGAAGTTGCCCAACTCTGCGTCCAAAACGAAAAATACGAGCGGGCTGCTTGGTGGCTCGCGCAGGCCCGCGAGAAATTCAACCGTTTGCCCGAGCTTCCTTTTTACGAGGGACAGCTTCTTGCCCACCTCAAGCGCTGGCGCGAAGCGCTCCACGCCTTTGATCTTGCCGCCCGCATGGCCGACCAATTTCAGCCAACCTTCTTTACCCCCGACTTCCACTTCCATCACGGAGTCGTGGCCGAGCGCTCCGGTGAGCATGCCCAAGCTGCCCGGCACTTCCAAGCCTGCCTGCGTCTAGACGACAGTTATGCGCCCGCGCTCAACTACCTCGGCTATATGTGGGCCGAACGCGGAGAAAATCTGACCGAGGCCGAGACCTACATCCGCCGCGCGCTCGAGCAGGAACCGGATAGCGCCGCTTACCTCGACAGCCTCGGTTGGGTGCTTTACCAGCAGGGGCGTTTTCACGAAGCTCTGCCACTGCTCGAGCAGGCTTCCCGTCTCTCCACCGCTCCAGACCCTACCATCGAAGAGCATCTCGGCGACGTGCTGGAAAAACTCGGCCGTCGTGCTGAAGCCTTGCAAGCTTGGGAGCGCGCTGCGGCCATGGAGGGAGCTTCGGCCGATGTGAACGGCAAACTCCAAGCCGCCCGCGGCCAATCGGCCATTCCTGCCGAAGCGGCCCAAGCCGCCAAGCCTTAGCCGCGCCGGTTTTTCCTTGAGCGTGCGGCACTCCCGCCGCATCTTTTTCACTCGCGCAACCAAACGCATCCGTAGCTCAATGGTAGAGCAGTTGACTCTTAATCAATTGGTTGTAGGTTCGAGTCCTACCGGGTGCACCCCCTCGCCAAGCCGCATGAATGCTTGATTTGCTGTCTGTTGTGTGTTTTTTGATCGCATTCCGAGAGTAATTCAAAAACCTCAACGCCCCGCGATGAGCAATTCGCCTCACCAGACGTCATCATCCCGTTGCGTTGTTCCCCGAAGCGCTATCTGGCCTTTTGCTTTGTTGGCCAGCTGCTTTCTTTGGTGGGGGATTGCGAACAACATCACCGATCCCTTGGTCAAGGTCTTCAAGGAGATTTTCGGGATGTCGACCTTTCAAGCATCGCTCATCCAGATGGCGTTTTACGGGGGATATTTCTGCATGGCATTGCCCGGCGCGATAATCGCCCGGCGTTTCAACTATAAGACCGGGGTGCTGGTGGGGCTGGGCATCTATGCGGCGGGTTGCGGTCTGCTTTATCCCGCCATGTTGTCCGAGCAATTCGCTGTCTTCTGTCTGGCGTTTTATGTCTTGGCCTGCGGTCTTGGTATTCTCGAGACTAACGCCAATCCTTACGTGCTGGCCCTCGGCTCGGAAGAGTCGGCGACAAGGCGACTCAACTTCGCGCAGTCGTTCAATCCGGTCGGCTCCGTGGCCGGTATCCTTATCTGCCAAGTGTTCATCATGGCGCGGCTGCCTTTCAATGACGAGGGGCAGCTGGCCATGACCCCTGTCGAGGTGCCGTCGGCGTTATCGACGGTCATTGCGCCCTATCTGGCCATTGCCGCTGTTCTTGTTGTTGTGTGGTTGCTGATCTTGGCGGCCAAAATGCCGCTCGCCGCGGAGCTGGATGACAAAGTGCCCTTCGCTGCAGCGGCTGTCCGGCTGGTGCGCAACCGGTTCTATCTTTTCGCGGTGTTCACCCAGTTTTGCTACGTGGGTTTGCAGATTACAGTTTGGACCTACACGAACTTCTATATTCCCGAGCAAATCGGCGTTTCGCAGGAGGTGGCGTTGCAATACCATACGGGAGCCTTGATTTTGTTCGGGCTTTCACGCTGGGTTTTCACCGGACTGATGAACTACCTCCGCGCCGCCACGTTGCTTGCGCTGGCGGCGTTGGCCGGTGTGCTTCTCTCGCTCGTCGTGGTCTTTGTCGGCGGCATGGCAGGGGTCATTTCGCTTGTGGCGCTCTCCGGCTGCATGTCGCTCATGTTCCCGACCATTTTCGGTCTCGGTTGCTCCGTCGTGCGTGAAGACACCAAACTGGCTTCGTCAGGCCTGATCATGGCCATCATCGGTGGCGCGGTCATCACGCCGGCGCAAGGCGCGCTGCTTGATGTCTATGGCGTTAGTTTTTCTTATCTGCTTCCGCTGGCCTGCTTCGCGGTCATTCTCTTCTTCGGTCTTACCGCCCGGCGCCGCACGTGAAGTTCCGCGGAGAGACCCTGTGCGATTTTTTGCAGACACGGAGAAGTGATGCGGGGGTAATTTTCCACGAGGCAACTGCGGCAGGGGTCGAATACTTCGTGTCTGCGAGAGGAACTGGATTCCGCGCCGATCCGCTCGAGCAGTGCACTCGGCAAGAGGTCGTCCAAATGCTGTCCGCGAGACTTGGGCAGCTTTGAGCAGGAGATGATTTGTTCATCGCGACCGGGGAGGCCGTCGGGATTAGCCAACCTCATCGCGCACACATGCACCAAACCCGCCGCCCATACCACCCGGGCGGCGTGAGATCCGGTGAAATCAGCAAAATATTTGTGATGCGGTCCTTTGCCTTTGGTCCGGACACCGCCGTGCCGGGGGATCAACAAGACCCTGCCTTCGAACAACATTACAGTGAGGTGGTTCGGCTTCGTTATCTTCAAGCTGCTGCCCCGCAACGCATCGACCGCTTTGCTATTTACGACCATGCCAAATCGGTTTAGGACGAGGTCAAGCTCGGCGGGTCTGCCAAATACGGCAACCTTATCCTCAAGAAGGACGTCGTCGCTTAGTCGTCTGTCATTTTTTCCATCAACCAAAACCCCAGCATTTCTATGACCAACCCCGTCTTGAAAAACCTGCCCAAAGTCGGCATCCGCCCCACCATCGACGGCCGCCTCGGCGGCGTGCGCGAATCGCTCGAGAAGCAAACCATGGCGATGGCCCGGGCCACGGCCAAACTGATCAGCGCGAAACTGCGCTATCCGACCGGAGATCCGGTAGAGTGCGTCATTGCTGATGGCACGATCGGGGGCGTGTCGGAGGCGGCGGCGTGCGCCGAAAAATTCCGCCGCGAAAACGTCGGCGTGTCTCTCACCGTGACGCCTTGTTGGTGTTATGGGTCGGAGACGATGGATGCCGACCCGCACACGCCCAAAGCTGTTTGGGGCTTCAACGGCACAGAGCGTCCCGGTGCCGTTTATCTGGCTGCGGTGCTGGCGGGCCACACACAAAAAGGCCTGCCGGCTTTCGGTATTTACGGACACGATGTCCAAGAAGCCGGTGACCAAAAAATTCCGGCCGATGTGGAGGAGAAGATTTTGCGGTTCGTCCGCGCCGGATTGGCAACGGCCACCATGCGCGGCCGTGCTTACCTCGCCATGGGAGGCGTGTCCATGGGCATCGCCGGTTCGATCGTCTCGCCCGAGTTTTTCGAGCGCTGGCTCGGTATGCGGGTCGAGTCCATCGATATGACGGAGTTCCTGCGCCGCATCGAGCGGGGGATCTATGACAAAGAAGAATTCGCCAAGGGCCTCAAGTGGGTCAAAGCCAGCTGCCGCGAGGGCAAGGATTGGAACAGCCCGAAGACCAAGCGCAGCCGCAAACGTCTCAACGAAGAATGGGAGATTTCGGTAAAGATGGCGCTGATCGCGCGCGATCTCATGATCGGCAACCCGAAGCTCGCGAAGATGGGCTTCGGTGAGGAAGCACAGGGGCACCACGCCATCGCCTCCGGATTCCAAGGCCAGCGTCAATGGACCGACCACATGCCGAACGGCGATTTTCTCGAGGCGATCTTGAACACGTCGTTCGATTGGAGCGGGCGCCGCACGCCTTACATCGTCGCGACCGAGAATGACGCGCTCAACGGCGCGAGCATGCTTTTCGGTTACTTGCTCACCAACACCGCCCAAGTTTTCGCCGATCTGCGCACCTATTGGAGCGCCGACGCCATCCGCCGTGTTGCCGGCGAAGTGCCGCCAGGACTTGCTTCACAGGGCCTGCTGCACTTGATCAATTCCGGCCCCGCCGCTCTCGACGGGTGCGGCCAGCAAACGGTGAACGGTCGCCCCGCGATGAAGCCTTTCTGGGACATCACGCCTTCGGAAATCAAAGCCTGCCTCGGCGCCACGACGTGGCATCCCTCGATCACGGAATACTTTCCCGGCGGAGGTTGGAGTACGCGCTACGCCACGCGCGGCGGCATGCCAGCCACGATGTTCCGGCTCAATCTCGTCCAAGGTCTCGGCCCCGCTCTCCAGATTGCCGAGGGTGAGACGGTGGACTTGCCGGCTAAGACGCAGAAGTTGCTCGAAGAGCGGACCAACCCGACTTGGCCCACCACGTGGTTTGTGCCACGCCTCACCGGCGAGGGATCGTTCCGCGATGTTTATTCGGTGATGAACAACTGGGGGGCCAACCATTGCGTGATGAGTTACGGCCACATCGGGGCGGACCTTATCAGTCTCGCCAGCATGCTGCGTATCCCTGTTTATATGCACAACGTGGACCGCGAACGCGTCTTCCGCCCCAGCGCATGGGCCGCCTTCGGTACATCCGATCCTGAAGGCGCCGACTTCCGTGCCTGCGCTAATTTCGGGCCTCTTTATTGAGTAACGTGCGGCGGCGGCATCCTTTGCGGCCTTGCGTCGATGGATGGTCGTTGTAGCGTTGCGCGACCGATGACCAACATCCATCCCGAGACGGGGCGCTTTCTTGATCGTGCGGCCAAGGAGAAACTTCTTGGTCAGCGCGGTGTCGTGCTATGGCTCTACGGGCTCTCCGGCTCGGGTAAATCCACCATCGCCAACGCAGTCGAGCGCTTCCTTCACGAGGAGGGGCGCATGACAGTGATCCTTGATGGCGACAACCTGCGAACGGGCCTGAACCGCAACCTCGGATTCGCCGACGAAGACCGCACGGAAAACGTCCGTCGCGTGGCTGAGACGGCCAAACTTTTCGCTTCGCAGGGCATTATTACTCTGGTGTCTGTCATAACCCCGCGGCGAAGTCACCGCGCGGCCGCGGCGGAGATCATCGGGCCGGATTTCCACGAAATCTACGTTAAGGCCGACTTTGCCACCTGTTCCGGGCGCGACCCGAAGGGGCTCTATGCGAAGGCCGCCGAGGGAAAAATCGGACAGTTCACCGGCAGGGACAGTGGCTTCGAGGAGCCTGAGGGGCCGCCCCTCGTTCTTGACACGCAAACCCGGTCTGTGGAGCAATGTGCGGCCGATTTGCTCGGGTATCTGCGGTCCATCGCGGAGGGCCGCGCGGGGGAATAGTCGCCGCAAGCAATCGGGCCGATCACGCAACACGCCATGCCTCACTACCATCTCGATCATCTCGACCAGCTTGAAGCTGAGGCGATCTTCGTCCTGCGTGAGACGGCGGCGCAGTTCCAGAATGCCGCGCTACTTTTCTCCGGCGGCAAGGATTCCATCGTCATGGCCCACCTCGCAGCCAAAGCTTTCTGGCCTTCCAAGATTCCTTTCCCGCTGCTCCACGTCGATACGGGGCACAATTTCGAGGAGACGCTGGCTTATCGTGATTCCTTTGCCGAAAAAATCGGCGCGCGCTTGGTCATTGGCTCTGTGCAGGCTTCGATCGATTCCGGCCGCGCAAAGGAGGAGAAAGGCCCCTACGCCTCGCGTAACGCCCTCCAGACCGTTACTCTGCTCGACACGATCGAGGAGCACAAATTCACCGCCTGTCTCGGCGGTGGCCGCCGTGACGAGGAGAAAGCCCGGGCCAAAGAGCGCTTCTTCTCCCACCGTGACGACTTCGGACAATGGGACCCGAAGAACCAGCGCCCCGAACTGTGGAATCTTTTCAACGGCAAGCACCATCCGGGTGAGCACTTCCGCGTTTTCCCGCTCTCCAATTTCACCGAGATGGACGTCTGGATGTATATCAAGCGCGAGAAGATCGAACTTCCTTCGCTCTACTTCGCCCACGAACGCGACGTGTTCGAGCGCGGGGGTTCGCTGCTCGCCGTCTCGCCTTTCATCACCATGCTGGAGACGGAAAAACCGGTGCGCAAAACGGTCCGCTTCCGCACCATCGGGGATGTTACTTGCACCGGCGCAGTCGAATCCGCCGCCGCCAACCTTGACGAAGTGATCGCCGAAGTCGCCGCCGCCCGCCAGACCGAACGCGGCACTCGCTCGGACGACAAACGCTCCGAGACCGCCATGGAAGACCGCAAACGGGAGGGATATTTCTAAAATGGATCTCCTACGTTTTGCCACGGCCGGTTCCGTCGATGACGGCAAGTCCACGCTCATCGGGCGTTTGCTCTACGACTCGAAGAGCATTTTCGAGGACCAGTTGAGCGCCGTGGAGGAAAGCTCCCGCCGTCGCGGGGATGCCGTGGTGAATCTCGCTCTGCTCACCGACGGTCTGCGGGCCGAGCGCGAGCAGGGCATCACGATCGACGTGGCCTACCGTTACTTCGCCACGCCGCGCCGCAAATTCATCATCGCCGACACTCCCGGGCACATTCAATACACGCGAAACATGGTCACAGGGGCTTCCACGGCCGACCTCGCCATCATTCTCGTCGATGCACGCAAGGGGGTGATCGAGCAAACCAAGCGCCATTCCTTCGTTTCGAACCTGCTCAAAATACGCCATCTGGTTCTTGCGGTGAACAAGATGGACCTCGTCGATTACAACGAGGGGGTCTTCCACCGCATCGTGCAGGACTTCCACGAATTCGCCTCGCGTCTGGACGACATCGCCGAAATCACGGCCATCCCGCTCTCCGCCCTCAATGGAGACAATGTCGTTGAAAAGTCGGACAAATTGCCGTGGTTCAAGGGCCCGTCGTTGCTCTATCACCTCGAGACGGTTTACACCGGCGGCACGGAGAACCACGTCGATGCCCGCTTCCCTGTGCAGTGGATTATCCGGCCTCAGTCGAACGAGCACCACGACTTCCGCGGTTATGCCGGACGTGTCGCTGGCGGGGTCTTCAAACCCGGAGATGCTGTCACCGTGTTGCCTTCGGGCTTTTCCACCACGATCGACAAGATCCATTTGCCGGGTGGCCGCGAAATCGCCGAAGCCTTCTCGCCCCAATCGGTCGTCATGACGCTCAAGGACGAGATCGACATTTCCCGCGGGGACATGCTGGTCAAAGCGAACAATCCCCCGAATGTCGGCCAAGATCTCGAGGCCATGGTCTGCTGGTTCTCGCAAAAGCCGATGGAGCCGCGCGGTAAATACCTCCTGCGTCATACGACCAAAGAAACGAAAGCCATCGTGCAAGATTTGCGTTACCAAGTGGATATCGAGACGCTGCACAAAAGAGAAGGCGTGCCGACCCTCGGCATGAACGACATCGGACGTATCTCGCTGCGGGCTGCGACGCCTGTTTTTCACGATTCCTACCGCCGCAACCGTCTTACCGGGTCGTTTGTGCTGGTCGATCCAGGCACCCATGAGACTGTCGCCGCCGGTATGGTGGTGTAAGCGCGGGTGCGGGGTGATCCGCAGACTTCACAAAAAGAAAGTTAAGAGTTAACGATAAAAACCAATTATGGACCAAATCATCAAAGCCCTCAGTCAAAGTCTCAATCTGCCCGAAGCCGTGGTGCGCAGCGGCCTGGGAATTTTGCTCAATTTCATCAAGCAAAAAGCCGGCGGCACACAGTTCGAAACCTTGGTGGGGTTGCTGCCGGGCGCGGCTCAATTGATGGCTGCACCCGTGCCGGCTGGTGGGGGTGATGCGGGCGGCATGCTCGGTGGTCTCTTGGCCAAAGCCGGCGGGCTGCTTGGGGGTAACCTCGGCGGTGCGGCGGAAGCTTTGTCCGCCTTGCAAGGAGCCGGTATCCCGATGGACAAGGCCGGCCCCTTGGCTGGTGGATTTTTCGAACAAGCCAAAGCGGTGGCTGGTCCGGAGGCCGTGGATGCGGTTCTCCAACAATTACCCGCCCTCGCCGCGATGTTCGCCAACAAACAAAACTAATACCCGCCATCCCATGAGTCTCATCGCTACCATCATCAACAAAGTTCTCGGCCGCACCGTCCCGGCGGAAAATGCCGCTCCCGTTGAAATGCCCGCCGTCGTTCAAGAAATCGACATCACCGCCCATCTGACCGCCCTCGCTGCGGCCCATCCGGAGAAGCTCGATTGGAAGGTTTCCATCGTCGATCTGATGAAACTCGTCGGTATGGACAGCAGCTTGTCGGCCCGCAAGGAACTCGCCAAAGAGTTGAACTACACAGGCGACACGGGCGACTCGGCCAAAATGAACATCTGGCTGCATAAGCAGGTGCTCCAAAAAATCGCGCAAAATGGCGGGATTGTTCCGCCCGAGTTGCTCTGATCTAACGCAAAAGTCCGCCCGCGAGCCGCGCCAAACATTTTGTTGTTGGCTTCGTTTTTGCTGGATAGCCACCTCCCTGCGGAAAGGGTGTAATTTTCAGGCCGTCGCGATACGGCCCGCGGTAATAGTCCAGCTGCTGGCTTCGCTGGCTTCTTCCAGCCATTGCCAAGTGGTGGTGGTGAGGATGCGCTGGGCGTCGGCGGGCAGGGCGGCGAGCAGGCGGTGACGACGGTCGGTGTCGAGTTCGCCGAAGATATCGTCGAGCAGGTAAATCGGCGTGGTGCCGCGGCGGGTGCGGATGAGTTCTGCTTGGCCGAGGCGCAAGGCGAGGGCGCAGGTGCGTTGTTGCCCCTCGCTGGCGAAGGTTCCGGCCACGGCGCCGTCGAGTTCGAGCGCGATGTCGTCGCGGTGGGGACCGACGACGGTTTGCCGCAGGCGGCGTTCTTCGTTCGCGCTGGCTGCGAGGGCGGCGGCGAGGTCTTCGCCGCCGGAGCGTTCGTAGTGCAGGCGGGTCGTTTCCCCGCGGGTGCTGATGGCATGGACGTGGCGGGCGAAGAACGGCTCGAGTTCCTCGCAGAGGCGTGACCGGACCGCGGACAGGTATTCGCCGGCGGCGATGAGAGGACCGTCGTAGGCAGAGAGTTCGCGGCCACGGTGGGGTCCGTCTTTGAGGAGGAAATTGCGGGAACGCAGGGCGCGCTCGTAAGCGCGGAGGTTTTTCAAGTATCCGGCATCGCATTGCGATCCGAGGAAGTCGAGGTAACGGCGGCGCTTGGACGAGGTGCCGCGGATGAGTTCCATGTCCTCGTTGGAGAAAAAAGCGACGAGGCCGATGCGCAGGTATTCGTCGGATTTGCGCTGCGGAAGATCGTCGAGGAGGAGTTTGCGTCCTTCGTTGCGTGAAAGGTGGCAGGCAAGGTGGCGGTCGCCACAAAGTCCTTCGAGGGAGAATCCTTCGGCGCCGTGGCGGACGGTTTCGGCGAGGGCCCCGGCGCGCGGGGATTGCAGGCGCAAGAGGGTGCAGATGGCTTCGAGAATGGAGGATTTGCCGCTGGCGTTGGGCGCGCTGAGGAGGTTGAGGCCGGGGGCAGGACGAAATTCGGCCCGCGGGAAGCAGCGGAAGTCGTGAAGCGTGAGCGAGCCGAGGATCATGGATGAACAAGCAAATTAGCGTCTGCTTGTGGTCTTCCGCAAAGAGGAATTGAAGCGGGGCGGCTGGCAGACCAACATGGGCCGGTCTTATGCGTTCGCTGCCAGGGTTCCGAGATTTTTTCCCGTCCGATTGCGCGCGCCGGAATTACATCACCGGCACGTGGCGTCGCGTGGCACGGACGTTCGGGTTCCTTGAATACGACGGACCGACGCTGGAGTCGCTCGATCTTTACCGCAAGAAGAACAGCGGGGGGGAAATCCTCGGGCAGCTTTTTTCTTTCACCGACAAGGGCGAGCGCGAGGTGGCTTTGCGGCCGGAAATGACGCCGACCTTGGCGCGGATGCTTATCGCGAAGGCGCGGGAGTTTCGTAAGCCGATCAAGTGGTTCAGCATCGCGCCGTTTTTCCGCTATGAGAAGCAACAGAGCGGGCGGTTGCGCGAATTTCTGCAACTCAACTGCGACCTGATCGGCGATGATTCGTCCGAGGCGGATGCGGAAATGCTCGCGCTGCTTATCGAAACGATGCGGGCGTTCGGCTTGACGGCGGCGGATATCGTCGTGAGGGTCAGCGACCGTCGCGCGTGGATGGATTTTCTCTCCGCGAAAGGACTTGCCGATGAAATGCAGGCACGCGAGGCGCTGTCGGTGATCGACAAGCTGGAGCGCGAGTCGCGTGAAGCGCTGGAGGCCAAGCTGGGGGCGTTCGGCCTCAAGCTGGCGGAGGTGGAAGATTTCATCGCCACGGCCAAGCCGGAATTTTACGAAAAGCTGCGAGCGAACTTGGCCGCGCGCGGGCTGGAGGCTTTTTGCGAACTCGACCTGCGGATTGTGCGCGGGCTGGCGTATTACACGGGGCTGGTTTACGAAGTTTTCGACCGGCGGCAGGATCGCCGGGCCATCGCGGGCGGGGGCAGGTTTGACCGGCTGCTCTCGGACTTGAGCGACAAAAAAATCGATCTGCCGGCGATCGGCTTCGGGATCGGCGATGTGGTGCTGGGCGATTTGCTGGAAGATTTGCCCGCGACGAAAGCCTTGATGGATGCGTCCATCGCGGCGGAGCAGGCCTGCGAGATTTTTGTGATCGTGGCCGATGAGTCGCGGCGGGCGGAGGCCCTCGCCGTGGTGCAACGGCTGCGCGCGGCGGGACGGCGGGTGGATTATCCGCTCAAGGCGGACAAAGTCGGTCGGCAGTTCAAGGATGCTGATGCCTCGGGGGCGCGAGTCGCTTTGGTCGTGGGCGACGAGTGGCCGCGGTTTAAAGTGAAGGATCTCAAGGCGCGCACCGAGACGGAGTTGTCCCAAGAGGCGCTTGCCGATTGGGCGGCAAATCTCCAGACTCCCGCGCCATGAATTTTCGGACGCATACGTGCGAGGCGCTCCGCGCCACGGATATCGGAAACCGCGTGACGCTCGCGGGCTGGGTCGGTTCGCGCCGCGACCACGGCGGGGTGATTTTTGTCGATCTGCGCGATCGCGAGGGCATGACGCAGGTGGTTTTTCGTCCGGAGGAACATCCGGCGGTGGCCGAGGCGTCCCATGGTTTGCGCGACGAGGATGTGATCCAAGTCTCCGGCACGGTGGCGAAACGGCTCGAGGGCACGGAAAATGCCAAGCTTTCCACGGGCGCGATCGAGCTGGTGGTGGACGAATTGAAGATTTTGAACAAAGCAGAGGTGCTGCCCTTCCCGCTCGACGAGCAGATTGCCAACGAAGACCTGCGCCTGACGCACCGCTACCTTGATCTGCGGCGTCCGGGCATGGCGTCGAACCTGCGGCTGCGCCACCGCGTGATCAAAACCGTGCGCGACGTGCTCGATGTGGACGGATTTTGGGAGATCGAGACGCCGATCCTCAGCAAGAGCACGCCCGAGGGCGCGCGCGACTTTCTCGTGCCGAGTCGGCTGAATCCGGGGAGTTTTTACGCGTTGCCCCAGGCGCCGCAACAATACAAGCAGCTGCTGATGGCGGCGGGTGTGGAGAAGTATTTCCAGATCGCACGGTGCTTCCGCGACGAGGATTTGCGGGCCGACCGCCAGCCGGAATTCACGCAGGCGGATATCGAGATGAGTTTCATCACGGCGGAGGACATCTTCGGGTTGATCGAAAAGATGTTTGTGGCCGTGTTCCGCGAGGCGTGGGGTGTCGAGATCAAGACCCCGTTCCCCAGGATGACGCATCGTGAGGCGATGGACCGCTTCGGCAGCGACAAACCCGACACGCGCTGGGCGCAGGAGATCGTGGAGGTGGGCGACATTTTTGCGGAAACGGAATTCAAGGTCTTCCGCGGCGCGCTCGACAGCGGCGGCGTAGTGCGCGCGCTCAACGCCAAAGGATTGGCCAAGATCACGACGGGGCAGATCGAGGAGTTGACCGAAATGGCCAAGCAATTCGGGGCCAAGGGACTCGCCTTCATCAAATGCGAAAACGGTGAGTGGAAGTCGCCGATCGTCAAATTTTTCACCGACGCGGAGAAAGCCGCGCTCAAAGAGCGGCTCAACATCGAAGAAGGTGACCTCGTGCTGTTCGGCGCGGACAAATGGGAGACCGTGTGCGAAGTGCTCGGGCGCGTGCGACTACGTGCTGTCGAGTTGCTCGGCATCCGGCATGATCCGAGGCGTCTGGATTTCCTTTGGGTGGTGGATTTTCCGCTGCTGGCGTGGAGCGAAGAGGAGCAGAAGTGGAATGCGGTGCACCATCCGTTCACCCGTCCGAAGGCCGAAGACATCGCGTTGCTTGAAGCGGGCCAGTTTGGTCAGGTGCGCGCCGAAGCTTACGATATCGTACTCAACGGGGTGGAAATCGGCGGTGGCAGCATCCGTATCCACGAGGCGGATTTGCAATCAAAGATGTTCGGTGTGCTCGGGGTGAACGAGGAAATGCAGTCGGCAATGTTCGGGCATCTGCTCAAGGCCTTCCGTTTCGGCGCGCCGCCGCACGGTGGGATCGCGCTGGGCTTGGATCGTCTGGTCATGTTGCTGGCGCATGCGGAATCAATCCGCGACGTGATTGCGTTCCCGAAAAACAACCGCGGGGTCGAGTTGATGACCGGCTCGCCGTCGGTCGTCGATTTCAAGCAGTTGCGCGAGCTTTACATCGCCACGACGAAGAAAGCGTAGTCGGGAATGAGCAGCGGGCTGGATTTGTCGGTCGATAAAATGCGGGCCGCCGGGCTGTCCGATGCGGCGGTGGCCTCGTTCGCGCGGGCGTGGCGTTTGGCTTCAACCGGTGAAGCAGGGCTATTGGCTGAGGATGACCTGACGCCGGCGCAAGGCATCCCGTCTCTCGCGGAGGTGGTCGGCCGTGGTGCTGATGTTTCGCTCTTCGACAAGCTTTGCGTGATCAAGCTCAACGGCGGCCTCGGCACGAGCATGGGCTTGGAGCAGGCCAAGTCGCTCATCCCGGTGAAGGGGGGCCTGACGTTCCTCGACTTCATCGCCCGGCAGATTTTGTGGCTGCGCAAAACGCACGGCACACGCGGTCCTCGTTTCCTGCTGATGGATAGCTTCAACACGTCGGCTGACACGCTGGAATATCTGTCGAAGTATCCGGATTTGTCGACGGACGGGCGGCTCGATTTTCTGCAAAATAAAGTACCGAAGCTGGGGGCCGATACGTTGGAGCCGGTGGAATGGCCTGCCGATCGCGATTTGGAGTGGTGCCCGCCCGGGCACGGGGATTTGTATCCTTCGCTGCTTGGCTCGGGTTGGTTGGAGCGTTTGGCGTCGGAGGGTGTCGAGTATTTGTTCGTGTCGAACAGCGACAATCTCGGCGCGACGGCCGATGCGTGCTTGCTCGGATATTTTGCGCAGAGCGGGTTGGCCTTCCTGATGGAGGTGGCAGAGCGAACGGCGTCCGACCGCAAGGGAGGTCACTTGGCGCGGCGCAAAAGCGACGGGCGTCTCGTGCTGCGCGAGGTGGCGCAGTGCCCGCAGGACGATCTCGACGCGTTCCAAGACATCGCGCGTCACCGTTATTTCAACACCAATTCGCTCTGGCTGCGGATGGATGCGTTGCGGGCGGCGCTGGCGGATCACGGAGGGGCGTTGCCGTTGCCTCTCATAAAAAACACCAAGACGGTTGACCCGCGCGATGCCGCTTCGCCGAAAGTGCTGCAGCTGGAGACGGCGATGGGAGCGGCGATCGAGTGCTTTGAAAAATCCGGCGCGGTGCTGGTACCGCGAACGCGCTTCGCCCCGGTGAAAACCACGGGCGACTTGCTTGCGCTGCGCTCCGATGCCTATGCTGTGACCGACGACCAGCGTCTGGAGCTCGTGCCCGAGCGCGGCGGGCTGCCGCCGGAGGTGGTTCTGGACGACCAGCACTACAAATTGCTTGCCGGACTCGAGGCGGCATTCGGTCAATCGGTGCCGTCGCTCAAGCAGTGCGAACGCTTGGCCGTGCGCGGTCCGTGGAAATTTGACGAAGGTGTCTGTTGCGCCGGCAAGGTGAGCTTCGTCAACACCACGTGTGAAACAGCCCGTGCCAAACCTGGCAGTTATTGCGATATGGTGGTCAATCCGTAGCGGGCTTCGATTTTTGCGACAGCCCAAGCGGCATGCTCGCGGATGAGTAGTTCATGGTCGTGCACAGCGGTATGAAGGGCGGGTAAATCTTCCGGTGTTCCGACATTGCCCAACGCAACGCACACATTGCGCAAGAAGCCGCGGCGTTTGGCGCGGAGAATGGGTGAACGTCGGAAAAGGGCTTTGAATCCGCCGTCATCAAGGGAGAGCAGTTCGCGGAGAGGTTTTTCCAGAATCTCCGGACGCGGTTGCAAAGCGACATCGCGCGAGGCCTGGGCAAAGCGGTTCCATGGGCAGGCGTCGAGGCAATCGTCGCACCCGAAGATGCGGTTGCCCATGGCCTCGCGGAATTCTTCGGGAATGGGACCTTTGTTTTCGATGGTAAGAAAAGAGATGCAACGGCGCGCATCGAGCTGATGCGGCGCCGTGATGGCGCCGGTGGGGCAGGCCTCGATACAGCGCGCGCAGCGTCCGCAACGGTCGGGAAGTGGCGCATCCGGCTCAAACTCCAGCGTGGTGAAAATGACCGACAGAAAAAACCACGTGCCGAGCTGCGGATGGATGCCCATCGTGCTTTTGCCGTGCCAGCTCACACCGCAAGCCGCAGCCCAGTCGCGTTCGAGGACCGGTCCACTGTCGACGTAGCAACGCTGCGTGCCGCCGGATCCCGCCATGCGGTCGGAGAGGGCCTCAAGCCGCGGACGAATGACCTCGTGGTAGTCATCGCTCCACGCGTAGCGGGCGATGCGGCCGGTGCCGGGAGCGATCGGAGGATCTTTTTGAAAATAGTTCGAGGCCAAGACCACTACGGACTGCACGCCGGGCAGGACACGGTCGGGGCTCATGCGGTCTTCGGCCGTGCGCTGCATCCATTCCATGGAAGCTTGGTTTCCTGCTTCCAGCCATCGCTCCAGGGCGTTCGCATGTGGGGCGCGCCTGGCTGTGGCAAAGCCGCAGAGGGCAAAGCCTAGTTCCTGCGCTGCGGTGCGGATCTGATCTTTATTCATAGCCGACCCACGAATTGCAGATCTGCATGCCCGTGCGTTCGCACAAGACCCGTAGGTCGCCGTTAGCCATGCTTAATGCTCTCGTACAAGACGCTTTGCAGAATGCTAAACTACTGGCTTTCGGGCTTTTTATGGGGCTGCAAAGTCGCGAAGTAAGCGGATGGAATTAATCCCAGAAGAGCTCCACCAAACAGAGCCAGAACTCCTGCAATCAAGGCCAACACGATATTTAAAGGAGTCAGCAAAGATTTTAGCTTTAAAATCCAGAAAGCTAGAAGTGGGCAAGCGGCAATTGACACGACGGCGCCAAGTATTAGTCCCTCGTTGAAACCAGCGCCAAACAAAGTGCCCGCAATCGAACCCGCAATAAAGTTTGCCAGCAACAATACGAGTAGGCCGAAGAGATATAAACCAACCGCTTGGCCAATAGATTTCTTTAGTGATAAATTTAAGAAGGAATTGTTCGTGGGATTAGGCTGATCAGTCATACCGTTAGCAAATCTCAAATAGGCAACCTTCTCCGCAAGCACCAATTCGGCGACCGCGCACAAGGCACACCGTTAACGCCTGCTTGATCGCTCAGCTGTTTGCTGCATGCGCTCCATGGCGGCTTGGTGCCCGTCCTGCAGCCAAGACTCAAGCGATTCCGTGAAGCGCGTCCGGTCTTGGCAAGGCCGCAGGGAGCAAAGCCAACCTCTTTGGCCGCGGCGCGTTCAGAGCTTGTCCAGCTTGGTGATCCGGGTGCCTTGGAGCCATTCGTGCACGAAGATGTTGCCTGCCTTGTCGGCATGCAGGCCGTGCGGACTGTTCAACTTGCCTTCTTCAATGTCAGAAGGAGGTGAGACCACGTTGTCGCCGTCGCCGTTTTGACCGCCCCAGTTGCCTTGCCACCGGTAACGAAGAGTTTGGACTTCGAGGATCATCTGCTTGGTGTTGGTGTGGTTTTTTTGATGTCGGCCGGTGGCCGTAGGGAATCTACCTGCCTTGGGGGAAAGAAACCGGACACAACTAACCGCCCACTTGGCGCACGGGCCAAGGTATTACGAGGGCATGGCCCGGACGAGCGGAAGGTGCGGTTGAAGCCTCATGCCGCCACCGCAGGCGCCTATGCATCATACTTTGACGCCGAAAGCTTGCAGGAGCGCGTAGGAACTCATGGCCCGGGCGTACCAATGGCCGCATTGGTACTCGTTCTAAGGGTTGCGCGCCAGTCACGATGCACCTTCATGATGCCGCCCGGCCGGCTTTGGCTAGGCAGGACAGTGAGAATCCCAGAGCCAGGGCAGCGGCGCAGAGATCCTCTTTGTACATGTCGCGCCGAAAAAAGTGGCTGGCCCGCATGGACTCGAACCATGAATAACGCCTCCAAAGGGCGCTGTGTTACCATTACACCACAGGCCAGTGTGTTTGTGAGTTCACGCCAGCAAGCGACGTGAATCAAGGCTTTATGTAGACTCTGGGATTTGATCGGGCAAGGACAAGTCTGGATTCAGGTCTCGCCCGGGGAGATGGCCGAGCAGCCTTTTTCACTCGTCTCCTTGCCGGGCGGGGGGATGGTCCAGCGGCTCGATACGGACCCAGTCAACCAGCATGGTCTGATAACCCTCCCAGTCCGGGCGGCCGGCCCATGGCATTTGACGCAGCCCGAAGATGACGCGGGTGGGCCGGTCGGTAACGGCGTCGGGGATGGATTTCTGGAGGACACCATCAATGAGAAAGCGAACTTCGTGAGGAGACCATTCGATGGTGTAGATGTGGAATTGGTCGTCTCGATGCGAGACTTTGTTGCCGTCGGCGTCGAGGATCGGTGACTTCACCAAGGTCTTGGGCTCGGGTTTGTGTCGATCGGCCTCGATCCAAGTGACGAGGCGCACATCGGTCCAGCCTCCGTCCGGGCCGGTCTTGTGCTGCGGACGGGCGCTTTCGGTGTCCCGAGCGACAATTTCGATGTCGATTTCATCGATGGTGTCTTGTTCGCGGTAAGTGAAGATCATGGCCGCGAGACCGGGAATGGCGGTGTTTTTGGCGCGAAGACTGATGCGGTGATTGGCGGTGATGGGGCCGAAGGACATTTCTTGGAAGGGCCAGACGCTCCATGGGTAGCGTGATTTTTTCAACAATTCGCGTTCGGCACTCAGGTAGGCATAGCCGTCGCCGGGAATGAGACCGGTCCAGTCTTCGACTGGCGATAGTTCGTCGCGGTAGTCCCACTCGATCCCTGGCGGGGCGATCGGTCGTCCGGGTGTGTCGAATTCCTCGTGGTATTGCAGAGCGATAGCGACGGTTGGTTGGACGGCGAGGCAGCAGGTGAGCAGCCAGGATTCAGGCCGCCACCACGCGCGCAAAGTGATCCTTCGGCACGACATGGCAGGCATCGACGATAAGCGGAACGTTGTCGGCGAGGGTTTCATAATCGACGTCGCGGTGGGCTGTGCAGACCACGGCGGCTTGGAAGGAGCCGAGTTCGTGTTCGCTCCAGGCGATGGAGTGATGGCCGGCCCAGTGGTTGTGGCCCGGGGAAATGCGCAGAACGTATGGGTCGTAATATTCCACCTCGGCGCCTTTGCTACGGATGAGATCCATGACGGTGTAGGATGGAGATTCCCTGTCGTCGGACACGCCGGGTTTGTAGGCCACGCCGAGCACCAAGACGCGGGATCCGCGCAAGGAGTGGCCGGCGGCGTTCAGCGCCTCGAGGAGGTGATTGACCACGTAGTAGGGCATGGAGCGGTTGATCTGACCGGCCAACTCGATGAAGCGGGTGTCGGTGTTGTATTCGCGCACCTTCCAAGTGAGGTAGTAGGGGTCGAGCGGGATACAGTGACCACCCACCCCGGGTCCAGGGTAGAAAGCCATGAAGCCGAAGGGTTTGGTTTTGGCCGCGTCGATCACTTCCCAGATGTCGATGCCCATGAGGGCATAGATGCGCTTGAGTTCGTTGACCAAGGCGATGTTGATGAAGCGGAAAATGTTTTCGGTCAATTTGACCGCCTCGGCAGTATCGCAGCTGCCGACCGGCACCAGGTGTTTGATGACGCGACCGTAGAGTTCGAGTCCGCGTTCGAGGCAGGCGGGGGTCAGGCCGCCAATGACTTTCGGCATGTCGCCGAGGATGCTTTGCTGGTTGCCGGGATCTTCGCGCTCGGGGGAGAAAACCAAGGCGAAGTCCTCACCGGCTTTGAGTCCGGAGCCCTCTTCGAGCACGGTGCGGAGTTCCTCGCGCGTCGTTCCGGGATAGGTGCTGGATTCGAGCGAGACGAGCATCCCGCGCCGCAGGGAGGGGGCGATGGCGGCGCCGGCGGAGAGGATGTGGGAGAGGTCGGGGTCCTGATGTTTGCGCAGAGGCGTGGGAACGCAGATGATGACGGCTTCGCTGCCGGCCAAGCGGTTGATATCGCCGGTAAATTCCAGATGTCCGGTGGAAGTCACCGCATGGATTTTGTCCGAGGGCAGATGAGCCAGAGGGGAGTGACCTTGCTGGAGTTCGAGGATGCGCCCGCCATCGAGGTCGAATCCGATCGTGTGGCATCCGGCCGCGGCAAAGCCGAGAGCGAGGGGAATGCCGACATAGCCGAGGCCGACAATGGCGACTTGGTGGCTTGCGCCGGAGGGTTTGGTGATCATGCGGGAAGGCCGGTTGGCTGGCGCTCCATTTTCGGTCCGAGGTCATGGCGCCGGAGGAAGATGTATTGGAATGTTCCGGCCAGCGAGCAGAGCAGGCGGAATTGATGGAATCCAAGATGATCGAGGAATATGGCGGCGATCATTTTCCAGAAGTCAACCCACGAGGCCGTGCGCCAGCGTGACGATTCGTTGATGAGGACGGCGAGCAGCGTGAGAAAAACGCCGGCGATGTAAGCGAGGAAAAGAAGGACGAGCACTTCTTTCACCGAGGCGATCCCGGCGATGAGGAGGATGAGGGCCAAGGTATAGGCGGCCAGTTCGACAACCGGCGCCAAGGCCTCGAAGATGAGGAAAAAAGGCAGGCCGAAAACGCCCGTCATGCCATAACGTGGGTTGAAGAGCATGCGCCAGTGCCGGAGGATCGATTGCAAGGTGCCGCGCTGCCAGCGGTTGCGCTGGGAGGCGTAGAGTTTCCATTGCTCGGGCACTTCGGTGTAGCAAACCGCATCGGGGGTGAAGGCAAGGCTTTGGCCGTGGCTGTTGCGCCGGTCGTAAGCATGGGCGTTGAGGCGGATGGCGAATTCCATGTCGTCGGTGATCGACTGGGGCCAGGGGCCACCGGCTGCTTCGAAAACGCTTTTTTTGACGAGCAACAGGGCGCCCGAAATGCAGAGCATGCTGCGCAGCCGGCTCAGCCCGGTGCGGGCCCACTGGAAGCTGCGGGCGTATTCAATTTCCTGGTTCAAACCGAGCAGGGTGCGGGGAAGTCCCCGGCGGGTGATGGTGCCGTTCTCTACGATTAGACCGTTGGCAGGGCGCACGACGCCGGAAGCAGCAGCCAGTCTCGAATCGAGGAGAAACGGGCGGGCCATGTGCAGGAGACCGTCCGGCTCGATCACGCAGTCGGCGTCGATCACGCATAGCAGAGGGTAGCGCGAGAGGGCCACACCCGCGTTGATAGCATCGGCCCGCCGCCCGTTTTCTTTGACGGCTACGGTGAGGTTGGGGTGGGCTTCGCTTTCGTAGACGGCGGTGACTTCGCGTGTCTCCGAGCACTTGCGCCCGTGCTTTTCGACGCGATGCAATCGAAAGTGTTCATGGAGCGCGGCAAACGTGCCGTCGGTCGAGCCGTCGTCGACGACAATGACCTCGTGCTCCGGATAGTTGAGTTTGAGGGCGTTTTCGACCGTATTGACGATGATAACTTCCTCGTTGTGGGCCGGAATAATGACAGAGACCGGCATGGAAAGGTCGGATTTGCCGATGCGGTCGAATTCCGCAAAGGTAATCCCGCCCTCGTAACGACTAATCTGTGTCGCCCCGATAAGCACCAGAGCCAAGTAAATGGCATGAAGGATGATAAAATACCCTAAAATGCCCCAGAGAACGAGATGGACGATGGTCATCATAATGTGTGTACCTCCCGGGCCGTGATAGCCCCGTGCTCCTCAAGAATCTGTCGGCTCATGTCGCGGGCGTAGCGGTCAGTATCACCCGTCATGGCGGAAGTTAGGGCCGCGCGCCCGACGTCGCCGAGTTGCCAGAGAGCTTGGGCGGCGGAGAAGCGGACCCACCACGAAGAGTCGTGCAGGGCGCGGACGAGAAGATCGAGGTGTCTGTCGGAATGGAGTCTGCCCAGGGCCTGCATGACGACGTTACGGACTTCCCAAGCAGAGTCGTCGGCCAGGCGGGCGACGTCATCCGCGCTGCTGTGTTCGCCGATAAGACCGAGGGATCTTACGGCGTTGAGGCGCACGCGGAATTCGGCATGGTCGAGCAGTTTGGCGAGTGGTTGGACCGCTTCGAGTGCGCGGAGGAGTCCCAAGACCCGGGCGGCAAGATTGATGGCGTTGTCGGAATACGCACCTTGCGGGTCTTCGAGCACTTCGAGCAGTGACGGCACGGCAGCGGCTCCGAAAGTCAGCAGGGCTTCGGCGACCCGGCGTTGATTCATTTCACCGGGCAGGTCGAAGGCAAGAACGATGGAGGTAACCGCGCGGGCTTCTCCGAGTTGGCCGAGCGCGCGCGCGGCTGCCAGCCTGACGCTGAGCACGGGGTCGCCGAGAGCATCGAGCAACGCGGAGGTGGAGTCTCCGTCTCCAAGGAAGGCGAGGCGTGAGACGGCTTGCAGTCGGCGTTGCCAATCGCGGCTCTGCAAGGCGGAGATTTCTTTGGTCAGCAGCGGAAGGGTGGAGAAGAGTGCGCGCAGCGGCTCGCGTCCGGAGGGCGAAATTCGCTCCGAGATTTCCATGAGAAGCAGCAGGGCGGCATCCGGATCACGCTGGAGGGCAGCGGCGACCACCTCGCGTTTCTCGCGGCCGGCCAGATAGGCCATGACCAACGGTTCCGCCTGCTCCCGAAAATCGGCGGCACGGCGGGCTGCTATCTGCGCTTGCCAGCGCACGGCCACGATGACGGCGAGCACGAGGGCGCTCAATCCGGTCAGAACCAATGCCACGTTCCAAGCGCCTTGCAGGATGGATGGACTTAGAATTTCCATACGCCTCCTATGGTGGGAGCCCACTGTTGATAGAGTTGGCCCGAGTTGTTTTCGCGCAGGCGGTAAACGTATTGCAGCCCGGCAATGATGGAGAAGTTTTCGGTGATCGGTTGCTGGTAAAAAACCGAACCGATCCAGGCGTTGGAGAGGCTTTTATCGCCGGTGCCGAAATCAAGGTCGGGGTCGGTGCCGTAAGCGAGACCGACGGTGAGGCGTCCGCCGGCGGGCATATTCCAGAAGTTCAATGTGCCGGAGTAGTAGTTGTAATTGTCCTCGTTGAAGGCCCAGCCCTGGGCGAATCGGAAGGTGAAAAAGACGTCGTCGTTGAACCACCACGAGAATCCGGGCTTGATCTGCTCGATCGATCCGGAGCCGAGCGGTGCCACGCTGGAAAAGTTGTATTGGGTGTAATCGAAGAGCAGGAGAAGTCGCGGGGCGACCTGATACTCCAGTCCGCCTAAGTAAATCTGGTTCGGCGAGAATTGGGGGTCGGGGCAGAAGGACAGCTTGGTGTGCAGTTCGAGATATCTGGTCGGATACCAGGAGGCGATGCCGCTGTAGAGGATGTCCGTTCCCGACGGCGGACGTTGCATGATGTCGATCGAGGTCCCGATGATGAGATTGCTGTAAGCTTGGTAGAGGATTTCGACATACTCTTCTTGCCAGGCCGCGCGCCCATCATTGAAAGCGGTGATGGTGTAGAGGGGGACGATCGTCCAACGCTTGAAAGGTTGGGATTCGCGCACTTCCACGGCCTGCTCCAAGATGACCTCTTGGTTGATAAGGGCTGCCGGATCTTGCACTTGCGCATCGAGGGTGGTCAGGGCGACAACGGCAATTCCCATGCCGGCACATGCGATTTTTTTCATGCGACCCTCCTTGGCAAGATGTCACGGGCTCTTTCAATGAGGTCATCTATGGTGTGTTCCAACGTCCATCGCGGGTGGAATCCGGTGAGCGTTTCCAGTCGCGCCTCAACCGGATGTCGCTGGGTGATTTGGTCGAATTCGGCCCCGTAGGCTTTATCGAAGGGGATGAACTCGACCGGCGACGAGCTGCCCGAGCGTTCGATGACCATGTGTGCCAGATCGATGATGCGGGTCTCGCGTTCATTACCCACATTGACGGGCTGGCCGGCGGCCACCGGATTGGCAGCGAGCAACTCGATGGCCGCCACCGTGTCGCGGACGTCGCAAAAAGAACGGGTTTGCGTTCCGTCGCCGAAAACGGTGAGAGGCTCTCCGGCCAAGGCTTGTTTGATGAAGCGCGGCAGCACAAATCCATAGTTGCCGGTCTGGCGGGGTCCGACCGCGTTGAACAGCCGTGGAATGGTGACGGCCAAGCCGTGCTCTTGGCGGTAGGCCATGGCCTGGATTTCATTGGTCAACTTACTCAGGGCGTAACCGGTCAAGCCCCCTTGGCGCGGGAGGTAAACAAGTTCATCATCCTCGCGCAGGTCGCGGCGGCGGCTGTGGCTGTACACGGAAGAGCTCGAGGCAATGACGACCTGTGGTTTGTGTGGAGAGGTGGCAATAGTTCCCAGCAAGTGCTCGGTGGCACACACATTGACTTGGGTGACGCGCACGGGCTCCCGGAGCACGCGAAACATGCCGACAACGGCGGCCAAATGATAAATCCGGTCAACCTCCCGCACGGCTCCGGCTAATCCGGGCCAGCCCATGAGGTCTGCTTTGACGAAACGGAAGCGAGGATTTTTTTCGAAGGCTTCGATGTTGACCCGGGTGCCCGTACTCAAGTCATCCACGGCCACTACTTCATCGCCTTGGCTCAAATGGTGCTCGACCACGTTTGAGCCGATGAATCCTGCTCCGCCTGTGACGAGAATATTCATTTCGGGGATTTCTTTGGACTGCTCAGTCTGGGAGAAAGACTGACGACAGCTTGATCATTGCTGCCGAATTCGGACCCGAGACTGCTGTTGGCTTTCATTTGATGAGGCCGATTAAATCAGCGCGGATCGGGGCCTACTATGGGGTGTAATACCCACACGTTTTTGGCCTCCTGCTCATGCTGTTCATGCGCGGGGACGCTATCGGAGTTGTTTGTATCAAGGTCCGTAAAAAGGTGCGGGAGACGCGGGTGCCGTAAAAGATCGGGACGTCGATCCAAGCCGTATGTGATGGCAGAAAAAAGGCCCGGGGAGTTTTACCTCCGCCGGGCCTTGGTTTGGTGCGCAAACTTGCGCGGATTTATCAGCTGCAGCCTTGGCTGGTGCCGCACTCAGTGCAGACGCCGCAGGCGCCGGCCCGGATCACTTTGTTGCTGCCGCAGTTGGAGCAAGTGGTGTCCATGAACATGGTGCCGAGGGCTCCTTTGACGCGCTCGGCGTGGGTGGAGGCGCCGGCGATGTGCACCGGGGTGCCCTCGCTGTTCTGCGTCTGGGTGATGACGTCGATGATTTCTTTCTCGCCGGTGCGCGGGAGGTCGGTGACCGGGCGGTTGACGGCTTTGCGCTCCATCTCCGAGATTTCCTTCATGGGCAGCTCGGGTTGGTTGCGGTTGGGTGAGGTGGCCTCTTTGTAGCCTTTGATGAACTGGCAACCGAGCCAGCGGAATACGTAGTCGGTGATGCTGCTGGCGTTGCGGATGTCGGGGTTCTTGGTGAAGCCACTAGGTTCGAAGCGCTGGAAGGCGAATTTCTTCACGAGGCTTTCGAGCGGGACGCCGTATTGCAGGGCAATCGAGGTGAGGGTCGCCACGGTGTCCATGAGGCCGCCGATGGTGCTGCCTTCCTTGGCCATCTGGATGAAGATTTCGCCGGGGTTGCCGTTCTCGAAAAGGCCGACGGTGATGTAGCCTTCGTGCCCGGCGATATCGAATTTGTGGTTCAAGGCGACGCGGGTGTCAGGCAGGCGGTTGCGCAGCGGTTGGTTGAGCTTAGAGCGGACGGCGTCGAGTTCGTTTTCCAGTTCGACGATGCGCGATTCGAGCTCGGTCTTGCTGGAGAGCTCGGCTTCAAGTTCGGCCACGCTGCCGGTGCCGTGTTTCTTTTTGTCGGTGACAACCGGCGCGGATCGCTTGGAGCCGTCGCGGTAGATGGCGATGGCTTTGAGGCCGAGTTTCCAACCTTCGACGTACGTGTCGACGATGTCATCGATGGTGGCCTGCTCGGGCAGGTTGACCGTTTTGGAGATGGCACCGGAGAGGAATGGCTGGGCCGCGGCCATCATGCGGATGTGGGCATGGTAGCTGAGGCTGCGTTGGCCGCGCATGGGCTTGAAGGCGCAGTCGAAAACGCTGACGTGCTCGGGGCGCAGGCCGCTCTTGAAGGTTTGGCCGTCCTCTTCGACGTCCTCGATGGTGTCGTATTTGTCGATATGGGCGATGATGCTCTCGATGTCGTTGTCGCTGTAGCCGAGCTTGTGCAGGGCGGGGCGGACGGTCTGGTTGACGATTTTGAGCATGCCGCCGCCGGCGAGGAGCTTGTATTTGACCAAGGCGATGTCGGGTTCGATCCCGGTTGTGTCGCAATCCATGAGGAAGCCGATGGTGCCGGTGGGGGCGAGCACGGTGACTTGGGCGTTGCGGTAGCCTTGCTGTTTGCCGAGGCGGAGCGCTTCGTCCCAAACGCGGCGGGCCTCGTCGCGGAGGTGTTCGAATTCACCGACTTTCTCGATGTGCTCGACGGCGTCGCGGTGAAGCTTGATGACTTCGAGCATGGAATCGACGTTGTCGGGGGCGATGGTCTTGGCCACGCCGCTGGCGCTGGAATCATGATAGCCGGGGAACGGTCCGGTGATGCCGGCGATACGGGCGCTCTGCTCGTAGGCGTGACCCGTCATGACGGAGGTGATAGCGCCGGCGATGGCGCGGCCTTCGGGACTGTCGTAACCATAGCCATAGCTCATGATGAGGGCGCCGAGGTTGGCGAAGCCGAGGCCGAGGGTCCGGAAGATGTGGCTGTTCTCCGCGATGTATTTGGTTGGGTAGCTGGCGTTATCGACGACGATCTCCTGCGCGGTGATGAAGACACGCACAGCGGCTTTGAATTTCTCCACATCGAAGCTGCCGTCCTCGCGCTTGAACTTCATAAGGTTGAGCGAGGCCAAGTTGCAGGCCGTGTTGTCGAGGAAGAGATACTCGGAGCACGGGTTGGTGGAGTTCTGACGCGCGGTACCTTTGCAGGTGTGCCACTGGTGGATGGTGGTGTCGAACTGCATGCCGGGGTCGCCGCAGACGTGGGTGCCCTCGGCGATCTTGCGCAGAAGTGTGCGGGCATCCTTCTTCTCGCAGGGTTTGCCGTCGGTGACTCGGCGGGTGGTCCACTCGCGGCCATTGATGGCGGCTTCCATGAA
>JBIJDZ010000096.1:0-5158 GCA_044343805.1 Chthoniobacterales bacterium | reverse complement strand
GGAACGGTAGAGATCTTCCAGGGTGCGGCGGGGATCGTCGGTCTGCAGCAAGGGGCGTTTGCTGTTTTTGACGCGCTGATGCAGTTGGTGGGTGCTGGCGTCGAGCCAAACAACGGGACCAATCTCGCGCAACAGGGCGCGGTTTTCCTCGGACATAATCACCCCGCCACCGGTGGCGACGATTAGTCCGATGCGGCCGACGAGCCGGCGCAAGGCTTCGGTTTCAAGCAAGCGGAAGTGTTTCTCGCCGTGTTGGCGGAAGATTTCGGGAATTGGCATTCCGGCATCGCTGGCCACGAGGTTGTCCGTGTCGACCAAGGCAAACCCGGTGAGAGAGGAAAGAATCCGTCCCACGCTGGATTTGCCGGACCCCATGAATCCGACGAGAACCAGATTGCGAAACACCGGGGTCAGATCTTTACGACGTTGAGGGCTTTGGGGCCGCGGTCGCTCGGGGCGACCTCGAACTCCACGGCATCGCCTTCTTCCAGCGTCTTGTAGCCATCGCCGCGAATCTCCGAGTAGTGTACGAAGATGTCGGCGTTGGCCCCGCCGGGATCGGCGATGAAACCGAAGCCCTTCTTATTGTTGAACCATTTGATTGTTCCTTGGGGCATGTGTTCCAGGGTTTAAAAAAGGCACTGATGCCTATCGAGCGGTTTAGGATGAAGTCGGCCGGCTCGTCAATTGCATATTGGAAAAAACCTGCGTAGCGGCCATCATCCGATCCCGTGAAGAATTCTAAAGCCAAGGCGCAGGTGGGGGTCGTGATGGGCAGTAAGTCCGACTGGACGGTGCTCCAAGTCGCCTCGCAAATCTTGAAGCAGTTGGAAGTTCCACACGAGTGCAAGGTGGTCTCGGCACATCGTACGCCTGATCTGATGGCGTCTTATGCGAAAACCGCGAAATCGCGGGGCCTGCGGGCGATCATCGCCGGGGCGGGCGGTGCGGCGCATTTGCCGGGCATGCTGGCGGCGCACACGACAGTGCCAGTGCTGGGTGTGCCGGTGCCCACGGGTTCGCTACAGGGCATGGACGCTTTGCTTTCGATCGTACAAATGCCGGGCGGAGTGCCAGTGGCGACATTTTCTATCGGCACCTCCGGGGCGAAAAATGCGGGGCTCTTCGCCGCGGCGTTGCTGGCGGCGGATGATGCAGCTTTGGCGAAACGTCTGGAGAAATTCCGCGCGGCCCAATCGCACGAGGCGGAGTCCTCATTGTTGACGGACGACCCTGCATGACCACCCGGGTGAGGCCCGCGCATGATGCGGGAGAAATAGCCTCTGCGGCCACCGAGGCGGCGGATTTGCTGCGAGGGGGCGATTTGGTGGCCGTGCCGACCGAAACGGTTTACGGGCTGGCCTGTGATGCATTGAATCCCGCGGCGGCGACAAAGGTTTTTGCGGCGAAGGAGCGACCGGCCTTCGATCCGCTGATCGTGCATGTGGCGGACGCGTCGTGGATCGGTCGTCTCACCACGGCAGAGGGCGAGGTGCTCGACTTGGCGCAGAGACTGGCGGCGGCTTTCTGGCCGGGCCCCTTCACGATGGTGCTGCCGTCGCGCGGTGTCGTGCCGGACTTGGTCAGGTCCGGTCTCCCGACCGTAGCCTTGCGATGCAGCGCACACCCGGTGATGGCGGCGGTGGTCGAAGAACTCGGACGACCTGTGGCGGCGCCGAGCGCCAACCGCTTCGGCAGGATCAGTCCGGTGACGGCGGAACATGTGGTCGAGGAGTTGCAGGGGCGAATTCCGTTGGTGCTTGAGGGAGGCCCATGTCGTCATGGTTTGGAATCGACAATCGTGGCGGTGGGGGGCGCACGGCTGGTGCTGCTACGGCCGGGACCGGTGACAAGGGAGGAGTTGGAGCGATTTGCACCCGTGGAAGCGGTGCGGCGCGACAGTGCGGTGTCCGCACCGGGAATGCTGGAGAGTCACTACGCGCCGCGCACGCCACTGTCGATTTTGACGGAGGGATCGCCGCGGCCTGCTGATGCAGCGACGAGCGGGTTGCTGATTTTCGGCGGGGGCGATACGGGAGGATTTGCGGCGTTGGAAATGTTGCCAGCCGACCCTGCGGAGGCGGCGCCGCAGTTTTTTGCCGCGTTGCGACGATTGGACGTGGCAGGCGTGGGGAGAATTTATGCGGGGACGGTGCCGGAGCGCGGGCTGGGGTTGGCGTTGATGGATCGATTGCGGAGGGCGGCGCATGAGTAAAGAGAGGCTCAACACGAAAGCGGCGGGTATCGTGGCGCTGGCGGTCATGCTCAGTCGCGTGCTCGGCTTGGCCCGCGAGCTGATCTTCGCCGCGCTCTTCGGGGCGGGGCGCGGGATGGATGCTTTCATCACGGCGTATCGGGCGCCGAATCTGCTGCGGGATCTTTTTGCCGAAGGGGCACTATCGGTGGCGTTTGTGACGGTGTTCTCGAAGCTGGGCGTCGAGCGGGGCCACGAGGCGTCGTGGGAATTGGCGCGAAAAATGGCAACGTTGGCACTCGTGTTCATGTCAGGGGTTGTCGTGCTGGGAATCGTTTTTGCCGGCCCGTTGATTGCGGTGCTCGCGCCGGGATTCGATCCGGAAAAGTCGGCCTTCGCCGTCGAGCTGACGCGGATCATGTTCCCTTTCATTCTCCTCGTTTCAATGGCGGCGTTGGCGATGGGGATGCTGAATTCGCGCAACGTGTTCGGCGTGCCGGCGCTGGCTTCGAGTTTTTACAATCTCGGTTCGATTTTTGGTGGGGTTACGATGGCATGGTGGATCGATCCGACGTTCGGTCCGCGGGCTTTGATCGGTATGGCGATCGGCACACTGCTAGGCGGATTTTTGCAAATGGCGGTGCAGTTGCCGAGTCTGCGGAAGATCGGGTTCCGTTTTCATTTTGATTTCGGCTGGAATGATCCGGAGGTAAAGCGCGTGCTCGTGCTGATGTTGCCGGCGGTGATCGCGGCCAGCGCGGTGCAGGTGAATGTGATGGTGAACAGTGTCTTTGCCTCATACCTGGGCGACGGTGCGGTGAGTTGGTTGTCCTACGCGTTCCGCCTGATGCAGCTGCCGCTGGGGATTTTCGGTGTGGCGATTGCCACAGTGACGTTGCCCGCCGTGTCAAAGATCGCCGCGGGCGGGGATATGGCGCATTTCCGTGACACGCTGGCGAAGGCGTTGCGGCTGGCTCTTTTCCTGACTTTGCCGGCAACGGTCGGGCTCGTGCTGATGAGCGACGAGATCATCGGCCTGATCTACCAGCGCGGAAAATTCTCTCCCGAGGACACGCTGCAAACCGGCGCGGCGCTTAAGTTTTATGCGGTCGGGCTGATGGCCTACGCGTGCATCAAGGTGCTCTCGCCGGCGTTTTACGCGCTGGAGCGCAAATGGACGCCTATGCTGGTGAGTTTCGGAGCCATCGGTCTGAATGTGTTGCTCAACTGGCAGCTGACGTTCCAGCTCGGGATGGGGCATCGCGGGCTGGCGCTCTCGACCGGCTTGGCGGCCGTGGTCAATTTTGTCGCTTTGTATCTGCTGATGCGAAAAGCGGCGGGCGGCATGCGTACGGCATCATTGCTCGGACCTTCCGGCAAGATGTTGATCGCGGCGGCAGGTTTGGCTGCGGTGTGTTTCGGGGGGCAACAGTGGTTGAGCGTTTGGCTGACCTCACCGGTGTTGCTGGACCGCATGTGGTCTTTGTTGGCCGTGATCGCGGCCGGTGCGGGGGCTTATTTCGGAATCAGTGCGCTGTTACACGTGGCGGAAGCCCGTGAAGCGGTGGCGATTATTCACCGAAAGATCAACCGACGCGCGATTGTGCCGCCGCCGGCGTAGGGTTTCTCGAGACGTCTGGGAAAATCGCCTTCAAGCCCTGGGCGTTCGACAAACTCAGCGTCCGCAAGAGATTGGGGCTCAGGCGAACGTCATGTAGGGCAGCTTCGCGGCGGTGGAGCGAACGTCTTCGAGGCCTTCGAGCAGGTCGGCGATCGCGTCCCAGCGTCCATTGACCAAAGCTTCCTTGGCGTGATCGGGAAGGGTTGCCGGGAAGCTGATGTCGGCCATGTTGACCTGGCCGGCGGCAATATCGATGTTGATCTCGGTCGGCGGGGCTTCGTCAATCAAGGCCGCGAGGGCACGGATATCACGGCCGTCCATAACGAGGCAGGGCATGCCGAGGGTGATGGAGTTGCCGAAGAAAATCTCGGCGAAGCTTTCGGCCAAGACAGCGCGGAAGCCGTGGCGGTAGAGGGCTTGCGGGGCGTGTTCGCGCGAACTGCCGCAGCCGAAGTTGCGTCCGGCGAGGAGGATGGTCGCACCGGCGTATTGCGGATCGTTGATTGGATGGGGCTTTTGTTTTCCCTCTGCATCGAAGCGCTCGTCGTAGAAGGCGTATTCGCCGAGGCCGTCGAAGGTGACACATTTCATGTAGCGGGCGGGAATGATGCGGTCGGTATCGACATCGTCGCCGGGGACGTAAACGCCGGCGCCGGCGATTTGAGAGATCGGTGGAAGGGCCATAGGATGAAGATTGGAAGTTTGAAAATCGAGATTGCTGGGGAATCAGCTGAGGCCGAACACTTCGCGGGCATCGCTGATTTCGCCAGTGACGGCGGCGGCGGCGACCATCAGCGGGCTCATGAGGACGGTGCGTCCGGTCGGGCTGCCTTGGCGTCCTTTGAAATTGCGGTTGCTGGAGCTGGCGCATAGTTGGTCGCCGACGAGTTTGTCGGGGTTCATTCCCAGGCACATGGAGCAACCGGCGCCGCGCCATTCGAAGCCGGCGTCGCGGAATACGGCGGCGAGGCCCATTGATTCGGCCACGGCGGCGACGGTCTGGGAGCCGGGGACAACGATGCCTTTGACCCCGGACTTGATTTTTTTCCCCCGGAGATATTTGGCGACTTCCTGCAGGTCGCTGATGCGGGCGTTGGTGCAGGAGCCGAGGAAGGCGACATCGACCTTGGTGCCTTTGATGGGCTGTCCGGGGCGGAGCTTCATGTGGGCATAAGCTTCTTCGGCGGTGGAGCGGTCCTTCTCGGGCAGCTCGGCCGTGGCGGGTATTTTTTCGTCGATAAAGATGGCTTGGCCGGGGTTGATGCCCCAAGTGACGGTCGGAGCGATGTCCGCGGCGTGATATTTGACAATGTCGTCGTAGGCCGCATCGGCATCGCTGGCGA
>JBIJDZ010000049.1:0-15473 GCA_044343805.1 Chthoniobacterales bacterium | reverse complement strand
CGACCGGCCAGCGCATTGAGGTAGAGCGGCGAAGTGGCCACAAGAGTTTTGCCCTCGCCGGTGGCCATCTCGGCGATGCGCCCGTTGTGCAGCACCATGCCGCCGATCAACTGCACGTCGAAATGCACCATTTGCCACTCGATCGGGTGATCGACCACCGGGATCTGGCGGCCGCACAATCGCCTGGCGGTGTTTTTCACCACGGCAAATGCCTCGGGCAGGATTTCTTCGAGTGCCTTCTGCTGCTCTTGGTAATCCTCGATAGCCGAAATGCGCGTCTTCCATTCCGCCGTCATGCGCCGCAGATCGTCATCGGCCAACGCTTGGTATTGCTGATCGAGTTCGTTGATGCGCCGAACCACCGGGAGCATCCGCTTGATCTCCCGCTGGTTCTTCGAACCGACAATTTTCCTGATGATAAAGTTGATCATGGCTGAGCCGCGGCTTGGCGCGAAAAATCCCAAATTATCCGTCCCGATGCCGCCAGCAAAGGAAATTGGCAACTTGCGGACTTGCCCCCGTGCCCGGACCACTTAAGTTCCGCCCTATGAAGAAAATCCTGCTGCTCCCCCTGCTGTCGGCCATCTCCATACTCCCCTTATCCGCCCAGAATTCACCCTCATTGCCAACCAACCCCGAAGACGCGATGGCGGCCGCGGCCGAGCTGCTCAAAGCCTTCCAAGGTGGCACGAACAGTCCATTCTCGGCCATGGGCGGCAAGCCCGCGGTGGATTTCCGCGAACTCAAAGCACTGCTGCCCGGTCAAATTGCCGACCTGCCCCGCATGGAAGCCGGCGGCAAAAAAACCGGCGCGTTCGGCGCCCATATTTCGACCGCCGAGGGTAACTACGGCGCGGCCGACGGCCCCAAACTCGACCTCAAAATTACCGACTTGGGCGCCATGGGTCCCCTCGGCGCCATGGCCGGGCTCGGATGGATGTCCGCCGAAATCGACAGCGAAGGCGACTCCGGTTATGAGCGAACCGCTGATTACCATGGAAACAAAGCTCTCGAAAAATACTCGGCCAAAACCAAATCCGGCACCGTCACGATCATGGTTGGTGGACGCTTCCTGATCGAAATTGAAGGCGAGAAGATCGAGCCCAGCCAACTCAAAGCCGCCGCCGAATCCATCGACTACGGCGCGCTGGATCGGCTGGCCCAACGCCCGCACGTCGAGTAGGCAGCGCGCGCCTAACGCCAAAACCATTCGTAGCGAACCACGCCGCCCTGCGCGGACCAGCCTCCGTCGATGGTCGAAAGCGAGTTTTCCTCCGGCGAAGTTTTTCTGCGGATCAGCCCGAGAATCCTGTCCCAACTGAGCCATGAATGATTTCCCGGCGCGAGACTGTCGGTCACCGTCTCGGGCTCCACCAATCCAGGAACGTTCTCCGACGCCCAAGGCACCGACCCTTTTTGCAAAAGCGCCAGCAACTGCTCCGCAGAGAGGGCGGGGAAAGATGTCAGCGTTAGTTTACCCTCCCCCAGCAGCCCATCCGCCGCGGCACGCACTTGATATCCGCCGACTTCGCCGGCCGCCACGAGTTCCAACTGCGGCATCCACGGATGCTCGGCGGTAAAATTCACCGCGCCACGGGCCACACGCAGCACTGCCGCCGGAAACTTGACCGGAAAATCCGTCAAAGAAATTGCCCCCTCCAGCAAAGGTTCGCCCAACGTGCCCGAGAGGCGCAAGCCGGGCCGCCAAGATCCGCGGCCCTCCTGCAAACTGGCAGGCAAGACCTCTGGGGCGTGCAAGCGGACATCCAAACCCCAGCCGGCGAACGGCTCCCGCAAAGCGCGGAACGGAGCCGCCCACTTCACCTTGGGTTTTTCCGCGGTCGGCGGAAGCGGTGAAACCACCAGCCCGCGCAAGAGCCGGCTCCCCGCCAAATTCCAATCGCCCTTCACCTCACCCTTGTCTTTGTCTCCGGACAGTCGCAATTCGACGTTCCCGCACAGATCCAAAATCTCGTTGCGGAACAACTCCATTCCCTCACCCTTGATCGCCAGATCATACTGCAAGTTCCTCCAGTCGTTGCCATCCACCGAACCCTCGATACTCCACTGTCCGCCGCCGGCACGCGCGCCCGCCTCCTCGACCTTGGCCAAGGTTCCGTCCAAGCTCACCCGTGCCCGGATCTCCTCGAGTGTCCTCCAGCCCCCGGGCAAATGACAACGTCCGCCTTGCAGCTCAAGCTGGCCGCTCCAAACAGGTGCGGATGGAGTGTTGCCGACATGAAGATTTCCACTCACTTGACCCGCGTCCATGCGGACTCGGCCGTTTCGCAACCTGAAAGGCATAACGTCGGTGGCCGGGATTGCCAAACTCACCTCCCACGGCGCTTGCCGGTCGAGCAGAGTCCATCGTCCATCCGCCGCTTCTCCCATCACCGGAAGCACCGCACCAACTTCGATCGGCTTGCCTCCCTCGGGCGTGAAGGTCCCGATCATCTCCGCCTTGCGCTGGACGACCTTGGCCGTGATCGCCATCCGCGATGGCGGCACGGCAAATGAAGGAAATTCGGCCTGCAGGCCGGACACGCTCAAACGACTCTCCAACTCCGCGTCCGTCCATTTACCGCGGGCCTTGAGTGTCCAGTCCACCCGTCCGCGGATCGGACTTTGCTGACCAAACAGCTTGGCCAGAGACCCAAGCTCCAGATCATCCGTCCGCAAAGTGGCCTTCAGCTCTTGCTTCGGCAAGATGATATCGCGCCAAGGCCGCCTTTCCAGCACCGCCGCAAAGGAAAGGGGCAGAAACATGTCCCCTTGCAGCAGGCGCGTCCCGCCGTTGAAAACCTGCAAGTCCTCCACGGCCAGTCCTTCCGGCCCGAAATACGAGACAGTCGAAAGCGAGAGCGGTCCACGGGTCAGCAGGCAGCGCCCGAGATAAAGATTTCCGGGGGAATAAGTCGCCGAAAGCTTCACATTGACCGGCACGGAATTCAGGTCACCGCTGAATTGCACCAACTCCAGCGTCGTCACTCCCGAGTGGTTGCCGGCCGAACCGTCACCATCCCAAAAAAACAAGACCCCGCCCTCGCGCGCCCAGTCCGGCGCGAAACGCCCCAGCGGCTCGAGATAACGCGCCATGTCGCTCACCCGCATCTCCATGCGCCCCCGGTAACCCAGCGTATCAGCCAGCGAAATCTCCCCGCTGGCCCGCAGAAAATTTCCTCCGCTCCAGGCCTCGCATCCCGAGATTTTGATGTCACTGCGGTTCATCTGCATACCGACCTCGAGCGAGCTCACGGGCACGCCGCGCAACTGCAGATTCCATCCCCTCATACCAAGCCAGCCATTGCCCTCGCCGAGCTTGCCCCCGGCTTGGCCGTCAATGCGCACGCTGCCCGAAGATTCTTTCCATGGGCCGCCGATCAGCTCGGCCAAAGCCCTCACGTCACGCACATCTGCATCGACGGCAACCTCGAAAGCTGCCTGACGCCATGCCTCCCGCCTCTGCGGAAACTCCAGCAGCCCGCTGGCTCTGATGCGGTTGTTTTTTTGCCCGAGCTGAAACTCGTTCAGCCTCAGCCGGCGCCCGGCCAAACTCAGGCCCATATTGCATTCGCGGAAAGAGCGTTTCTCCCAGGCAAAGTCCCGCGCCTCCAATCGCACGGCCAACTGCCCGGAAAACGGTCGGCTCGTCTCGCCATTGAACGTGAGCTTCGCCAGATCGACACGGCCCTGCATCTTGTCGGCCAAGCCCGCAAACTCACCCAAGCCGGCCAAAGACAAGTTCAGCACCGTGAGTGCCACTTTCACCCCCTCGCCCCTGCCGTCACGGGACAAATCCGCGTAAACATAACCACCGAAAGCCCGTGACTCGAGCATCAGCGACGCATCACCGACCGTCGCCAAGGATATCGTGTCGATGTGGACATTATCCGCCAAGGCCAAGTCGGCCACGTAAGCCACACCCCCGCGCCATGCCGTCACCGCCGCGAGATCTTTCCAGTCTTTTTTCCGACCGTGCAAATCAACGGCAGCCCCCTCGATGTTGAGCCAGCCCGCTCGGTCCTCGCTCAGCAACAGGTCGGTGCCGGTCAAGGCCAATTCGCACCCCTCCCCCACGATACGCAACTCCGTGACCTCACACTCGAAAATGCGCGGCAACCAGGCCAACACGGCACCCCCTCTCGAGGCCGACATCATTTTTTCCAGCGGCTGCTTGCCCGTAGATTCGGCCAGAGAAACACTGCCGCCCACCCCGCGCAGGGACACGCGTTCGATCCAACGTCCGGGCGATTCACCCCAAGGCAACAGCGGCCTCCACGCCACCTCGGCTTGATCGATCCGCAGCTCGGTGCCCCGCCCCGATACCTTCAGCTCCCGCAACACCGCCGGAGTGAAAATATTCCACCGCACTTCGCCGACGCGCACTTCGTAACCCTGCATTTTCCCCAGCCAGGGAATCGCAAGAAACACCGCCTGCCGCATGACCAAGCCGTGCCCCCAAAAAAAGGCCACGCCAGACAACAGCGCCAAGCCGATGACGACGATCCGTCGGCGGATCACAGGACTTGGGGAAACGGCTGGGCCCGCAGGACTTTTCATCGTCAATTCAAGAGATCACGCGAAATGCGCCGGAACTCATATCCCGAAAAAGTTGAAGCCCTCCTCACCGAATGGTGAGAAGGGCTTCTGTTCCCCCCAGAACAATCTTTACTAAAGATGTGACCAAAGTAGCACGAGACCTGCTGCGAGCAAGCAGAAAAAAGAGGTTTTTTTGAAATTTTTTTCGATTTTTCTTTAAGTTGTTTGTTTTCAATAGCTTGCATCATTAATAAATTTTATAGTTTGCACGCTTTTATCGACTATTTCATCACCAGCATCCGAATCCCTACTAAAATCATGAGGATTCCGAAGATGCGGGATAGCAAGTCGTTAGACAAATGCTTCAGCCAATCGGTGGCAAACCATGTGGTGACCACCGCTCCGAGCACCACCGGCACCGCCACATGCCATTTCACCAAAGAGGCTGCGGAATACTTGGCGGTGGCCACCAGAGAAATGAAAAGAATCGCCGTCAACGAGGTAGCCACGGCGGACTTCTGATCAATCGCCAGAAGAAAGACAAATGCTGGCACCATAATCAACCCACCACCTACCCCGCAAAGCGCGGCCAAAACGCCGCTCAAGGCGCCAACTCCCAAGGCCATGAAAAACTGCGTGGTGTTCATCCCCGCCCCGCCTCCCCGGCGACCCACTCCATGCGGTGCGCGACCATGCGATCCCCATCGAATTCGAAAAAACCGCGAAAGGACCGCCCTTCAAGCAATCCGGGCAGCCAATGGATGTCATCCGCCCACATGCGATCAAAAGGCACCTCGTCGCGCCGCACCCACAGCGGGATCGCCTCCTCTGTTTCAACGGGTTCACCCTCGCACCCCGTCGCCTTGAAGACGGCACAGTGCAGGGCGTAGCCGTCGGCAAACTGGAAATGCAACTCACCGTGAAGCGTCGGATTCTGCGGCGTGACGCCCAACTCCTCCTGCACCTCGCGAACAGCGGCCTCGACCGCTGTCTCGCCCGGCTCGAGACGTCCACCCGGACCATTGATTTTGCCAGCGCCGAGCCCGCGTTTTTTATGGATGAGCAACACCTCGTCGCCGCGGGTGATAAAGCACAGGTTGGCCCGCTCGCGCGGCGTCCACGTGGCCCAATCGGTTGTCATTGCAACTACTTAATAGAGTCCGCAGCAAACCTGTCGATGCCGGAAAAGGGCTACCTGGAGCCTTCACGCAGCGGCACCACCATGACCGGACGGTCGGTTTTTTTCAAAACACCGGTCACCACACTCCCGGTAAACAAATGATACAAGGCCCCGTGGCCGTGCGAACCCATCATCACCAACCCGGCGTCGCGCTCCTTCGCCGCCGCCAGAATCTCATCGGCCGGTAAACCCATTGTGACGCCGGCATCACAATCGATTCCCCGCCCCCGCACCTCCTCGGCCAATTCATTGAGACGCACCACCTCAATCCTCTGCTCCATCTCGAGATCCTCGCCGAGCCGCAGCCGCATCATCTCGGGATCAGTCTCGAAACCCGCCACCTCCGCCGCCGGCTCGATCACATGAAGCAAATACAATCCCGCACCGCGCAACCTGGCCTCCTCTTGCGCGACGGACAACAACCGTCCCGCTTGATCGCTGAAATCCACGGGAACCAGCAAAGTTTTCATGCTCCCATCATCTCGTTCGCCGCGCGCCGGAGCCAGCGCGAAATCATGGGGTAAAAACCCCTGCTCGGTTCGATGGACACCGGTCCGCGTTTATGGCAACTTGGATGCTCGGTCATGCGTGCCACTTTTGTCATCGCCACACTTGCCTTGGTGGCCCACGCCATGGGAGCTGAGGAGGTCGTCGACATCATGCGCGATGACTACGCTCGCGAGGAACTCGGCGTGAACGAGCTGACCACGCCCTCGATCCAGCGTCTTTTCACCGAATTGGAAGTTTTCAAACCGGTCCCCGTTTCGCTCATTGCCGAGACCGATTTCGATCGCATTTACAACAACCGCTTCCAGACTTCCCTCAACTTCGGCGCGCTCATCTGCGACGGTTTCTTTGCCGTCGTGGCCGAGCAAAAAGGCCTCATCCAAAACATCGGCCGATCCCTTCTCCGCCAAGCCAAAAGCCTGGCCGTGGGACAACGCCTCACCCGCCACGCCAACAGCCTCCTCGACCTCGGCCAGCGCGGCGATTGGGCCGCCCTCAAACTCGAACTCATCAAAACCCAAAGCGATGTCGAAGAGGCCATGATCGAACTGCGCGACGAGGAAATGGCCCACATGGTCAGTCTCGGCGGCTGGCTGCGCGGTTTTGAAATCGGCGCGATTGTCACCGCAGGGCATTACACCCCGCAGCGGGCCGCGGGGCTGATGAAAATCGACGTCATGGATTACTTCCTCGACCGCCTTTCGACCCTCAATCCCCGCCTCAAAAACACCGAACTCGTCGCCGCCATCACCTCCCGCCTGCAAACCATCCGCGCCATCGCCGACAAATCGGCCGACCGCGCCCCGTCACTCTCCGAGGTCGAACAAATGCGCGACCTCGCCGTCGAGATCAACAAAATCACCTCCGCCCAGGTCGACACCGACGGGCGTATCATCAAGGCGGAGTAATCCGCTCAACCGGCTCCCCCACGCATGTCGGTGATCTTTCGCCCGCCCCCGCGCAGCCGGGCGCCCGAACTTCACCGCCTCGCCGAAACATTCTTCCGCCGCAGCTGGGAAACCTTTCCGCAAGACGCCGCCGAACTCGGACTCGCGGACTACCGCGGACTCCTCGGACCGAACACCCCCGCAGCGCACCGCCGGTATCGTGCTCTGCTTCAGGAGACCCTTGCGTCGGTCGAAGCGCTGCCGCCCTATGCCGACGACGATTGGACCGATCGGCGCGCCTTCCTCGCCTACCTGCGCACCGGACTTTTTTATCACGCTGAGCACCCCCGCTGGCAGCTCGACCCTCAAACGCACAGCGGCACCGCGGTCAACGGAATCTTTCACCTCCTCGTGCGCCATGCGGACAACCTCCGGCCCGTTGCCCCGCACATCCTCTCGCTGCTTGCCGTCATCCCCCGTTACCTCGATGAAGGCATCTCCTGCCTGCGATACCCCGTGCCGCTCTGGACCCAACTGGCCGTTCGCTCCAGCCGCCATGCGGCCTCCTTTCTCGAGCAAACCGCCCCGCTGATCACCCCGCTGGCTGCTTCCCCCGCCCGCGCCCGCCACCTCTTTGCCTCCGCCGCGGCCGCCTTCCGCGACTACGCCCGGCGGTTGGAAAAAATCCGCACCGGGCCCGCCCGCGGCTTTGCGGTCGGTCGCGGGCATTTCGAATTTCTCATCCGGGAACGGCTCGGCCTGGACGCCAGCGCCCACGAGCTTCTCCAGCAAGGTCGGCGTCTTGTCGCGGAAACCTCCCTCGCGTTGAAAAAAGAAGCCGCCCGTTTCGGTCGCCGCCCCGCGCACGAACTCATCGAATCTTTGCGCCGGGATTGGCAACCGGCCGCCGCCGACCTTCTCGAGGAATACCGTAACGTCACGCTCGGCATCAAAAAGCACCTCGCCACCGCCGACCTCGTCACCCTTCCGCCCGGCGAAAAATTGAAAGTCATCCGCGTGCCGGACTTCCTGCGGGAACAATTCCCCACCGCCGCGTACAGCGCGCCGGGACCGTTCGACCCCGACCAGACCGGGCTCTTCTGGGTCAACGACCTCGGAGCCACCGAGAAGAACGAACGCGCCCGTCGCGCCGAGATCGCCCAGCATTTCGGTCTCGAACTCACCTGCGCCCACGAGGCTTACCCGGGGCATCACCTGCAATTCATCGTGCAGAACCGCCACCCCAGCCGTCTGCGACGCATGTTTTCCCACGCCATTTTCTACGAGGGCTGGACACTCTGGTGCGAAAAACTTTGCGTGGAGAAAAAAATCTATCGCTCCCCGCACGCACGCCTCATCCAGCTCCATGATGCTCTCTGGCGCGCCCACCGGATCATTGTCGATGTCGGACTGCATACCGGCGACCTGACCCATGCCGCCGCCACCAGGCACCTCGTGGATGCCGTGGGCTTCACCCGCGCCCGCGCCGCCGCCGACGTGAATTGGTACACCGCCGCCCCCACCGTGCCGATGAGCTACTTGCTCGGCCGGAAGGAGGTGGAAAACCTTTTCGCGTCACACCGCGGAGGCTTGCGTCAGTTCAACGATCGCCTGCTCGCGCACGGCGCCGTGCCTTTCAGCTGGTTCCGCTGAGAGCGGGGTCCCCCTCAATACAGGCCGATAAAATCACCCGCCCAGGCATCGGGGTAGCCGAAGCCGAACGGTGCCGCTCCCATGTAGTAGGGATCGGTGAAGTAAGGGTGATTGTGGGGAATGTTCCCCTCGTCCTGCAGGTAAATACCCTTGGCCTTGCCGAGATAATTCACGAGCACATCGTCGGCCCCCACGTTGATCAAACCGTTGATCTGTTTGGTCGAGAAATCGTAGGGCGTCTTCGTCGCCTGCAAATAGGGCACGATCATCTTGCCCGGCACACCCTTGCGCGCGAGCTCCTTGATGTCGCTGTAACCGAGCACGCGACCGTGCGTAATCCGCGCGTAGGTACCCGCATCGATTTTCTTCGCCGCCAGCACCTTCAAGTAGCCCGGCTGCTCCATCTGGGGATTGGTGAGCGTGACACAACCGGTGAGCGCGGCCACCACGACGAGAGCAAGAATCATTCGCATAGATGCAGCCTGCACCACCGGCAGCCGGCGATAAAGACGAAAGCGGCGGGGACCGGAGTCCCCGCCGCCTTGTGCTATGTCAACCCAATCAACCCTTGCGGGAATTTTTTAGACGGCTTTTTCGCCGGTCTCGTCGGTGCGGATGCGGATCGCTTCCTCCACCGGCGAGATGAAGACTTTGCCGTCGCCGATCTTGCCGGTCTTGGCCGCCTTGACGATGGCCAGCGTGGCTTTCTCGACGAGATCTTCACCGAGGACCACCTCGATTTTGATCTTCGGCAGAAAATCAACGGTGTATTCGCTGCCGCGATAGATCTCGGTGTGGCCCTTTTGGCGACCGAAGCCCTTCACTTCGCTCACCGTCATTCCCTCGATACCGAGGTCGGCCAGCGCGTCTTTCACTTCCTCCAACTTGAAGGGCTTGATGATTGCTTCGATTTTTTTCATGGCTGTGTGTTTGGTGTTTGCTTCGCAGGATTATTTGTTGGCGACGAAGTCAGGATAAGACTCTTGGCCGTGTTCGCCGATATCCAGACCCTCTTCTTCTTCCTCGGCGGAAACACGCAGACCGAAGATGCCCTTGACCACGAGGAAGGTGATCAGCGCGAAGACAAACGCGAAGAGCGAGATGGCGATGGTGCCGATCACTTGCGTCGCCAGCACACCGCTACCGAAGATACCCACGGCGATCGTGCCCCAGTTGCCGCATATACCGTGCACGGAAATCGCGCCCACCGGATCGTCGATCTTCAGCTTGTCGAGGAGCAGGACCGAAAGCACCACGATGATGCCCGCTATCGCGCCGACCAGAACCGCCGGCCACGGCGCAATGCTGTCGGCTCCGGCGGTGATGCCGACCAGGCCGGCCAGCATACCATTGAGAGCCATCGAAAGATCAGGCTTCTTGAGCACCGTCCACGAAGTGAACGCCGCCGCCAAACCACCGGCCGCACCGGCCAGCGCCGTGGTGACAAAAACCAGGGAGACGGCCACCGGCTCGGCGCTCAGAACGGAGCCACCGTTGAAACCGAACCATCCGAGGAAAAGCAAGAAGACACCGATCGTCGCCAGCGGCATGCTGTGACCGAGGATCGGTTTGATTTTGCCGCCCGGCAGGTATTTGCCGAGACGCGGGCCGAGGACGATCACCGCCGCAAGGGCTGCGTAGCCGCCGAAGGCATGCACAAGCGAAGAACCGGCGAAATCGACAAAGCCCATTTCGCTGAGAAAACCGCCGCCCCACTGCCAGGAACCGGTGATGGGGTAGGCAAAGGCGACAATGACGGTCGCCGCGATCATGAACGAACCGAGTTTGATGCGCTCAGCCACCGCGCCGGAGATGATGGTCGCGGCCGTGGCAGCAAACATCGCTTGGAAGATGAAGTCGCCCCAGTAAGTGTAGCCCGCGGCATATTCACTGGTCAGGCTGGCTACAATCGCGTCCGGTTCGGTGAACCCGTTGGCAATCGGCGAACCCAAGGCGAAGAAATTGCCGAGAGTCCAATTGTCGCCCGGATACATCGCGTTAAAGCCGTAGGCGGCGTAAGTGAGCATGCCCATGCACACGATGAACACGTTCTTGAAGAGAATGTTCGTTGTGTTCTTTGCCTGAGTCAGGCCGCTTTCGACCGACGCAAAGCCGAGATGCATGAGGAAAACGAGCGCTGCGGCGATACAAATCCAGAGGTTGTTGACCGTAAACATGGCATGCTCGGCGCTTTTCTCGGCCCAGAACACCTCGACCGGAGTCGGAGCTTCCTCCGCTTCTTCCTCGGCCTCGGCGGGCGGAGTCACGGACGCGGTTGTCTCGGACACGGCAATCGAGACAGCTTCAGCAGGAACCGGGTCGTCTTGTGCCTGCAAAGGCATGACAAGCACCGCAAGCATTGCTGCCACGGAGAGCAAGGACCCCCATTTGTATTTAGTCATTAGCATCATAATTTTTGTTTTGTTGTTTGCGGCTTTATCACCCATGGCCCCCGGTTTTCCGGAAATAGCACGAGACGACATGTAGCCGAATGCAAAGTTAGCAACTGCCGTGCCAACTCGCCTAAGCGATGGATATCTCCTCTTTTACTGACCAATTTCCGCCACCACCTCCGCCGCGGTCTGGTCAATTTTCGCCATATGAAGCGTCAGGCTCGCGTGCCATTGCTGGCTCGATCATAGTAGGCGGTTCGATCTTTATGACCACCCAACCCCACATCATCGCGCGCGTCTTTGCTTACCTTCGTCGCTATCCTTGGCTGGCCGGCGCCACCTTGCTGTGCGCCCTCGGTTCCTCCGCCATGGTGATCGTGTTTCCCGTCGTCACCCAACGCATCATCGACGACGTCCTGCGCGGCGGTCGCAGCGATGCCCTGTGGCCGATGATCGCCCTGGCCGCCTTGGGATTTCTGGCCCAAGACGGGCTCAACACCCTGCGCATCCTCCTCAACAATATTTTCGAGCAACGCGTTCTTTTCGACCTGCGCAGCGATCTTTACAGCCGCCTGCAATCCCTGCCGCTCGCGTGGTTCGACCAACGCGCCACCGGCGATATCATGACCCGCGTGGTCGAGGATGTCGCCAACGTCGAGCGCGTCCTCATCGACGGTGTCGAGCAAGGCGCCGTGGCCGTGCTGCAGATCGCCATCGTCCTCGGTCTCATGTTCTGGTGGAGCCCAGCGCTCGCCCTCTGCGCCATGACGCCCATCCCATTACTCGCCGCCGGCGCCCTCGCTTACACCCTCACCGCCTCGAAACGTTACTCGGCCCAACGCCGCGCCGCCTCCGACCTCAACTCACTCCTCCACGACAACCTCGACGGCATCCGTCAAATCAAAGGCTACGCCCGCGAAAAAAGCGAACACCACCGCTTCAACACGGTGAGCGAGAAACTCCGCCAAGCCACCCTCATCGTCATGCGGGCCTGGGCCTTTTACAGCCCCGGCATGAATTTTCTCTCCTCCCTAGGCAGCCTCGTCGTTCTCGGTTATGGCGGCTGGGCCGCGCTGCACGGACACCTCGACCTCGGCGTCCTCGTTGCCTTCCTCGTCCTTGTCCGCTTCCTCTACGAACCCGTCGGCCGCCTCCACCAGCTCAACCAAATCTTCCAAGCCGGTCGCGCTGCCGGGCGCCGTGTCTTCGACATCCTCGACGCCACCCCCGAGCCCGACGCCGGCCATGCCCCCATCCCCGACCCTCTCCATGGCGAGATCCGCTTCGAAAACATCCGCTTCGCTTACGGCGATGGTGATGGCGTCCTCCACGATATCGCTCTCACCGCCCGCCCCGGCGAGACCATCGCCCTGGTCGGCCCCACCGGCGCCGGCAAATCCTCCCTCGTCGCCCTCCTCATGCGCCTTTACGAGTGGCAAGACGGCGTTATCACCCTCGACGGGCAAGACATTCGCTCCTTCAAAAAATCCGACCTGCGCCGCGTTGTCGGCCTCGTCTCGCAGGAAAGCTTCCTTTTCAACGGCACCGTCGCCGACAACCTCCGCTTCGGCAAAGCCGACGCCACCGACGACCAACTCTGGGACGCCCTCCGCGCCGCCAACGCCGCCGACTTCGTCTCCCGCTTGCCCAAACAACTCGATACCGAAGTCGGCGAACGCGGCGTGCGCCTCAGCGTCGGTGAAAAACAACGCGTCTCCATCGCCCGCGCCCTGCTCAAAGACCCCCCCGTCCTCATCCTCGACGAAGCCACCGCCAGCGTGGACAACTCCACCGAACGCCTCATCCAGGAAGCCCTCGACCGTCTCCTGCAAAAACGCACCAGCTTCGTCATCGCCCACCGCCTCTCCACCGTCCGCCACGCCGACCAGATCCTCGTCCTCGACCGCGGCCGTATCGTCGAACGCGGCAAGCATGAGGAACTCCTTGCCCACGGCGGCCTCTACGCCCGCCTCTGCGCCGGCACCGGCCTCCTCAACGAGGCGTGATCATCCAACTGTAGATTCCGCCAGCTGGTACGCGGCGTCCCGTACCGCCGAGCTGCAGCTCTTTCCGCATTGACACTCACCCACCTAATATTCATCCAACGATCATGGAAAACAGACCGCCACCCGTCCCTGCCACCACGAGCACACCTACCGCCGACAACTCTCTCGCCGTTGTCATGCACATTCTCGGCTTGGCGGGTTTCGTCTTTCCGTTCGGCAACATCATCGCCCCGCTCATCCTCTGGCTTGTCAAGCGCAGCACCAGCCCGCTGCTCGACCGCACCGGCAAAGAAGTGCTCAACTTCCAGATCAGCTTCACCATCTATGCCGCCATCGCCGGCGTCCTCTTCTTCGTCCTCGTCGGCTTTCTCATCCTGCCCGCGATCGCCATCCTCTGGCTCGTCTTCATCATCATCGCCGCCATCAAAACCGGCAACGGCGAAGAATACCGATACCCCCTCACCATCCGCATGCTGCAATAACAGCTCCGGCGCAAGGTGCCCGCACCGCCACAACGATCACTTAAAACTATCCATCGCCTCCTCGATCGGCTCCGAGGAGATTCTGATCGGTGGACTAAAGGGATTTTCGCGGATGGCCAACATGCCCATCACCGTCACGGACGCCGTGATGTAAACGGCGCACCCGATGACAAACCCTGGCAAGTTGTTGATATGGACAAGGGCCAACGTGAGGATCAGCAACAGCGACAACGTAATCACCGTCACCCACTGGTAGCCCGACGTCTCTTGCCGCACAATGAGCCGCTCCGCACGTGCTTCGCCCAGCAATAAAGCCGCGTCGAAGGCCCGACCCGACGTTGGCGCATCGTCGAGCATGATGCGGGCCGCCTCGCGTTTCACATCATGGAGCGCCTTCCTCACCGCATCGCTCTCTCCGCTGTCCGCGTCCCTCGCAAACTCCTCCTCGAGCACGAGCCGGGCGTATCGTTCGCCCTGACTCCGGAGATTTGCATAACGCTGCGATCCGTCCTGCGACAACGCCTCGATCATCGTCAAAGCCCGCGCTTCGTTGGCCACCGCTTGCTGGGCGCGCACCGTGCGCTGCGAGATATCGCTGCCCAGAAACCCCGCCAGCAACGCGAACATGAGCGCCACCACCATCACCACGGACGGTGAAGTCGGGCCCACGCCGGCCAAACGGCGACCCAGGCGGAAAATCAACACGCAACAGGCCCCCGCACACAGCACCAGCAGTGCCACCAAGGAGAAGAGGATCGCCCAAGTCGGCAGCGACAACCACCCGTCCACCAAAAAACTGACCGCGCTCATGCCATCCCCTCCCTTAGCTTAAGCACGTCCGGACCCATCCGTGGGTGATCCGCGCAAAAGACAGGAGCAGCTGCCGGGAGAACCTCGTACACGTCAGCAACCTGCCCAAGATCGCCCCCTGGGGCCAGAAAGTTCTTCGCTGAAAACGCGTCAGACCACTATGACACGAAAAACCGTTTCCCTGCCGCCGGGCGCATTGCAAAGTGGTTTTGCATGAAGACATTTCCCGGCCTCCTGCTCGCCCTCCTGCTGGCCGCCTGCGCCACGAAGCCAGAGCCCGAGGTGCGCGTGGCCGATCCGGTCAAGACCATCGACATCCGCAGTTGGCCGCCGGGTTTGGTCGTCGAACTCAATGGCGAATACATCGGCACCACACCCCTCGAACTGGTCGTCAGCAGCACCCGCAGCGGCAACTGGACCTCCGACTACGGCAACTTCAAACCCGTCATCCTCCAAGCCAGCACCCGCGACGCCAGGGGATGGGAACGCAAGGTCTGGTGGCCCGGCGAACGCATCCCCTCCCGCATCCTCTTCCGTATCCCCGGCGCCACCCGCCACCTTGCGGTCAATTGACCGCTCCCTTCCATCCGCAACCAAGGCCTGTCGGCCTTTGACATCGGCACACGTTGGGTAGCACCAGCCATGCACTTGCTTGCCACTGATACCGACGAGTGGCCAAATAACGGCATGCAGCTCAACCGCTCCAGACACCACCGCCTGGTGCGGTGCATCGCCGCCGCCGGTATCTCTCTTGGGCTCACCGGCTGCGCCTCCGTCAGCCTGGTGCAACGTGAATGGAAGGCCTCGCCCGTGCCAGTGCCGGATTTGATCTGCGTGCGGCCTTTCACCGTCGAGCTCGGCGCAGCCAAAGTCGATCGCAAGGGCCCGCAGTTGCAAGCCTTCGCGCAACAGTTCGGCCATGAGTCAGCGGGCCGCTTGGCCGAGAGACTCGGCAAGCATGTGGTTCCGGCCAAAGTCATCGGCGCGACGGAACGCGTCACCAACCCGCGGCACTG
>JBIJDZ010000048.1:0-15516 GCA_044343805.1 Chthoniobacterales bacterium | reverse complement strand
AAGGAACGAGGCGCCGTCCTGCCTGTCTGGCAATGGCACGCCGCTCACAAAATCGCCGTCAACTCCGGCGTATTGATCCTTCTTCGTGGCACATGCTCCCAAGGTGGCCGCCAGCAAGACCACTCCAGCTAATCGAAACAATTTGATGGATTTCATGATTTTTCGGGGTTGCAGATTCAGAGAGACCAGCTCGGCTCGCTTACTTTGCCCAAACCGCTGACGATAGTTGTCGTCCGTCCGCTCCCCACGTCAAGGAGATTGAGGTTTGATCCTGTGCTGTAGATAAGATGCCGCGAGTTGCGGCCCCAAACAGGATTTTGACCGGTAGCCACGATACGGGCTCCGCCGCCGGCCAAATCCATGACCGCAACCGAGAACCCGCCACCCGAGCGCACTGTAAAAGCCACTTTCTTGCCATCGGGGGACCAACTGGGGTCCGTGCAGTAGCCGAAACCTGAGGAAATCATCCGCCCGCCGCCCCCGCCCGCGCCGACCCTGTAAAGCTGGGGACTGCCTCCATCATCCGAGGAATAGATCAATTCACGGCCATCGGGTGACCATGTCGGTGATGATTCCACTCCTCTCGTGCGTGTAAGTCTCCGCGCAGAACCGCCTCGCAAGCTGGTGATGTAAATCTCAGGATTACCGTCTTTACTCATGGTCAGCGCCATCGATCCTCCGTCCGGGGAGATCGCCGCACCCGAATTCGTGCCAGGTGCGCTCACCACCCGACTACGCGCGCCGGAAGCCACATCAATGACGTAAACATCCGGATAGCCACTCTGATAACCTGTGTAAGCCAGATGACGGGCGGCCGGCCCGAGCGAGGGGGCCACACTGATGCTGCGGTCACTCGTCAGCCGCCGCGAATTGGAGCCGTCGTAATCCGCCAAATAAATTTCTTTTTGGCCGCTGGCCGTTCCAACAAAGGCGACTTTGGTAGTCGCGATACCGGGATTGCCAGTAAGTGTTTCCACAATGTCATCGGCAAACTGGTGCGCCGCCGCACGGTCGTTTCCCGTGTAGCTCTTCGACAATACAACCTGCCCGGCGCTGTCCGACACCCGGCCCTGCAAAGACCCGCCGCTGGCCGTGCCGCTCACGACATAGCTGGCCCGCGCATCGGGAACCATTTGAAACCAACCCGAAAGATCAAGGTCGTTTTGCAAAATCTTCGTCACTGCTGGGCCGGCTGGGCCGCCGATTGTCGCAACGGCCATAGACAGACGGTCACTCTTGCGCACGGTGATTGTCGGCGCATCCTGCGCCCAAGCCGCTAAACAAAAAACAACACAGACAAAGATTCCGACAACAAAACGAATCATCATTCTGCGCATATAACCCGCGACCGTTTACCTCGTCCAGACTGCAAAAGCCGCCTCGGGGGACTCAAAATTCAATCGTTTGTCCGATTTGGGGCAAGCTGAGGTTGATGCCGCGGTCGGCAAACGAGCGGACGGCATCGTTGTGATCGATTTCGATCGGCGGAAATGTATCAAAATGCACGCCAATAGCCTCATCGACCTCAAGGAAAGCTGCGGCACGGGCCGCATCTATGGGCCCCATGGTGAAGTTGTCTCCGACACACAACACGGCAAACTTCAAGGAGGCACTGTCTCCGACCAGTTTCATGTCCATGGTGAGAGCAGTGTCCCCCGAATAGTAAAAATGCCCCTCGTTTGTCTCGACCAGAAAGCCTCCAGGATTACCGCCATAGGTTCCATCGGGCAACACACTCGAGTGGACCGCATTAACCATTTTCACGCGCCCGAAAGGAAACTCGCGAGCCCCGCCGAGATTGAGGGGATGCGCTTTTGTCACGCCTTGTTGGCCGAACCAATCGACGATTTCGTAGTTGGAAATAACGGTTGCACCGGTTCGTTTGGCGATCTCCACCGCGTCGGCCACGTGGTCGAAATGACCATGCGAAACAAGAATGTAGTCGGCGGGAATTTTTTTGACATCGATGGCCGAAGCCTTCGGATTCGGCGTGATAAATGGATCGAATAGCAAGTTGGTGCCACGCACCTGCACCCCGAAACAGGAATGTCCGTAATATGTCAGCTTCATGGCCGTATTTTCAAGTAAAGCGGACGCTTTTTCATTGTCAAACCAGCACCGAAACAGGCGAACTTCGCATCCCGATGCGACGCCAACTCTTAGCCTCCGCGAATTGGTTTCCCGCATGGGTCCTGGGAGCGGCCTCACTGGCATTATGGCAACCACCTCTCTTCACTTGGTTCAGCGGCCCATGGATCGTCGGCGGACTGGCCGTTGTGATGCTGGCCATGGGGATCACACTCAGCTTGGAGGATTTCGCAGCCGTGTTGCGTTTGCCGCGGGTCGTTGCTCTCGGGTTCATAGCCCAATATACCATTATGCCACTCCTCGGCTGGGCGATTGCCAAAACACTGGCGTTGCCCGACATGCTCGCCGTGGGAGTCATCCTTGTCGCCAGTTGCCCCGGGGGAACGGCCTCGAACGTGGTCTGCTACCTCGCGCGCGGCAATGTCGCGTTGTCCGTTCTGATGACCATGTGCTCCACTTTTGCTGCCGTGGTCATGACGCCGCTGCTGACCGGTTGGTTAGCCGGTGCCTACGTGCCAGTGGATTCATGGGGCATCTTGCTCACCACTTCCCAAGTCGTGCTCCTTCCTCTCCTACTCGGTCTGTTCCTCCACCATAAGACGCCACGGCTGACGGAGATGCTTTTACCGGCTGGGCCGCTGTTGTCGGTCATGGTCATCAGCCTGATCGTCGGCAGCATCATCGGGCAAAATGCGGCGGCCATCATGTCACACGGTTTGATGCTACTCGCGGCGGTCATATTGCTGCACGCCGGGGGATTTTCCCTCGGCTATGCCATGGCGCGTTCAATGGGGTACGATCACACGATCGCCCGGACCATTTCCATCGAGGTCGGCATGCAAAACTCAGGTTTGGGTGCTGTGTTGGCCAAAACGCGCTTCGCGGCAGAGCCGCTTGCTGCCGTTCCCTCGGCGCTATCGAGCGTGTGCCACTCGATCATCGGGAGCCTGCTCGCCGGATGGTGGCGCCTGCGCAAATAAACGATTCACTCACGGCCAATCCTCAAGCGCATTAGATCAGTCAAACTCCGACAGCCATCCACCCAAAAACGAAACTTTGTTTCCTCGTCGTTGATCCACTCGACCGGCAGGTCATCGACCCGCAGGCCAAGCCGATGAGCAATGAGCAGCACCTCCGCGTCGAAAGCAAACCCGTCGATCCGCGTGCGCGCAAAAATATCCCGCGCCGCTCTGCGCCGGAAGGCCTTGAAGCCACATTGCGTGTCTTTGCTCGGACTCAATCCCAGAGCGCGAACAACCAAGTTGAAGCTCCGACCTGCCATTTCACGCAATGGATGTTGGCGCCGTATAATTCTGCTCCCCGCATGGCGGCGGTCGCCGATGACCGCGTCGGTCTGTGGATTTGCGTCGAGATGATTCACAAACGGAGTCACGTGAGACAAAGGCACGCTCAAGTCGGCATCCATGAAAAACACGATATCGCCAAGCGCCTGCAACATCCCGGCGCGCACTGCGTAACCCTTGCCGCGGTGAACGGCACACTCCACCACCCGCACCAGATGATCTCCGTCCGCCGCCGCCCGCGCCACTTCCGCCGTGCGGTCACCCGAGGGCTCCACCACGACAATCACATCAACGAGGCGGGGAAATTTCTTTGCCAGTTCGCACACCCCGCGCACCGCCGCGCCGATACGGCGCTCCTCCCGGAAAGCGGGAATGACAATTGACACCTCACCGTGGTGCGATTGTCTCATCCTCACGAACCTCCATGTCGTCGACACCTAATTTCCTCCGCGCTCAATGGGATCTCCTCGCCGTAGTGGTCTTGGCCGCAGTGCTGCGCCTGCTTTTTCTCGATCTCAAAGCTCCGCACTTCGACGAGGGCGTGAACGGATGGTTTGCCGACCAGCTGCGCGAAACGGGAACCTTTGTTTACACACCGGATAATTTTCACGGTCCTTGGCATTTTTATACCGTCTTTGTCGGCCAAGAGCTGCTGGGACGCAACATCTGGGCACTTCGACTCCCGGCCGTAGCCGCCAGCGTGCTGACCGTTCCCGTGTTTTTCATGTTCGGTCGGTGGTTCGGAAGAAATGCCGCACGTTGGGCCGCGGCGGCCTTTGCCGTGTCTCCGGTCGCAGTGTTTTACGGGAGATATTCCATCCATGAACCGTGGTTTGCTTTATTTACGATGCTTTTTGTGTGGGGCGTCATTGCCCTATGGCTGGATCGTGATCGCTTCGGGCTATGGTCTGCCGTGCTCGGCCTCACAGGCATGATTCTTAACAAAGAAACGTATCTGATCCATGCCGGCTCGCTGGGCTTGGCTGCCGTTGTCTTTGCCGGATGGTGTCGCATTTCTCCGCTACAACCTCAAACCCTGCGAGCCGACGAGCGCGGGTGGTCAGCTCGCGATGCTTGGACATCCGGATTCCTGGCACTCTTGCTGCTCGTCTTTTTCTATTCCGGAAATTTTTTTCATCCCACCGGGCTGGCCAAGCCGTTCGAAGCGTGGTTTGCCTGGACCCGGACGGGCACGGCGGGACATGGGCACGAGAAAGAAGCTTTCGAGCTTATTCCTTTCATCAATTACTACTGGATCGCTCTGCTGGCCCGCTATGAGTGGCCCGCCCTCGTGGGACTAGCTTGGTCGGGGCGTTACGCGTGGCCGTCGCCTGCCGCCCCGCGTCTTTTATCGATCTATGCAGCCGGGGTTCTCGTTGCCTATTCGATCATTCCCTACAAAACGCCTTGGTGCATGGCATCGATCGTCTGGCCGTGGTTTCTTTTCTTCGGGTTGCTCATGGTCACAATCCGCGCAGGCTGGGGAAAAATCCCGGGAACCTTGCTTTTGCTAATCTCTCTCGGCCAGACCATACGCCTTAATTTTTATGAATACGAAAGCGACGCTGAACTTTACGTATATGTGCAAACTTACCGCTCGGTCGATACGCTAACCGGGCCGCTTCGTCAGCTAGCCGATAACGATCCAAGATGGGCTCATACCCCGGGTGCGATCTATCTTGAGAGTTATTACCCGCTGCCTTGGATGCTCGGAAACTTCACCCACATCGGCTACTACGGGGGAAAAGTCCCCACCATGTTGCCTGAGGCCGAGTTTCACGTGATTGAGACGGCGAAAGCAGACAATCTTCGCCGTATACTCGGAGACAATTATGAGGAACGTCGCTTCAAGCTTCGTTCGGGGGTCGACGAGTGCTCCGTGTTCTTCTCCCGCGATTTTCTCGATGCCGTCGAACGCTCGCCATTCCGCGTCGCGCCACGGAGGGGTGAACCATGATTGGCTGGCGTTTGCTATGCGCGGGGCTCTTGCTTGTGGCGGTGTCCACCACGGTAGCAGCAGGTTTGTCCGTGCTGGCCGGAAAACTCGGCACGTCCTCAGCTTGGATTGCCGCCCTGTTGGGAGTGCTCGCGGCATCTCTTACCTACACCCTAGCCAAGGCGCCACGGCAAAAGATGACAACAGCCGACATCGTGGTTCTCGCGTTCTTCGCGTTGGTTTCGGCCAGGGCTTTCCTCTGGCTGATTTATGCTGATGCCGGCGAGTGGAAGGTGCTCTCGCCGAACAACCTCGGCGACATGGCTCTTCACCTGAATCTCATCCACCGCTGGGCCAATGGTGGCACGTTTTGGCCCGACAACCCCTTTCTCGCAGGTGTTGCTTTTGCTTATCACCCCGGCATGGATCTTTGGAATGCTCTCCTTCGCACTCTCGGCGTGCCGGTTTACGAGGGGTTGCGTTGGACTGGGCTCCTGGGTGCGGCCGCGGCCGCGGCCGCTTTATGGCGCTGGGGAGGAGGATTCGCCGCCGCCGCTTTCCTCTTTGCCGGAGGCTTTGGACTTTTCGATCTTATGCAAACCAACCTCGCTTGGAAAAATCCTTTTCTCGCAATGTTCGTTACACAACGCGGGCTGCTCTACTCTCTTCCGGCGGGCTTGGTGCTGTTGGCCGTCTGGCGTGCTCAACTCGATAACACCGGAGGTCCCAGCCTGCCAGTGACAGCCCAAGCGGCGCTCTACGCAACGATGCCGCTTTTCAATGCGCCGGCGTTTTTATTTCTCAGCACCGTGCTCGCGGCCTGCACACTTGCCGGCTGGCGCAAAAATCTTGCGCGACCATTCATGGTTACAGCTCTGCTTAGCATCATCCCCGCGACGTGGTTGGTCCATCTCGTGACGGCCGGCTTCTCCGCGTCCAACGCCTTCCGCTTTGCGCCGGGTTGGATGCAGGCTGATGGCGGATGGTGGTTCTGGATGATGAACTTCGGCATTTTCTTGCCGCTCTCGGTCATTCTCGGAGTCGTGGTATTCCGCCGACCAGACGCGGCCGATTCCTCGAAAGTGATTTATTTGACCGGCATCGCGACCTTGGCTTTTTGCTTCATTTTTCAACTGGCTCCGTGGGCTTGGGACAATACGAAACTTATTCTTTGGGGCTACCTCGCGCTGGCGCCGATCCTCTGGCGCGAGTTACTGGCGCGCTGGCGTCTTTGGGCACAAAGCATTGCTTGCTTCACCCTTTTTGCCGCCGGAGGCTCGGCTCTCCTCGCAGGACTCGATGCGCGCCATGGATACAAACTGGCCAACAGGCCTGAACTGGCCGAGGCACAAGTCATGCTGAGAAAAATTCCCGTCAACGCCCGCTTGGCCTGCGCTCCCGGCTACGAACATCCGGCTTTGCTGCTCGGACAACCCGTAGTGATGGGCTATGACGGTCATCTTTACAGCCAGGGGATCGACTATGCGCCGGTTGAACAAGAACTCAATCGGCTGATGAGGGGAGGAAACGATTGGACCAGTGCCGCACGGTCACTCGGCGTCCACTATCTTTATTGGGGACCGCGAGAGGCCCAGCGATGGCCGGATTCAACCCAGCCATGGAAGGCATGCGCGCGCTTGCTGGCAGCCTCCAAACACGGTGAGTTGTATCAAATCACGTCGTGCCTGCTGGAAGATTGAACCGGCTCAGAAACGCCAGAGCTTGCCTTGGCGAGCATCCGCAAAAACCTGCGGGCTGAGCAAATAAGACATCGGCGGATCAGGAAGGTGCGAATCGTCAAGTTTCGGCAAAGATTTGCCAACAGTCGCATCCCATGGCTGGCTGGGTGCGATATTGATGGGCGTGCCGGAGCGAACAAGGTTGAATGTTTTCTGTGCGGCTTTCAAAGGCATGCGCACGCAACCCATCGTGCTCGGGTAGGGCTTGACGAATCCCCAATGCATTCCATAGGCGGGCTTGAACTCCATCCAATAAGTCATGGGATACCCGGCGCCCGGGCTGCTTATGCGGCGCCGGTTAGCCGTTTTAGAATAAATAGTGTAGTTGCCGTGCGGGGTAGGCGATGAGGCTTTGCCGACAGAAACCGGCGTGGCGAGCAACACACGGTCGCCTTCCACCACATAGAGACGCTGTGCGCCGGTGCTGAGCTTCACTTTCACGTTCGCAGGATTTTTCGGCGCTTGCATCGGCGGATCAAAAGAGAAGGAGCTGGCGCCTCCTTTTTGCATCGTTTGACAACCGGTCAATCCGCACAAAGTAAGCAGACCACAGGCGAGAGCAAGACGAACAAAACGAAAGATTGGCAGGTGACTCATGCACGCACCCATAGTGCAACGTCATCTCAGATCAAGTCGAAATCATCCCCATCGACAAACTTGCGTGTTGCGTTGATGGCGCGGGCCAGAGAGAAAAAATGTCGCACCCGAACAGCCGCGCCTTGAAAAAAATCATCCTTATCGTCGATGACGAGAAAAACACCCGTGAAGGCCTCCGCCACGCGCTGGATGGCGAATACGAGGTTTATGTGGCGGGCGACATTGCCGGCGCCCAAGCGATCATGGAAACCGATCGCGTCGATTTGTTGCTGAGCGACCTGCGGCTCGGGGCGGAGAGCGGCACAGATTTGCTGGCGTGGGCCTTGCGCGAAACCAACCCTCCCGTCTGTATCATTATGACCGCTTACGGCACGGTCGATGCAGCCGTCGATGCGATGAAACGTGGCGCCTACGATTTTGTCACGAAGCCGGTCAACATCGACCGCTTGGAAATTCTCGTGAAGCGCGCCCTGCAGGGGTCGGAGATCGAGCGCGAGAACGTCCGCTTGCGGGAGCAGATGGACAAACGTTTCGGACTGAAGAATTTCGTGGGTGACTCGCCCGTGATGGATCATGTGCTGGAGACGATTCGCCAAGTCGCCCCCTCCCGGGCTACCGTTCTTATTTCCGGCGAAAGCGGCACTGGCAAGGAACTTGCCGCCCACGCCATCCACCAACTTAGCCCCCGCCAGCGCGGACCATTCGTCGCCGTTCATTGTGCCGCCCTCTCCCCCCAACTGCTCGAAAGCGAGCTTTTCGGCCACGAAAAAGGCGCGTTTACCGGGGCCGGCGAGCGCCGCGCGGGTCGATTCGAACAAGCCGCGGGCGGAACACTATTTCTCGACGAAATCGGTGAGATCGACTCGGCTACGCAGGTGAAAATCCTCCGCGTCCTCGGCGAACGTGTTTTCGAGCGGGTCGGAGGCAACAAGCCGATCCAAGCCGATGTGCGGCTGGTTGCGGCCACGAACCGCGATCTCTCCAAGATGGTTGCCGCGGGCGCATTCCGGGAAGATCTCTATTTCCGGCTCAACGTTGTGCAACTTCACATGCCGCCGCTCCGGGAACGCCGCGAGGATATTCCGGCACTGGCCCGGCATTTCTTGCGAGAGGCAGCGACAGAGAACGATAAACCTTTCCGCGAACTGACCGCCGACGCCATGAAGCGTCTGCTCGACGGCAATTGGCCCGGCAATGTGCGGGAGCTTCGCGCCGCCATCGAGCATGGTGTAGTCATGGCCACAGGCCCCAAAATCACCCTGCGCGACCTCCCCGACAGCATCCGCACATCAGTCGCGCCGGAGCATCAAGGCCGAGGTCCACTCCCGCTCAATCTCGTGGAAACGGAGGTTTCTTTGATGCGACGCGCCCTGCAGGAGTGCAAGGGCAACCGAACCCTCGCGGCCCAAAAACTCGGCATCAGTCGGCGCACCCTTCACCGCAAGCTGCACGATCATCCGGAACTAGCTTCCATCTAATCCATGTCGCTGGAAACAAACGTCCAGTCGTTTCTCCACGCCTTCGAGCAAGGCGCCGCCGCGGTGTGGCTGCGCCGGGCTTTGGTCGCCGCCATCATCGCCGCCATCGCGGCCATCTGGCTCTTCGTCAAATTCAACGGCTTCAACACACCCGAAGCGATGGATCAGGCCCAAATTGGCCGCCAACTCGCCAGCGGCCAAGGCTACACCACGCTTTATGCCCGACCATTGGCCCTGCATGTCATGCTCCAGCGGACCGGACAAATCAAGTCGCCGCTTCCCGATGTGAGCCAAGCCCCGCTTGGCCCCCTGATCAATGCCGCCGTGCTGAAAATTAGCGGCACGGACATTGCCATGCCCGAGAGGGAAGTTGTCGCTCCCGCCGAACGGATCATCGTGGTTGTCGGCACGCTTTTCTTTGCCGGCACGCTCATTTTTTGTTTTTTGCTCGGACGCCGCCTGTTCGACGCAAAACTGGCCTTGATTGGCACCGGCATGCTCATCGCCACTGATATTTTTTGGCGGTTCTCATTCTCGGGGTTACCGCAAATGCCGATGCTCTTCTTCTTCAGCGCGGCGCTTTGGTTGCTCGCTGCTGCACTCGACGCAAACGGTGCCGGGCACTGGATCAAGACTTTCTTGCTCGCCGGCTTGTCAGCATTGCTTCTGGGTATCGTAACTCTTGGCCACGGCATAGGTTTGTGGATCTTCGCAGGATTCTGGATTTTCTCCGTTGGCGTCCTGCGCCCGCGCTGGCTTGTGGCTTTGACCACCACGCTTCTCTACGCCCTGCCCTTGGTGCCATGGGCTCTGCATAACTGGCGCGAAGTGCGCAACCCCTTAGGATTGCCGTTTTATGATTTGGCCCGAAAACACAATTCCGACCCGCTGGCTCTCACGGCGAACTTCGAGCCGCTCCTGCGTTTCCGGTGGGACGAGTTATTGGAAAACACTCTCACACAGACCCTTTCTCAGGTGGCAAATTTCACAGCCTACATCGGCTTCAACATCGTGGCCGCGGCTTTTTTCTTCGCGCTGTTCGTCCATTCGTTCACACGCTGGCAACCGGCACAGTTCCGTTGGGCAATTCTCCTCATGTGGCTGGGCGCAACCATCGGCATGTCTTTGTTCGGCGTTCAGGAAGAGGTGTCCGCAAACCAGCTGCACGTGCTCTTTCTGCCGGCCATGCTTTACTATGGTTTGGCCTTCTTGCTCGGACTGTGGAACCGCCTGGAATTCCCACAACCCGCGCTGAGGATGGCTTTCATCGGACTTCTTTACCTCGTCGTGGCTGCTCCATTGGGCTTGAGCCTTTGGACAACCGGCAAGAACATCAATTGGCCCCCTTATCTACCTCCGCTCATCGAACGATTCCGCCAGTGGATCGACGCGCGCGAAGCCATGGCTTCAGATATACCTTGGGCCACTGCTTGGTATGCCGGCCGCGTTTCCCTCCTGTTGCCGGAAAGCATCGAGCAGTTCGAACTTATTCACAGCGAACGCCTGCTCGGTGCCCCCATTGTGGCCATCTACCTCACGCCTTACAGCGGCGATCGCCGGACCTATGCGGATATTGTCAACGGCCGCTATCGTGAGTGGGCGCGATTTGTCCTGCGAGAAGTCAAAAAAGATGAAATCCGGGACTGGATCATCAGCGCGGCAGTGAGCCTGCCGGTCGATGGTGAATCCATCATGTTCGCCGATCGTGTGCGTTGGAGGTAAATTTGTTCAACATGGACGCCATCAACATCGACAGATAAGTTCACCGGTTTCACGGCCCCCGTTATTCATGACCCACGACGAATCCACGCAAGTCCAAGGAATAGTCCACCGGCTGGAAGTCGGAGCTTGGAAGAAGATTGTGCTCATTGCCGCACTGTGCATCGCGGTCGCCGGCTTGGCCTCGCTGTATTTATTTTTTCAATTCCGCGGACTGGATTCCGAGACCGCGATGGACCATGCACAGGTCGGACGCCAGATCGCGGCCGGAGCCGGCTACACCACGCTCTACATCCGGCCCATGGCCATGTGGCAATTCCTCAACCATGACGAAAAACTTCCCGAAGGGGTTTTCCCCGACACCTACAATTTTCCCTTGAACCCGCTCTTCAACGCCGCCCTGCTCCGGCCGATCAAGCGCTGGTGGCCGATGGATCCGAGCGAGCCGGTCTACCTTGGTGACCGCATCATTGCCGGAGCCGGGGTGGCGCTTTTTATCTCCTCGCTCTTTGTTTTCTTTTTTATGCTGAGAAGCCTCTTTGACTCGAAACTCGCCTGGATGTCCATCGGGCTTGTCATTGTCACCGACTTGATCTGGCGTTTTTCAGTTTCGGGTTTGCCGCAAATGCTCATGCTCTTTCTTTTTGCGCTGGCGCTGATGCTTCTGCATCGTGCTTTGGTCGCGCGAGAAGATAAAAAAAACGTAACTTCGCTGATTCTACTCTCCGTAGCGGCACTTCTTTTCGGCTTGATGACTCTTGCCCAGCCGTTAAGCGCATGGATTTTTCTGGGCTTCGTCGTTTTCGTGTTTGCGTGGTTCCGACCGCGCGCGATCAGCGGTCTTCTGGTGCTTTTTCTTTACGCCGCTGTAGTGACGCCATGGTTGATCCGCAATTACTCGGTGAGCGGCAATCCCTTCGGTTTGTCCATTTTCAGTATCCTCGAAGGCACCACGGGATCGGAGTTGTCTTTCATGAGCAATCTCCAGCCCGATCTTTCTGCCTTCGGGAGCGTGCGGGGCAAATTGCGATGGGGTCTCACTGGGCAATTCCACAATCTATTCAGTTATCTCGGCTATAATATCGCGGCCGCGGCATTCTTTTTCTCTCTTTTGCATATCTTCCGGCGCCCGGGCAGCAACATGATGCGTTGGGCTATCATGCTCATGTGGATTTTCGCGGCATTCGGTATGGCGGTGTTTCCTCCCCGCGGCGAGGTCTCAGCCAACCAACTTCATGTTCTTTTCCTGCCGATGTTCGTGGCTTACGGAATGGCTTTTCTTCTGGTGCTCTTCAGAAGGCTCGACCTCCGCTTTCAACCCGCGCGCACTGCATTCATCACCCTCGTCTTTCTCGCCTCCGCTATGCCGATGGTGGTCAATCTCCTCACGGCCTCTCCCCTGCGCGTAGCCTGGCCCCCCTACGTCGCCCCGTTCATCAACACCGTCTGCCGATGGATAGAGCCGGACGAAGTCATCTGCTCCGACATGCCATGGGCCACCGCTTGGTATGGAAACGTCCGCTCCCTGCTGCTTCCAAGCACCGTGAAACAATTCACCCTCATCAATGATTACAAATATCTCGGCGGGCCCATCGGAGGTCTCTACCTTACTCCTATTTCCGGCAACCGGCCTTTCATTTCCGAGATTGCAAAGGGCGAATACCGGGAATGGGGACCTTTCATCATGCGCATCGCCGACCTGACACGCTTTCCGCTGAAATATTTCACCCCGCTGCCCATAGACAACGAATGCGTATTTTATTCCACGCGCGACCGCTGGACACCACGCGAACAACTTTGACCCATGGCTTCCCGAAAAAAAGAAGAACCTTCCACCCCCCGCAGCTTCGAGGAAGCCATGCAGCGGCTCGAATCTGTGGTGGCCAAGCTTGAGGAGGACAAAGTTCCTCTCGATGAAATGCTCGCCAACTACGAGGAGGGTGTCTCTCTCGCACGCTACTGCTCGCAAAAACTCGAAGCTGCCGAGCAAAAGGTTCGCCTCATCACCCGCCAGGCAAATGGTGGCGTGAAGCTGGATAATTTTGATGAAAGCAAAGAAAGCTGAGCAACCCATCCTCCCGCACATCAACGGGCCTGCCGATGTGCGTGCTGTTTTGGAGAAAGATCTGCCGCGTCTTGCCCAGGAGATCCGCGATGAACTGGTGCGCGCCGTTTCGCAAACCGGCGGGCACCTCGGCCCCAACCTCGGTGTCGTCGAATTGACCGTCGCCCTGCACCGCGCATTCGACTCGCCCAAGGACAAACTGCTCTTCGATGTCAGCCACCAAGGCTACGTCCACAAAATGCTCACCGGCCGCCGCGAAGGCCTCAACACCATCCGGCAACATGGCGGACTCAACGGCTTCCTCCTCCGCACCGAAAGTGACCACGACTGCTACGGCGCAGGCCACGCTGGCACCGCCCTCTCCGCCGGACTCGGCATGGCTGCCGCCCGCGACCTCCGCGGCTCCGACGAACATGTGGTCGTGGTCGCCGGTGATGCCGCCTTCACCTGCGGCGTCAGCTTCGAAGCCCTCAACAATGTGGCCGAAACGACTCAACGATTCATCGTCGTGCTCAACGACAATGAATGGTCCATTTCCAAGAACGTGGGCGCCGTCGCCAGCTACCTCAGCAAAATCACGACCAATCCTGCGTACGCCCATCTCCACGAAAAAGCCTCCAAGTTCATCAAAACGATCGGTGGTCAGGGCGCTCTCGACCTCGCCCACAAAGTCGAGACCGGCATGAAGCACATGCTCCTCCCCAGCGTCATCTTCGAAGATCTCGGCTTCCGCTACTACGGACCAATCGACGGCCATGACACCGCGCTGCTCGAGCGCACCTTCGAATTCCTCAAAACGCAGAACGAACCCGTCCTGCTTCATATTCTCACCACCAAGGGCAAAGGTTACCCGCCGGCCATGCAACAGCCGGACAAATTCCACGGCCTCGGCAAGTTCAAACCCGACACCGGTGAAACCGAACCCGTGACAGCGCCGACCTACTCGCAACTCCTCGGTACGAAAGTTGCCGATTTTGCGGACCACAACAACCGCATTGTCGCCATCACTGCAGCCATGTCCGGAGGCACGGGCCTGAGCCTCTACGAAAAACGCCATCCCGATCGCTACTTCGACGTCGGTATCGCCGAGGAACACGCGGCCCTCTTTGCCAGCGGCCTCGCCACCCAGGGATACAAACCTTTCCTCGCCATCTACAGCACCTTCATGCAGCGCGCCTATGACATGATCATCCATGACATCGCCCTGCAGAACCTGAATGTTGCCCTCTGCATGGACCGCGCCGGATTGAGTGGCGACGACGGCCCGACGCACCACGGACTCTTTGACATCGGCTACCTGCGGCACATTCCCAACTTCGTTTTTATGCAGCCCAAAGACGAAGAGGAATTCGTCGACATGCTCTGGACCATGGCCAACTACCACCAAGGCCCCATCGCCATCCGCTACCCCCGCGGTGTCGGCACCGGAGCGAAGCCTAAAGAGCATCCGCAACTCCTTGAGATCGGACAAAGCGAAGTCCTCCGCCACGGCCGCCGCGTCCTGCTCCTCGGTCTCGGCAACATGGTTGAAATGGCTGAAGTGACTGCCGACCTCCTCGCCGCGCAGGGCATCGACGCCGCCGTCATCAACGCCCGTTGGATCAAACCCCTCGACACCCAGACATTGGAATTTTTTGCCCGCGCTGCCGAAGTTGTCTGCACCTTTGAAGACCACGTCCTCCACCACGGTTACGGCGCCGCCGTTATGGAAGCTCTCGCCGAAGCAAGGATCACCACTCCCGTCGTCCGCATCGGCTGGCCCGACGAGTTTATTGAGCACGGAACCGTGCAAATCTTGCGGGAGAAACACGGAGTCACCGCCACAGCTGCCGTGCAAAAAATTATCACCGAACTCGCCGCATCTACTCCAGTCCCCTCCATGACACCCGCAGTGGGCTGATCTGGTTTTGGCTTTCCCGTTGCTCCTTACAGCCGAAGGCTTGAGCAAATAGTCCGCCCCGCCATCCGCCCCGTCTTCCACGCAAAAATTAACCCCATACTCAAGTAGGTCGGTGACCCAGGATCTATCGCGTGCCGGCAGAGAATGATCGTGGCTCGACAGCTGCTTCTTCGCTTCGACACCGGAGAAGGTGACGCTACATTCCAGCTCGACACCTATGACTGCGACCATCGAACAACAGCTCATTGACCGTTTGATCAAACGAGGCGCTCCTGATTGGCGCGTCGAGCTGGCTCGATGGATCGAATCTCCGACCGTTATTGCTTGGATCGTCGGTGTTATTCTTGTCAACGCCACCATCCTTGCCCTCGAAACCGACAAATCCCTCATGGCCCGGGCAGGCACCTTGCTCGTCGCAATCGACAAGGGCTGTCTTGCCATCTTCATCGTTGAAATTGCCTGCAAACTAATCGCCTTTCGCGGTCTTTTCTGGCGTAGCGGTTGGAATATTTTTGACTTCGTCGTGGTAGCTGTAGCCCTCGTTCCGGGAGCAGGCCCTTGGGCTATCATTCGCTCGCTGCGCGTCCTGCGCGTCTTGCGCCTGCTCACCATGGTGCCCAGCCTGCGCAAAGTTGTCGCAGCATTTCTGCACGCCATTCCCGGACTCGGAGGTGTCCTTGCCGTCATGGC
>JBIJDZ010000047.1:0-15523 GCA_044343805.1 Chthoniobacterales bacterium | reverse complement strand
GATGTCTTTGTGTTGATGGATTCGCTCACGCGTATCGGCCGGGCCTTTAACAACGCGTCCGGTGGTGGCGGACGCACCATGAGCGGCGGCGTCGATTCGCGCGCGCTGGAGATACCGCGCAAGCTCTTTGCCGCGGCCCGCAACACCGAGGAGGCTGGGTCATTGACCATCATGGCCACCGCGCTGATCGAAACCGGCAGCCGCATGGACGAGCTGATTTTCCAGGAGTTCAAAGGCACCGGCAACATGGAGCTTGTGCTCGACCGCAAGGTGAGCGAACAGCGCATTTATCCCGCGGTAGACATCTTCCTTTCCGGCACGCGCCGCGAAGAATTGCTGCTGCCCGAGGAGCAGATGCACAAGATCAACGTTATCCGTCGCGGTCTCGCCGGTCACAAGCCGATCGAAGCCATCGAGCGCTTGCTCCATTTTATCCGCAAATACCCGACCAATGCCGAGATGCTGAAGAGTATCCCGGGATAGGGGAGACCGTAGGGGAAATATACGCGGGGCGTTCCTAAGGAGTCTGCGCCGGCGGGGCGGTGTGGCGCCGCTCGGCTTCTTTGACGATGGCATCCACAGTGCGGGAAGCTTCCTTGAGGGCTTGGCCGCGCAGTCCCGCGACGAGTTTGGTGGCGGGTTCGACGTGGTTGGCGTAGCAGATCACGGCCGTGTCGCCGTGCGGTTCGACACGCAGGGAGCCTTTGGCTGATTTCGCAAAAATGGATTCCAGCAGGTTCCAATGCACGGTGTAGCCATTGGGTGTTTTTTCGTAGCGGTTACGAACGAGATAGCTGATGGAGAAGAGCACTGGCAGTCGCACGGTGTAGCGCACATCCTTCGTGTTGGCGTCAGGCTTGTGTTCGACCACGGCGGAGTCGAGGTTTTCGATGAAGCTGCTGGCGTTTTCGTAATCCAGAAAAAGGTTCGTGACGCCCTGCGGTGAGGCTTTCACTTTGCGGTAGATCCGGACTTCCGGCCAAGTGGCGCCATCGATCTCGCGCGTTTTCAGCACATTGCCGCCCTTCTCGAGTTGCGTGCGGTCTTCGGCGGAGAGTTCATCGACCATGCCAGCCGGAGCGACAGTCAAAAGGGCCAGGAGCAAGCCGCAGAAAAACAGGAATTTGGACATCGTAGGTGAGACAGGGCGGTGGGGACAAATGTTCATGGGTTTTCTGGTTGTCGGGTGCGGATCATGTTAACAGAACCGCGTGGAAATCGATATTCTCACACTTTTTCCCTCCATGGGGGAAGGTCTTCTGGGCGAAAGCATGCTCCGGATCGCGCAGGAAAAAAATCTCGCGCACATCCGCATGCGTAACCTGCGCGAGTGGGCGCCGGGCAAACACCGGGTGACCGATGAGCCTCCCTACGGGGGCGGCTCGGGTATGGTGTTGAAGGTCGAGCCTATCTACTCGGCCCTGCGGGAATTGCGGCAACCGCACTCGCGGGTAATCCTGCTCTCTGCACAGGGAGCACGCTTCGATCAGGCCGCCGCGCGGCGCTTGTCCGCTGAAAAGCATCTCGTGCTCATCTCGGGGCATTACGAAGGGGTGGATCAGCGCGTGGCCGATCATCTTGTCGATGAAGAAATATCCATAGGTGACTATGTGCTGACCAACGGAACGCTCTCCGCATTGGTTGTGACCGATGCCGTCGTGCGCTTGTTGCCGGGTGTGCTGGGTGATGCCCGGTCGGCGGTGGATGAATCTTTTTCCCGCGGCTTGCTTGAGTACCCGCAATACACCCGGCCGGCGGAGTTTCAGGGGTGGAAAGTTCCTGACATCCTGCTGGGAGGAAACCACGGGTTGATCGAGGCATGGCGTCGTGAACAATCCCGCGAGCGCACACGCCAACGGCGCCCGGATTTGAGGGTTTCAGGCGAGGAGAGTTCTTTTGTTGCAGGGCCGTGACATCAGACGGAGTCCATGTAGCTTGATACGTGCGATGAACCTTAGTCGACAAACAAAGCCCGCATGAAAATCAAAGCCTATCTCGTCGCAGCCATGGTCCTGCTTTTGGTGGTCGGAGGCATTGTGGGGGTCAAAACTTTGCAGATCGGCACCCTCATCGCCAGCGGCGAAGAAAAAGGAGGCCCTCCCCCGGTAACGATCAGCACGGTGGTGGCCGAGGCGGATCGCTGGGATCGCCGGGTCGAATCGGTCGGTTCATTCCGGGCGGTGCAGGGGGCCGACCTGAGCACTGAAGAATCGGGCGTCATTACAAAAATCCATTTTGCCAACGGGGCCGAAGTCAAAGAAGGCGACCTCCTTCTTGAGCTGGATACCGAGACGGAACAAGCCAACTTGCGCTCGGCCGAAGCCGAGCAGGATCTGGCTCGCACGGTTTACGAGCGCACCAAGCGCCTGCGGCAGAACAACACCGTCCCGCAATCGGACCTCGATGCCGCCGAGTCGCAGTTGCGCAAGATGACCGCGCTGGTCGAGCAACTCAAAGCGACCATTCGCAAGAAACAGCTCAACGCACCTTTTTCCGGCCGCCTCGGCATCCGGGAAGTGAACCTCGGACAATTCGTCAACTACGGCGATAAAATCGTCACGCTGCAGTCTCTCGACCCCATTTTCGTGGATTTTCTGCTGCCGCAGCAGCTGATCGCCGGATTACAGCTGGGCAAAAAGATCCAAGTGCTCATCGATGTCTACCCAGATCGTGTCTTTGAGGGGGAGTTGACCGCCATCAACTCGGAGATCGACCGTGTAACCCGCAATATCCGCCTGCAGGGAACGTTGAAAAATTCCGAGGGTGCGCTGCGACCGGGCATGTTCGCGCGGGTGATCCTCTCTCTCGGCGCGGCCGATGATGTGGTGCGGGTTCCCGCCACCGCGCTCCTACGTGCGCCCTATGGTGACTCGGTTTTTGTCGTTCTTGAAAAAAGCCGCGATGATGGCTCGAAAATGCTGGTAGCTGAGCAGCGTTTTGTTCGCAGTGGTCGCACGATGGGAGATTTTGTGGCGATCACCGAGGGGCTGCAGGCCGGGGACACGGTTGTATCAGCGGGCGTTTTCAAGTTGCGCAACGGAAGCCCCGTGAGCGTGAACAACGGCTTGGCTCCGCAGCCGCAGTTGGCCCCAGAGCCTGAAGACACATGAGCCTCCGTCATCTGGCCGGACGTGGTGGAGGAGGCGGCAGCTTCACCGACCTTTTCATCCAGCGGCCGGTTCTCGCGGTTGTGGTGAGCCTCCTCATTCTTGTCGCGGGAGTGCAGGCAATTTTCAACCTGACCGTTCGCCAATATCCGCGAAGCGACAATGCGTCGGTCACGATCACCACGGTTTACATCGGGGCGAATGCGGACCTCGTCCGCGGCTTCATCACCACGCCGATCGAGAGGGCGGTTGCTGCGGCGGATGGCATCGACTATATCGAATCGCAGAGTTCGCAGGGTCGCTCGCTCATCACGGCCCGCCTCAAACTCAACTACGATCCGACCAAGGCGCTCTCGGAGATCAGCTCGAAGGTCGATCAAGTCCGGGGTGATCTGCCGCCCGAGGCGGAAGTGCCGGTCATCGATATCGTCAGTGCCGACTCCGAACGCGCGGCGGCCTATCTCCGGTTTGTCTCGGACATCCTCGAGCCGAACGAAATCACCGACTACCTGGCCCGCGTGGTGCAACCGCGACTCACGGCTGTTCCCGGGGTGCAGCGCGCGGAGATTCTCGGTGGCCGTGTTTTTGCCATGCGTATCTGGCTCAAGCCTGAACGCATGGCCGCGCTCAATGTCAGCCCGGCACAAATCCGGCAGGCGCTGGCCGGCAACAATTATCTCGCGGCTGTCGGACAGACGAAAGGTGCTCTGGTCACGGTCAATCTCACGGCCAACACGGATCTGCGCACCGTCGAGGAATTCCAAAACCTGGTGCTGCGGGAAAGCGGCGGGGCTATTGTCCGGCTGAGGGATGTGGCCGACGTTGTTCTGGGCGCGGAGGATTACGATTCGGTCGTCCGCTTCTCCGGCGAGCAGGCGGTATTCATGGGAGTTTGGGTTCTACCCAATGCCAACACTCTCGATGTCATCCGCGGGGTGCGTGCGGAGTTGGAAAAAATCAAAAAGGAACTTCCTGCAGGGCTTGAGGCGGGGATCGGTTATGACTCGACGGTCTATATCACGGATGCCATTCGCGAGGTGCTCAAGACACTGGCGGAAACGCTACTGATTGTTGTGGTGGTCATTTTCCTGTTTCTGGGGTCAGTGCGGGCGGTGCTGGTGCCCGTGGTGGCGATCCCGCTGTCCATTCTCGGGGCGGTGTTTCTCATGCAGGCGGCCGGGTTCACCGTCAATTTGCTGACGCTGCTGGCCGTCGTGCTTTGCGTCGGTCTTGTTGTGGATGACGCCATCGTGATCGTTGAGAATGTCGAGCGGCACTTGGCCAACGGCCTGTCACCTTATGATGCCGCCATCAAAGGTGCGCGCGAGCTGGTGGGGCCGGTTATTTCCATGACGGTGACGTTGGCTGCGGTGTATCTGCCGATCGGTCTGCAGGGAGGTCTCACCGGCTCGCTCTTCCGCGAGTTTGCCTTCACCCTGGCGGGTGCGGTTTTTGTTTCCGGTATTGTGGCATTGACGATTTCGCCGGCGATGAGTGCGAAGTTGTTGAGGCCGGGGATGGAAGATCATGGATTTGCCGGATTGATCAGCCGCGGTTTCAATCGCCTGCGAGACATTTACGGGCGCTGGCTGGACCGGGTGTTGGATTCACGTCCGGCTGCCTATGCCGTGTGGCTGGTTATCGGTGCATTGTGTGTGCCGATGTTTCTGATGTCGCCCAGCGAACTCGCCCCGTCCGAGGATCAAGGGGTTATTTTTGGAATTGTGGAGGCTCCCGCCAATGCCACGATCGAGGAAACCTCGCGCTATGCCAACGAGGCCACCCGCATCTTTCTCGATTCGCCCGAGACGGCTTACACCTTCCAACTCACGCAACCCACCTCGGGCTTCGGCGGAATGGTGCTCAAGCCTTGGGGGGAACGGGAGCGCACACCCCAAGAGATCTTGCCGGAGGTGGCGCAAAAAATTTCCCAGCTGGCCGGGGTGAATATGTTTCCGGTCACGCCGCCAGCGTTGCCTGGCGGGGGCAATTTTCCGGTCGAGTTCATCATTGCCTCGACGGCTGAGCCGGTTGAAATTCTCGAGATTGCCCGTCAGTTGCAGGAAAAGGCCGCCGCCAGCGGAATGTTTGCATTCCCGCCGATCATCGACACAAAAATCGACCAACCGCAGACCGAGATCGTGCTTGATCGCGACAAGGTGGCTTCTTACGGGCTCGATCTCCGGCAAGTGGGTGAGGACATCTCGGCCATGGTCGGTGGCAATTATGTGAACCGTTTCAACATCAGCGGTCGCAGCTACAAGGTGATTCCGCAGATCCGCCGGACCGGGCGGCTGAATCCCGACCAACTGCAGAGCATTTATGTGACCGGGCCCGAAGGTCGACTCATCCCCCTTGGCTCTGTCGCCACGCTTAAATCTTCGGCCGAACCGCGCTCGCTCAATCGCTTCCAGCAACTCAACGCTGTCAAAATCAGCGGTGTGGCCATCCGTCCTCTCGATGAGGCGCTGCGCTTTCTCGAAGATGAAGCGACCAAGATCCTGCCGCCGGGCTATGTGATAGATTACACCGGTGAGTCTCGTCAGTTGCGGACCGAGGGCAGCAAATTTCTGCCGTCACTCGCTTTGGCGCTGGTCCTGATCTTTCTGGTCCTTGCGGCGCAGTTCAACAGTTTCCGCGATCCGTTCATCATCCTTCTCGGGTCGGTTCCGCTGGCGATGTTCGGCGCCTTGGTTTTCACGTTCCTGAAAATGCCCGCCCCGGACGTCCCGTTCTGGACCGAGGGGTGGACAACGACGCTTAACATCTACTCGCAAGTCGGTCTGGTCACGCTCGTCGGCTTGATCGCCAAAAATGGGATCCTCATTGTCGAGTTTGCCAATCGGCGTCAACGGGAGGGCTTGACTAAACTTGCCGCAGTGCGCGAGGCGGCGCGTGTGCGCTTGCGTCCGATTCTCATGACATCGATGGCCACCGTGGCGGGCCATTTTCCGCTGGTGCTGGTGGCTGGCGCCGGTGCAGCGGCCCGTAATTCGATCGGGCTGGTTTTGGTCGGCGGTATGGCCATCGGGACCATTTTTACGCTCTTCATCATTCCCTGCCTCTACATGCTGATGGCCAAGAACAGCTCGAAAGTTCCTGCGGTTGTTGCAGGCCGATCATAAAAACACGCTTCGCCCTCCATGTTTGGTTGGCCTTCCGTCGGAAATATGGCCAAATCCCATGTAATTAATGCAGCAAATTTGGTCGCGCTGAACATGGTCGATACTTTCCAGGATCGCTTCGCCCTAACCCGAGTGACGAAATTCTAACCACTTTATGAGCAACCAACTCTCTGACATCGGACTCATCGGCCTTGCCGTCATGGGTCAAAACCTTGCCCTCAACATTGCCGACCACGGTTTCCGCATCTCGGTCTACAATCGTACGACGTCGAAGACCGAAGAGTTCGTCAAGGAGCACCCCGATACGCCCGGCGGGTTGCATGCTTCACTGACGCTGAAAGACTTCGTTTCCTCGATCCAACGCCCGCGTAAGATCATCATCCTCGTGCAAGCCGGTAAAGCGACCGACGCGGTGATCGACAGCCTTGTGCCGCTGCTCGAAAAGAACGACATCATCATCGACGGCGGCAATGCCTTGTGGACCGACACCGTCCGGCGCGAGAAAGACCTCACAGCCAAAGGCCTGCGCTTCATCGGTTCCGGTGTTTCCGGCGGTGAAGAAGGGGCACGCTTTGGCCCGTCGCTCATGCCCGGCGGAGCGGAGTCGTCATGGAACGAGCTGGCCCCGATTTGGCAAGCCGTCGCGGCGAAGGTCGATGCGAAAACCGGTAAACCGATCGAAGGCGCCAAGCCCGGCCAGCCGGTCGAAGGGGGCGTGCCTTGCACGGCGTACATCGGACCCAACGGCGCGGGCCATTTCGTCAAGATGGTGCATAACGGCATCGAATACGGCGACATGCAGCTGATCTGCGAAGCCTACAACATCATGCGTCATGGCATCGGCCTGTCGGTCGATGAAACGCAGCAAGCATTCGCCTCATGGAATGCCGGTGACTTGGATTCATTCTTGATTGAAATTACAGCCAATATTCTCGCGGTGAAAGATCCCGTGACCGGGGCCCCGATTGTCGATGTTATCCAAGATCGTGCCGGGCAAAAAGGCACCGGCAAATGGACCGTGACCGACGGACTCAACGCGGGCATACCGATCTCGACCATCTCCGAGGCCGTCTTCGCCCGCTGTATCAGCGCCATCAAAGAAGAGCGTGTAGCCTCTGCGAAAGTGCTGAGCGGTCCGCAAACTAAGTTCACCGGCAACAAACAGGAACTCATCGAAGCCGTGCGTGACTCGCTCTATGCGTCGAAGATCTGTTCGTATGCCCAAGGTTTCGCTCTCATGCGGGCCTTGGCGACCGAACAAAACTGGCCGTTGAACTTCGGTGAGATCGCCATGATCTGGCGAGGTGGATGCATCATCCGTGCGCGCTTTCTGCAACGTATCAAAGAGGCGTTCGATCGCGACCCGGCGCTGCCGAACCTTCTGCTCGATCCTTATTTCAGGGACATCATCGAGCGCACGCAGGCAAATTGGCGCAAGATCGTCTCCGACGCCGTGCTTTCGGGCATCCCGACGCCGTCCTTCAGCGCCTCACTCGCTTATTTCGACAGCTACCGCGCCGAGCGACTTCCGGCCAACCTGCTGCAAGCCCAGCGCGATTATTTCGGGGCGCACACCTACGAACGCACAGACCAACCAAAGGGAAAATTTTTCCACTACGATTGGGTTGGCGATAAACAGCAGCACGAGGTCTGATTCCACCGTAACCTCGCCACCCGGCACCGACCGATTGCAGTCTCAGGTCGGTCTGTTTCATGCCGCCTGTCTCATGCGGACAAGCAAGACATGGATTGCTGCAATTTTAAACGGTTCAGTTTTACCCCGATGAGGACGGCGGTGGGGGCGAGGCCAGAGGGCTGATTGAGCCGCAGAGCGGTTGCGCCCCATTTGTGGTCGTCGGTTTTTTCAACGAGGAATTCGGTCCCGGGCTCGTCTTCGAACCGGGCGATGGCTTTGACGCGTAGGATTTCCGGCGGCAGGGCGTCGATCCAGCGCAGGAGGTCGTCGCGGCAGACGATTGCCGGCAAGGCGAGCGTGGTGGCGACGAAGTCGTGGGCGAGTGTGTGCTCGGGGGTCATGGCGAAGTAGGCGGACTTCCCGGCGGGGGCGGGCGGCGCGGCGGGTTCGTCGGCGCAGCGGCGGAGGAGACCGAGCAAGGATGCGGCGTCGGCGAAGGTGGCGCGCGGGTTGAGTTTTTGCAGCGCGCTGCGGACTTCGTCGCGGCGCCCTTCGTCGACGCGATCGGTCCATGTCATAATGAGGTGGCTGGCGGTGCGGACTTGCAGGCGTTCGAGTTCGTTGTGCCAGAAACGTTTTTGCCAGCGGTGGGCGTTGACCAGGGTGACTTGGATGACGAAGCGGGCACGGACTTCGGGCGACGCGGCGAGTTGGAGAAGTAGGGTGCCGGGATCGGCCGAACCGCTGGCTTCGAGCAGGACGGCTTGGCGCGGGGCGTCGGGTACGGCGGCGAGGGCCTCGCGCAGGCTGTCGAGGGAGTCGCAGCACACGCAGTGTCCGCTCAGCGGCTGGATGGCGCGTCCGGGCGACTGCAAAGACGAGGCGTCGACGCGGGCGTTTTGGTGGTCGTTGAGGATGACATGCGGCGTGATGCCACCTTCTTCAAGACGTGGGAGAAGTTCGCGCAGCAGGCTGGTTTTGCCCGCGCCGAGGAAACCGGTGATGACAAGGAGAGGGAGCATGGAAGAGGGGGCTGAGGGCGGAAATTAGCAGGCTAAGTTAAGGGCGCAGCCGGTCGCTGCGGCGACCGGCCCCTATCGGTAGGGAGTTGTGCCGCGGAGGATTTCGCGGGGGCGACGTTGGGTGTGTGGGTTATCGAGGAAAGCCAGGAGCCAATCGACGGCTTGGGTGGGGGTAAGCCATGGGCGGGCGTGGCGTAGTTTGACATAGTCGCGCCAGCATTCTCGGCGCCACGCGGGGCCGAGTTCGCGCTCGACCCATTTTTCGTAAGCGGTCCACCAGCGGAGCAATGGTCCGCAAGCGAGAAGGATTTCATCGACCGACCCGCCGCGGAGGCGGGAGAAGTCATAGCGTCCGGGTGTCATGCTTCCTAGGGCGAGATGAATGCGGTGGCAACGGCGGATGTAGATCATGCCGGTGGCGTCGGGATCATGCGGACGCCATCCGGCGCAGAAGCCGTGGAGTTCGATCCAGCCGCCGTCGCGCTCGATACGGTAAAGGCTGCTGCCTTCGCCGGCGGTGTCGATTCGCGCGATACGTTGGAGGCCGGCGCGGACCAGTGTGTTACCGTCCGGGTGACGCACATCGCGGCCCCACAGATACATCTGCTGGGCGAGACCGTCGGTGAGGTCGCGGATGAGTCCGCGCAGACGTGAGTCGGGTGCGGTCATGGGGTGGGTCATAGATGCGGGAGGCTGATGCCTCCCGCTGGATGACTCTCTTTGTTGACGGGGCGCGGTTTGCTTGCTCAGTAAGCGAAGCTCAGACCGACGTTGACCCAGAAGACGTTGTCTTGCTCGATCTGCTGCAAGGCGTCGAGGGCGACGGAGTAGTTTACCCCGGCGAAGGCGGCAACATAGCGCGTTATTTGGACGGTGCCCTGCAGGCCGAACTGGAAGTTGTTCCAGCCGTAGTAGTCTATCGTGTTGTAGCCGAAGTTGAGGCCGAGGGCTGTGTAGGGCTGAAGGCTGAATGTTTCGCCGTAAACAGGAATGTCACCATCGACGCGGAATTCCAAAAACGCGCCCGGGGTGTTGTTGAGATCCCAGATGAAGTTGGCGCTGGGAATGACGTAGGGAATGGCGGTGGTGCCAATGGTTAAAAAGAGCTCGTTGCCGTAGGTGTTGTGCGCATGTGAGCCGTTTTCCTCCTCGTGATGCTCTTCCTCATGCTCCTCCTCATGATGCTCCTCTTCATGATGCGCATGTCCAGACGGCTCAACGTGGCCTGCCATGTAGCGGAAGTTGTAGCCGGGAATGATGAAGACCGGGCCGATTTCGACATTGTAACCGATAGTGAAGTCCCACTCGTTGAAGCTGTTGCCGGTGCCGAAGCCGTTCCAGACGTTGATAGCAAGGTCTCCGAGTTGGAGGCCGACTTCATTAACGTAAGCGCCAGAGGAGCCGGTCTCGTTGACGCCGTAGTGCACATGGCGACTTTCCCAACCGGTGGTGGCTTCGATAGCCCACCAACGTTCAGCGACCTCTTGGCTGATGGGGACGCCAACGGCTTGGTCGCCCACGACTTCATTAATTTGCGTTTGCTCCACATTTCGCGCCATGTGGGCTGGTCCGTGAGCCAAAGACGCTGAAGTCGTTGAAAGCAATGCACCTAAAACTAATAACGATTTGATTTTCATATTTAACAATCAATTTAAATAAGATAAAGCTATAGCGTTTGTAAATAGAAAAATTCAAAATTTTTTTATTCCGATTCAGCGAGGCTGAATTTTCAGGGATTTTTTGTGGAGGAAGCCGCGGATTTCGGCGGTGTTTCCGTCGATCGTGATGATGACAGCGCCGCAGTCTGTCTGATCGAAGATGGTGGCGCCGGTTTGGGCCAAGCGGGATTGCAGAGCCGCCTCTCCGCTCCCGTCGCGGAAAGGATCGGCTGGCAACAGAACGATGACTTGCGGTTGCGCATGAGCTAAAAATTCCGATGTCGCGAAGACATCTTCACCATGTCTTCCGAAAACAAGAACGTCGCAGCGCAAAGACTCGGGAGATTGCCGCGATAGTTGCCTTTCGGTGGCAGCACCGGAGTCGGACATGAGCAGCACGCGAAAGCCGTGGGTGTGCAAGCTTGCTACAACGGATTGATCGTCTGCCAAACTCGCTTTGCCGTCGGCGTCCGGCGCGAGCACGTGAAAAGTGGTTGATTTGTCGGCCCGCAAAATGTCACCCGCCCATATGAGGGATTTTCCGAAACTGTGCGAACGTAGCAATGCGTGAAAGTTTTTGCGGGATGGCGAGCGATCGTCGAACGCCGAATCGATGATTTGTCCCGGTGCCGACGCGGCCAAGGTTGCCGCCGCACCGCCTACATGTTCTGTGTCTCCGTGGGTGAGCACAAGGGCATCGAGTCGTCCGATGCCGGATTGCAGCAGGGCCGGACGGATGATGTTTTGGAAGTCGGATGCGGTTCCGGTATCGATGAGCCACGAGGCGTACGGGGTTCGCAACAGTTGGGCGTTGCCCGTGCCAAGATCAAAAACTGTCAAGCGGGCCGGCGGTTGCATCCATCCGGGTGGCCAGTGGAAATAGGAACCCGGCAAGGTGGCGGACCACTGCACGAAGGCCACCAGCAGCGAGGTGAGAGCCCAGTTGGTCTGGTTGAAAATCATGGCCAACCACGAGCTGAGCAGGCCGCCCGACAGTGAGAGCATGGAAACGCTGAGGATGGTAAAAGCCAAAGGAACGGCGAGCATGTTCACGGGAATCGCCAGCACGGGGACGAGGTGAAAAAAAACCATGGTCAACGGCAAACTACCGAGCCATGACGCACCGGAAACCGACAAGGCCGCGGCAGTGATCCGGCCCAATTGCGTCTGCCATCTCTGGGCCGATGAGTAGAGCTTGCGTGGAATAAATGGATCCGGTCGCAAGTGAGACGCCAGCCAGAGATTCAAGGGCGGGGCCAAAATGATGATCGATGCGACGACGCAGAACGAGAGCTGAAAGCCCGGTTGGAAAAGCTGGTTTGTGTCATATCCCAGCAAGACGAGAGCGGCGGCGGAGAGGCTATTGCTTGGAGCGACGGTCCGATCAAGGAGAAAGCCTCCCATCGCGATCGAGATCATCGTGGCGGCGCGCAGGCTCGAAGGCTTGGCCCCCGTAACCAGAGAGTAGAAAAAAAGCATCGGAATAATCACGAGAATGGCTTGCCGTCGGCTCAGCCCGAGCGGGCGAAGGACCAGCCAAAGCAACAGCCCGAACATCCCGACGTGTAGTCCGCTCACCGCAAACAAGTGCAGGGTCCCAGTCTGGCGAAAAGAATCGCTGAACGTTTCGGCGTCATCGTCCCGCGCGCCGATGGTGATACCGGCTATCACAGCACGAATACCATCATCGCCTTCCAGTCCGAGTCCCAAGTTGCGAAGGATCCAGTCCCTCGTCGTGAGAGCGGCCTTTTTGAGGGGTGACCCTTGGTCGCGCGCCTGGAGCTTGGCCGTGTTGTCTTGGCGACTGCGCAGTTCGAGAAAAATGCCCTGCCGGGCGAGCCACGAGGCTGCATTGAATTGTCCCGGGTTGCGGGGTGGTGTTGGTCGGGAGATTACGCCCTCGATGATCCATCGGTCGCCATAGCGCGGATCGGTCTTGCTGGACCAGCGTGCCCGTATTTTGGCGGGTAAGGTGACTTTGGTGCCCTCGATATTCCAGGACTCTGCCTGCATCTCGCCGCTCCAAGTTGCTTCATCTGCGGTTCGCGAGATTTCGGCGGGCTCATCGGTGAGCACACCTGTGACTTGCGCGGTACGGGGTTGTCCCGCGAGGGCTTCCGCCCATAGTCGGTCGGGGTCATTGTTCCATTGCCAGACGTGTGCCGCAGCAAAGACAGCCGCAGTTCCGACCCAGAGCGGTAGCAGACCTCTGCGTCCACAGCCGAGAAGCAGTCCGATCACGGTAGCGGACAACAACAGCCTTGAATCCAAAACCCAGTGCTCGGCAAGGAGAATGCCCGCCACAGCGGATATCGCGATGCCTGCAAGGGGGATTCGCAAGGCGGGCGAGGACGGCATCTGGAGGTTGTAAAATCTTCCTCTCGACCCCGCAATGCGAGAGGTACGGGCGGGTTACTGTCCGCAGAATTTCAGCAGAGCCAATTCCGCGCGCTGGTCCTCATCGAAGTAAAAACGCAGCGCGCCATCGCGTCCGCGCAGGTCCTGCTGCACCCCGCAGCTCGCGCGCCGCGAGTGGATCTGATGCAGGCCGGGATGGGTCCGGTGGTAGGGAACGCCCCACGCTTCGACCAAGCGGCAGGCGGCGCAGCGCTCGGCAAAATACTTTTCCATGGCCTTGCGTTCGAGCACGCGGAATTCCGGATTTTCAAGTAGTTCGACCGTTTCGTAATCGAAAAACTCCAATGGATAGATTCCACGGCCGGGCAGGTGGGTCCAGTGCCAGCGCAGGGTGGCGAGACGGACGCGCGGATCGTGTCCGGCCACTCGGTTGCGGAAGGAAAGAGTATTGAGCGAGAGTGTGACGGGCCGGTCCAACCCGGCGTCGACCGTCACGTAAGCGTGGTCGATGTTTTCTTCGCGGGTGGAATTTTCGATTTCGAACGCGCTGACTATTCCCACCACCCGCGCCAGAGGCGTGGATGGAAAGGAAATCCCGTGTGGATGGGCAGCTTTGCCGTGCTGCTTACTGGAACGAGAACGGGCTGTAGAGATTTTCTTCGTAAGCCGAGTTGAAGAAGGTGTCCGCTTGGGGCGGGGCGTAGGCGAAGGGCGCGTTGACGTTGCCGCCGTAGCGGTTGTAGTTCTCTCCGGAGAAGTAAGGATGGCTCTGGTCGACGGCGTTCGGGCCTTTGCCGTAGAGGTTGTAAGAGCGTCGCATGTAGTCGATGACAGGTGATGGGGTGCCGGCGGAGCGCAGTTTCGCGATGTCGGCATTGCTGAGATTGTAGGCTTTGCGGGTGCTTTGCATGTAGCTGACCAAGCCGGGGCCCGGGACTCCTTTCTCGGCGGACTCCGCCACCTGATTCACGCTGAGCGGCAGACCCTCACGCACTTTGAAGACGGTGGCACTGGAAACGCCGCGCGAGGAGAAGGCGTCGACGATCTTGGGATCCACCGGGGACTGTTGGGTGGTGGCGCACCCGGCACAAGCGAGGGCGAAAAGAACAAGGACGTATTTCATAAGCCTTCGCATCGTCGCCGTCCATTGCGGGGCTGGCAAACCAAAATACGCGGGACGATTCCCGCGGAAAATCTCTTGCCAGCCTCCGATCGACGCGGTAATTTTTACGACCCTTTCGGGAATTTTTATGGCTTACGCAATCATCCAAACCGGCGGTCGTCAGTTCCGCGTGCAACCCGGCGACGTGATCGATGTCGAGTTACTCGGCGTCGAGGCCGGCCAAAAAACAACATTCGACGAAGTGCTCCTTGCTTCCGATGACTCCGGCGTGAAAATCGGCACTCCGCTTGTGCAAGGCGCCAAAGTCACGGCCGAAGTTCTCGAGGAAGAACACAAGGCCCCGAAAGTCGTTTCTTACAAATTTAAACGCCGCAAAGGCTACCACCGCACCGTCGGGCACCGTCAAAAGCTCACGCGCGTGAAGGTTGCCGACATCAAAGCTTAACAACCACCACTCCCGCATATGGCCCATAAAAAAGGACAAGGCAGCGTCAAGAACGGACGCGACAGCGTCAGCAAACGTCTTGGTGTGAAAAAATTTGGCGGACAATCTGTTCTTGCCGGCAACATTCTCATCCGCCAGCGCGGACGCAAATATCTACCGGGCCGCAACGTCGGTCTCGGTCGCGACTTCACTTTGTTCGCCCTCGAAAGCGGCACGGTGCTGTTCGATCGCGGCGGACGCCGGATCAACGTCGTCACGGTGGAACAAAACTGAATTTCCTCCTCGGAAAAGACCGGGGCCCGCGTGGGTTCCGGTCTTTTTTTTGTGCCGAGTCGACGACGGAAGATGCAAATCGGGATTGCCGCGGGGCGGCTCCATTAGAATGATGCATGGGATGTTGGAACTGATGCAAAAAGGCGGCCCCGCCATGTGGGTCATTCTCGCCCTGAGTGTGCTGGGAGTGGCGGTGTTTTTCGAGAGGTTGATTCACCTGCACCGAGCCCAGATCAGGGTTGGGGATTTTCTGCGGGGTCTGGCCAATCTCGTACGCAACAACCGCTATGAGGAGGCACGCAAGCAATGCTTGAGCACGCCTGGCCCGGTGGCGCGCGTGGTGTTGAGCGCTGTCTTGGCGAGGGATTGCCCCCGGGCCGAATTGCGCGACATTGTGCAGGAGGCTGGTCAGCTGGAGGTGCCGCGGCTCGAGCGGCATCTGATGATGCTTACAAGCTTGGCTTATATTGCGCCGCTGTTCGGCTTGCTTGGAACGGTGCTGGGACTGCTTGAAGCATTCTATCTTATCTCGACGCAGGGCGGCTACGCGACCGTCTCCGATCTTTCCGGCGCGGTGTATCAAAGTCTCATCGCGGCGGCGGCGGGTCTTTCGGTGGCGATCCCCGCGCTGATTGCCGTCGGCTACCTAAATTCCCGCGTGCAGGATCTGTTGCATGACATGGAGCGGGCCGGAATCGAAATGGTGAACTTGCTCAAAAATCGTACTTTGCCGACAGCGGAAATTCTGGCGATGGAGGCAGAACCGATGAACGACG
>JBIJDZ010000095.1:0-5210 GCA_044343805.1 Chthoniobacterales bacterium | reverse complement strand
CACCTCCATTGCGGCGAATTGACCGCCGTGATCGGTGAAAACGGGGCAGGCAAAACAACCCTCGTGCGCTGCCTGCTCGGCGAGATTCCGCACAGCGGCGAAGTTCACTTTTTGGACGCCGCCCATCGGCGCGCCGACAGCCCGCTGATCGGCTATGTGCCACAAAAAATATCCTTCGATCGGGAAGCGCCGATCAGCGTGCGGGACCTTTTTGCCGCTTCACTGGCCGGTCGACCCGCCTGCCTCGGTGTCTCGCGTCCGGTCGAACAAGCGGCCCGCGCCGGGTTGGCCCTCACGGGGGCGGAGCATTTGCTGCACCGCCGCGTGGGAACATTGTCGGGTGGCGAACTGCAGCGCGTGTTGCTCGGGCTCGCGCTGACGCCGATTCCGAACATCCTCGTGCTTGATGAACCGGTCTCCGGTGTCGATCACAGAGGACGCGAAAAATTCTACGAGCTGCTCTCGCAACTTCGGCGCGAATATGACTTGGCTGTGTTGCTCGTGTCGCACGATCTTGCCACGCTTGCGCGGTTCGCCGACCGTCTGGTTTTTCTGGACCGTCGTGTGGTCTGCGAGGGAACGCCGTCAGAAGTTTTGCACGATCCGCGTGTGCGCGAAGCTTTCAGCTTGGAGTCTTTCTCATGAGTGGCGCGTGGCTGGAACCTTGGCACCGTGCGGTGTCGCTGCTGCCGTTTGAGTGGACCGGCTATGAATTCATGCGGCTCGCCTTGCTGGCCGTGCTGCTGATCGGTCCATTGCTCGGCGCACTTGGCACGATCGTGGTGGCCAATCGTCTGGCCTTTTTCTCGGAGGCCATCGGGCACGCGGCTTTCACCGGTATCGCGCTCGGCGTGATTCTGGGTTTGGCCAACCCGCTCTGGTCGATGGTCGGGTTCGCGTTGCTGCTTACGCTGGCGATCACCTGGATGCGGCGCCGCGGAGGGTTGTCTTCGGATACCGCCATCGGTCTCGTCATGGCCTTCACCGTTTCGCTCGGTATTGTGATTTTGTCCAAAGGCGGCAGCTTCGCCCGCTACACGAATTTCCTGATCGGCGACATGCTCGGCATCAACGCCGGCGACCTAACCAGTCTGGCGGTGTTGGCCGGGTTGGTCGGTGTCATCTTCCTCTTTTTCTTCAACCGTCTGCTGCTGGCCAGCGTGAGTCCGGCCCTGGCGCGCAGCCGCGTTCGCCACCCGGGCGCTGCCGAGTTGGCCTTCGCCGCCACGCTGGCCGTCGTGGTCACATTCAGCCTGCCCTGGATCGGCATCCTGGTGATCAACGCCCTGCTGATCTTGCCCGCGGCCGCCGCGCGTAATATGGCGAGGAACACGGCGCAGTTTTTCGGGTGGTCCGTTGCTATCGCACTGCTGGCGGGAGTGGCCGGTCTGATCGTTTCGTTTTATGCCTCGACGGCCACCGGCGCGACCATCGTGCTCGTGGCCATGGGAATCTATCTTGTCACCTTGCTGCAACGCGGGCAGACCACGCGCGAGCAATCATGAGCGATCGCCTCGTGGCCCTGCATGGTTTTCTCGGGCAGGGGAAAGATTGGGACGCGGTGCGTGCCGCAACGCAAACGCCGCTGGCATGGGTTTGCCCCGACCTCTTCGCGCCGAATGGTCCGGAGCTGTGGCGAAAACAGCCGGAATTCGACGGCAAGTCGTGGCTCGTCGGTTATTCCTTCGGGGCCCGTTTGGCCCTGCGCTGGCTGGTGGAAGAGCCCGGTCACTGGCACGGCGCGCTGTTGCTTTCGGTGAACCCGGGAAATTTTCTCGCGGACGAAGAACGCGCCGCGCGGCGAAAGTCCGACCTTGCCTTGGCCGATGCGCTGCGGGTGATGCCTTGGGACGAGTTGATGAAGAGGTGGAACGCACAGGAAATTTTCGCGGGTGACGTCGGGCCGGTGCGTATGGAGACAGACTTTGATCGGGCCAAACTCTCCGCGGCCATGGAGGAATTCTCTGTGGCCGATCAATTCACCGCGCCCTCACGCCTCGCCACTGACATCGTCTGGCTTGCAGGTGAGAAAGACACCAAGTTCAGCGCGCTTTCGGAACGCATGCGTGAAGCCGGTTTCCCGGGCCATTTTTTCACCGTGCCCGCAGCGGGCCATCGTCTGTTGTCCGAGGCGCCGGACGTTATCGCGTCGGCCTTGGATGGTCTGGTCGGCAGCAAACCGTGACGATGGCCGAGGCCGCAGCATGGCCCGCGGCATCAAAAGCTGTCGAAGCTTGATTATTCAGAGGGCCACAGCCGATTGTAACCCGCCATGGCTCGATTGATTTATGCCGCCAGTCCCGCGTCGGCCGACATGCTTTACGCAACCGGCTTCCAAGCTCCGGATCCCTTTTTCTTTCTCGAGCAAGTTGGAAAAAAAAGCATCCTGCTCAATGATCTGGAGATCGACCGCGGGCGCAGTGAGGCGAGGGTGGACGAAGTCCTCTCGCTGTCGGACTTGTCCCGTGAGCTCGGCGGCAAACCCTCTCCGGCCGTCGTGGCCGCCTATTTTTTGCGCGGCCGCAAAGTGAGACGCGTCGAAGTTCCATCCGACTTTCCCCTTGGAGCCTGCCGGGTGCTGGAAAAGGCGGGATTGAAAGTCGAGCCGGTGGCGGGGCATTTCTGGCCCGCCCGTGAATTCAAAACAAAAGATGAGCTGGCCTCCTTGCGCCAAGCCCTCCGGACTGCCCGCCTCGGCATCCTCCGAGCGGTCGAGGTGCTGCGGGCCGCAAAGATCGGGCGCCATGGTTCGCTCACATGGAACGGCCGAAAGTTGACGAGCGAGATTGTCCGCGCCGAAGCCGATACCACCGTGCTGCGGGCGGGCGGGGTGCCCGAGGGAACGATTGTCGCGGGAGGAATACAGGCCTGCGATCCGCACGAGAGGGGGCATGGTCCGCTGCGGGCGCATGAATTGATCATCATCGACATTTTCCCACGAGACGCCTGCACGGGTTACTATGGCGATCTCACCCGTACGGTTGTGCGCGGCCGCGCTACCGAGGATCAGCGCCGGATGTGGCAGACGGTTGGCGCGGCGCAAAAGCTCGCCTTGGGAATGATCAAGCCCGGGGTCAAAGGTGCCGTCGTGCACAAAGCGGTGCAGAATTTTTTTGCGTCCCGCGGCTATGCCACCGAACGCCGGGACGGACGCTGGACAGGATTTTTCCACGGCACGGGGCACGGTCTCGGCTTGGATTTGCATGAAGAGCCCCGCTTGGCCGCGACGACAGTGCGTGCCGGCCAAGTCTTCACCGTCGAGCCGGGCCTTTATTATCCGGCGATTGGCGGGGCGCGCCACGAGGATGTCGTGGCGGTGACCAAGACCGGCGGCGAACTGCTCGACCGCCTGTCGGTCCCGCTTGAGTTATAAAAATTTTCGAACGCGGTTGCGCATTTGCTGTCTTTGGAGATGATCTAATCGCCCATGAATATGTCCACCTACCTTTTGCTGATCGGTGTCCCCTTGATCCTCGGTCTTTATGCGCAGATGCGCGTTTCGGGAGCCTTCGGGAAATACAAAAAGGTTCGTGCAACCTCCAATGTGACCGGAGCCCAGGCCGCCCGCGAAATTCTCAATGCCGCCAAAATCCACGACGTGGAAGTGCGCGAGATCAATGACATGCTCGGCGACCATTACGACCCGCTGCACAAGCGGCTTTGCTTGTCGTCCGATGTTTACAACTCGCCGAGCGTAGCCGCCCTGGGCATCGCCGCACACGAATGCGGCCACGCCATACAACACGCGCGCGCTTACGCCCCGCTCAAGTGGCGCATGGCTGTGGTGCCCGTCACGCAGATCGCCTCGCAGATGCTGCCGTTTGTCATCATCGGTGGGTTTTTGTTCGGCATCACCGGTCTGATTACGCTCGGCATTCTCTGCTACGCCGTGCTGGCTTTTTTCCAGTTGATCACGTTGCCGGTGGAGTTCGACGCCTCCAAGCGCGCTAAAGTTATCTTGCAGCAAATGGGCATGATCCAACCCGGCGGCGAAGCGGCCGGCGTGAACAGCGTGCTTAACGCCGCGGCTCTCACTTACGTCGCCGCTTTCGTGGCGGCACTGGGCAACCTTGCCTACCTGATCTTGCTGCGTCGGCATGAGTAGGCGGTCCTCGGCCGCGCCCCCGGTGGCCCTGACGATTGCCGGGTCCGACAATTCCAGCGGCGCGGGCATTCAGGCCGACCTCAAAACTTTCGCGGCCCACGGCGTTTACGGCCTCACGGCGGTAACGTGCGTGGTGTCCGAAGTGCCCGGACACGTCGAGCATGTGCAGGCGGTGAAGCCTGAAGTCCTGCGCTCGCAGATTCGCATTCTTTTCGACCACTACCCGGTCGCAGCGGTGAAGACGGGGATGCTTTATTCCCGCGCGCTTCTGCGCGTGGTCTCGGAAGAGCTGGCCGATCGTCTCGGCATGTTTCATCTCGTCGTGGATCCGGTCATGGTCGCCAGCAGCGGCGATCCCCTGCTCAAGCCCGATGCTGTGCATGCCTACGAGCAGGAACTCTTGCCGCTGGCCGATGTGATCACACCGAATCTGGACGAAGCCGCCGTGTTGCTCGGGCACAAGATCAAGACGCGGCGCGCCATGCATAAGGCCGCCGCTGCGCTCCATGGCAAATATGGCGCGGCGATCTTGCTGAAGGGTGGGCATTTGCCCGGCCGTGAAGCCGTTGATGTGCTTTGCGCCGGTGATGACATCGAAGAATTTAAGCTCCCTCGTTTGGGCGGACGCGAGACGCACGGCACCGGTTGCACTTTGTCGGCAGCAGTCACCGCAGGCTTGGCTCACGGGCGCACTCTCTGCCGATCCGTGGCCGACGCCAAAAAGTATCTGCATCGGGCGATCGATCGACAGATTGCTTGGCGTCGAGGAAAGCTTACCATGGCAGCTCTACAGCACTTTTCATCATGACCCTTCTTGTTGTCGGCGGCGGCGGTCGCGAACACGCGCTTGTCTGGAAACTCAAGCAATCGCCGCGCGTGAGCCGTCTTCTTTGCGCGCCCGGCAATGCGGGCACCGCGGCGCTGGCGGAAAACGTTCCCGTCAAAGCCACCGATCTCGACGCCATCGTTGATCTGGCGAGGCGCGAGCGCGTGGACCTCGTCGTCGTGGGGCCGGACGATCCCTTGGCGGCGGGTCTGGTTGATCGTTTGCAGTCCGCAGGCATCCGTGCTTTCGGTCCGAAGGCCGCGGCTGCACGCTTCGAGT
>JBIJDZ010000007.1:0-42054 GCA_044343805.1 Chthoniobacterales bacterium | reverse complement strand
GAGGAGAGCATGAGATTTCCCACAAAGTGAGTGCTGCCGAGAATCCAGACAAGCCCGCGCGCAAGCGCCGGAGGATTTTGTCGCAGCTGCGCCGGGCCAAGCCCGACCATCATATCGGTCTCAAGCCACGGACGGGCTGGCACCGGCGGAATTTTTTGGCCGAAGTGGTCTGGCCGAGCTTGTTCGAGCCGCGCCATGGCGAGCGTTTGTCTCCGGAATTTCCCGAGTTGGCGGCGGGTCAGGTGGCGTTGACCTGGATCGGCCATGCCTCGTTTCTGTTGCAAGCGCCGGGGGTCAATCTGCTCATTGATCCGAACTGGGCGCGCTGGCTCAAGGTCATCAAACGCATGCGCGAGCCGGGGCTGGAGCTGCATGCCTTGCCCGACATCGATGCCGTGCTGATCACGCACGCCCATTTCGACCACCTCGACCGCAAGACCCTGCGCAAAGTGGCGTCCGAGCAACCGATCGTCGTCCCGCGGCATGTGGGGAACTTGGTGCACGGTCTTGGCTTCGACCGCGTGCATGAACTCGACGTGTGGCAATCGATGCAGCTGGGTCCGGTCAAAGTAACGATGACGCCGGCGCACCATTGGGGCGCGCGCATGCTGGCTGATTCGCACCGCGGGTTCGGCGGATTTTTGATCGAGGTGGAGGGGCGTTCGATTTTCCACTGTGGCGACAGCGCTTACTTTCCGGGGTTTGCCGAGATCGGGAAAAAATATCCCGTGGAAATCGCGCTCTTGCCCATCGGCGCATATGATCCGCCGAGCGGTCGCGAGGTGCATATGACACCGGAAGACGCGTTGCGGGCTTTTGTTGAGCTGGGCGCGCAGACTTTTGTGCCCATGCACTACGGCACATTTCGGCTGAGTTTCGAGCCGCCTTGGGAACCGCCCTCGCGGCTGATCGAGTGCGCGGGGGCAGAGGGTCTGCTCGATCGCGTGTGCTTCCTGCGCGAGGGCGAGCCCAGAATATTCTGATTTATCCTGACCTTGGCTTTGAGCTTCTGCAGCCATAGTTTCCGCCCGTGATCACCAATGATCGTGCCGAAGATGGACCACTCGCTATGGCTTGCCCTTTCACGGGCAAAATCTGGCCGCGCGACACCAGCGCCCTTAGCCCGGACCCGGTGGGCGGTCGTTACGATGCTGCGTCGGCCGCGGAAGAATTTTTGCGCCAGTTCGGTCTGGAAAATCAGACGGAAGTTCCGGCGGAGCGTTTTGAGCAGGTTCGCGGTGAAGTGGCCGCGCGAGGTTGGTATCGTCAAACGCCGGCAGAGTTGGAATTCGCCTGCCGCCTGGCTTGGAGAAACAACCGTCGTTGCATCGGCCGGCGCTTTTGGCCAACGCTGGAGGTCGCCGATGCGCGCGATGCGGTCGCAGCCGGAGATATTTTCGACGCCTGCGTCGAGCATCTGCGGCGCTCCACCAACGGCGGTAAAATCCGTCCGCTGATTACAGTCTTTTCCGAGGCCGACGCCAAGGGTGTGGGGCCGGTCATTCACAATTACCAACTTATCCGCTATGCGGGGTACCGCGAGTCTGGCGGGCGTGTGCTGGGAGATCCGGCCGAGGTGGCTTTTACCGGGCGCGTCAGGGGAATGGGCTGGCGGCCGCCGGCGCGACGCGGCGCATTTGATGTGCTGCCTTTGCTCATCGAGACGCCGACCGAGGGGCCCAAGCTTTTCCAGTTGCCGCCGGATGCCGTGTTGGAGGTTCCAATTGTCCATCCGACATTGTCCTGGTTCGAGGAGCTCGGGCTCAGATGGCACGCGCTTCCTGCGGTTTCCAATATGGCGCTCGATGCCGGGGGAGTGTGCTACACGGCGGCACCCTTCAGCGGCTACTATATGGAGACGGAAATTGCCGCCCGCAATTTCGGTGATGTTGATCGCTACAATCTGTTGCCCCTGGTGGCCGACCGGATGGATCCGGCGATGCGCACGCGTGACCCGTTCTGGCGCGACCGGGCGCTGGTCGAACTTTGTGCGGCCGTACTTTATTCTTTCCGTCAGGCCGGAGTGACCATCGTGGATCATCACGCGGCTTCCCGCCAATTCATGGAGCACTTGGCAGAAGAGAAGTCGCTCGGACGCACCGTGCCCGGCGATTGGTCGTGGCTCGTCCCGCCGGTTTCCGGCTCCGCTTCACCGGTGTTTCACCGGTCTTATGATCCGCGGCCGCGTTTGCCTGATTTCGTTGCGCAGCGGAACGTGGTTGACGCCGTCAGGAGTAGAGCGGCGTCAACCGGTTCGGGAAAAGCTTAGCGCTTGTCGAGAACGGAGTTCCACTCGGCGAGGCGTTTCGCTTGGGCGGCGAAGAGTTCGTCGGTGGGGTCGAGAATTTCGATCGACTGGATTTTGTCACCTTGGGCGATGGCGTTCACGATGTCCTGTCCTTTGGTTACGCTACCGTAAACGGTGTGTTTGCCGTCGAGCCACGGAGTGGGGACATGGGTGATGAAGAACTGGCTGCCGTTGGTTCCGGGGCCGGCGTTGGCCATGGAGAAGATGCCGGGTTTGTCATGTTTGAGTTCGGGCATGCATTCGTCCTCGAAGCGGTAGCCGGGCCCGCCGGTGCCTTGCCCGAGCGGACAACCGCCCTGAATCATGAAGTCGGGAATGACGCGGTGGAATTTGAGGCCATCGTAGTAGCCGCGTTTGGCGAGATTGAGAAAATTGGCCACGGTGACTGGGGCTTTCGAGGGGTAAAGGACGCCTTCGATGTTGCCTTTGTCGGTTTTGACGATGATGCGGATATCTTTCATGGAGTCCTGACTTTGCGCGGGAAGGGCAAAGATGGCGAGGGCGAAAGCGGCGGAGAGGATGGATGTTTTGCTCATGACGCGTTTTTCGATATCCACAATGCGTGACAAGGCAACTCGAAAACACGGCTCACCTGCGGGCGCATGATTACCTGTGGCTCATGCGGCGCTGGCGTGCGCTGGCCCGGCGCGAGGGCTGGCGCATGCATAAGTTTGCCGAGGCTGGCGGTTTTCCAGTCTATGTGGTCGCCTCTGGACGGATGGTCGCCAAGCCGGGCCCGAGGCTTTATTTATCGGCGGGTATCCACGGCGATGAACCGGCGGCAACGGAGGGATTGGTCGCACGGGCCATGCGACGTTCGCGGGCGCTGAAAAAATACGAGGTGCTGATTTTCCCGTGTCTCAACCCTTGGGGTTTGCAGCATAACAACCGGCATGATGCCCGGGGGCTTGATCTCAACCGTGGCTACCATCGATGCGATGTGCCGGTGATCGAGGGGCAGAAAGCGTTGCTGCACGGACGCTCGTTCGATGCGGCCGTGATGTTGCATGAGGATTTCGACGCGCACGGCGTCTATCTTTACGAGATTCCGGGGGCGCGTCCGTTCTGGGGAGAGCGGTTGTTGTCGGCCGCGTCGAAGCATCTGCCGCGGGAACCGCGCAAGAGAGTGGAGGGTCGGACCTGCCGCGGTGGCCTGATCCGTACGCGCGTAACGCCGGCGACAATGCCTGAGCATCCCGAGGCATTTTGCCTGCATTTCGGCCATACGCGACGCAGTATCACTTTCGAGACGCCATCGGAGTTCTCGATGACGGCCCGAGTCAAGGCGCATGGGGCGGTGCTGGACGAGGTTTTGCGGCTTTCGGCTTGATTGTGTTTGTCGGGCGGGAGAATCGCGTTTAGTTTGACTGCTCTTTTTTTAAATTATGGAAATCTTTCTCGAGAAGCAGCCGAATTGTCTGGCCACCCTGCGGGCGACGGTACCGTCGGCTTTGGTGAAGTCAAAAATGGAGAAACTCGCCGGCGAATACCAAAAAGCGGCCAAACTTCCCGGTTTCCGTCCGGGCAAAGCGCCGGTCGCCGTCGTGGCTCGCAAATACAAGGACGCCATCGCCGACGAGGCGGTGAAAGACCTGCTGCGCGAGGCGGTGGACCAAGCGGCCAAGGACAACAAACTGACCGTTTTGAATGCTTTTAACCTGAAGCACGGTGAATTGGGCGAGAAGGATTTGGATCTATCCGTTCAGTTGACGCTGGAACCTGAGTTCACGCTGCCCGACATCGAAAAGCTCGAACTTGAAGTGCTCGAGGAGGTCGTGACCGACGAGCATGTCGCCGGCCACGTCGATATGATGCTCGAACGCATGGCGGAATTTGCCGACGTGCAAGACCGGCCGTTGCAAATGGGCGACTACGCCGTGTTGGATTACGATGCAACAATCGAAGGTCAGCCCCTGGCGGATGTTTGCCCCGAGGCTCCTTCCACCATGAAAGGCGGTCAGGGCATGTGGGTTGTCATGGCCGAAGACAGTCTCTGGCCGGGTTTCTGCGCGGGCTTGGTCGGCGCGGCCGAGGGCGAAGAGCGCTTGGTCGAAGTAACGGCCGCCGAAGATTTTGCTGTGCAGTCGCTGCGCGGCAAAAAAATCCGCCACAACGTCAAAGTGAAATCTATCAAGGCCAAGAAGCTGCCGGAGCTGACCGACGAGATTGCCCAGAAAATCGCCGGGCGCAGTGCCGACGATTTGCGCAAAACTTTCCGCGAACGTCTGGAGTCTCTCGCCGCAGAGCAGACGGAACGCAAGAAACGCGCGACGGTAGTCGAGCATCTGGTCAAAGAAGTCGAATTCGAAGTGCCCGACGCGCTGGTGGTCGGCGAGGCGCGCAATGTTGTCCGCGAAATCGTCGAGGCCGAGCAAACGCGCGGCTTGAGCGACGAGGATTTGCTCAGCAAAAAGGACGAAATTTTCAACCATGCCCGGATGGGAGCGCAGTTCCGCGTGAAGGCCGATTTCATCCTCACCAAAGTGGCCCGGGGGCAGAATATCGACGCCTCTCAGGAGGAGCTGGTCAACCACATCGGCCGGATGGCCCAGCGCCTCAATATGCCGATGGAAAAGCTGGTCAAACAGCTCGTCAAACGGGAAGCCCTCGGCTCCGTCCAAGCCGAGGTGGTGAGGGACAAGGCGCTTGATTTCCTTGCCTCCAAAGTTAAGGTCAAATCACCTGCGGCCAAGGCGTAAAACCCGCCTCCGCGTTTCCACTCTCTATGAACTCCACGCATTTTTCCGGTGGTTCCGCACCGCGGAATTCTCTCCTTGTCCCCATGGTCGTCGAACAGACCGGACGCGGGGAGCGCAGCTACGACATCTATTCGCGCCTGCTGAAGGATCGTATTGTTTTCATCGGCACACCGATTGACGACCACATCGCCAACTTGGTCATTGCCCAGTTGCTTTTCCTGCAAATGGAGGACGCCAAAAAAGACATCCATATTTACATCAATTCGCCCGGCGGGTCGGTGACGGCGGGTTTGGCTATTTATGACACCATGCAGTTTGTCACCTGCGACGTGAACACCTACTGCATGGGTATGGCGGCGAGCATGGGGGCGGTGCTGCTTTGCGCCGGCACCAAGGGCAAGCGTTACGCGTTGCCGAACTCGGATATTATGATCCATCAGGTCTCCGGTGGCGCGCAGGGGCAGGCGAGCGACGTGGAACGTCAGGTGGAGTTCATGTTCAAGCTCAAGCGCCGCCTTGAAGCGATCATCGCGCACCACACCGGCAAGCCGGTGGATCAAGTTCACAAGGATGCGGACCGTGATTACTACATGACAGCGGAGGAGGCCAAAGAATACGGCCTAGTGGATGAAGTGGTGAAATCCCGCAAAGAAATCCCGGGCGCCGTGCCCGCCTGACGCGATATGGCCCGGGCAAATAATCTCACGATGTGTTCTTTCTGCGGAAAGAGCCACAGCGAGGTCCGCAAGCTCATCGCCGGCCCCGGAGTCTATATTTGCGACAGCTGCGTCACCCTCTGCAAAGGCATCCTCGACAAGGAGCTCAAAGACGAGTCGCGCAAGAAAAGTTCATCCGTCCGTGTTCCCAAGCCGGCGGAGATCCGCCACGAATTGGATCATTTCGTCATCGGCCAGGATCTGGCCAAAAAGACGCTCTCCGTCGCGGTGCACAATCATTACAAGCGTATCCTCCACGCCTCGTCCTCCCGCGAGATCACGCTGCCCGGCCACGACGATGTCGAGTTGGAGAAAAGCAACATTTTGCTCATCGGGCCGACCGGTTCGGGCAAAACGCTGCTGGCCCGCACCCTTGCGCGTATCCTCGATGTGCCATTCACCATGGCGGATGCGACCACACTGACCGAAGCGGGTTACGTCGGTGAGGATGTGGAAAACATCGTCCTGCGTTTGTTGCAGGCTGCGGATTACGATGTGAAGCGGGCCGAGATCGGCATTGTCTACATTGACGAAATCGACAAGATTGGACGCAAGACGGACAACGTGAGCATCACGCGCGATGTCTCCGGCGAGGGTGTGCAGCAGGCTTTGCTTAAAATTCTCGAAGGCACAACTTGCAATGTTCCTCCGCAGGGCGGTCGCAAACATCCCCATCAGGAATACATCCAGGTCAACACCGACAAGATTCTCTTCATCTGCGGCGGGGCGTTTGTCGGCCTCGACAAGATTATCCAGCGTCGCATGGGCAACCGAGTGCTGGGGTTCCATGCGCGCGACGAAAAAGTCACCGAGCCCACCGTGGCGGCTTCCACTTCGGTCATTCACCAAGCCGAGCCCGAAGATTTGCTCGGATTCGGTATGATTCCGGAATTCATCGGGCGTTTGCCCGTCGTCACGGCGCTGGATCAGCTGACCGAGGACGAATTGGTGACTATTTTGACCGAGCCGAAAAACGCGATGGTCAAGCAATACACCAAGCTCATGGCAATGGAGGGTGTGGAACTCAACATCACCAAAGACGGGCTGCGTGCCTTGGCCGAACGAGCGGTAACCAAAGGAACCGGGGCCAGGGCTCTACGCTCGATGATGGAGAAAATCATGCTCGACGTGATGTATGATGTGCCCAGCCGCGAGGACGTGGCCGAGGTCACGATCAACCGCGCTGTCGTCGAAGGGCGCAAGCCGCCGCTCCTGCGCCGCAAGCAGGACAAAGACGCGGCCTGACGCCGTCTTTATTTCTATGGAACCCGGGACAGCAGAGGTCCCAAGCCGTCACGCCGGCGACTTTCTCGAGGATCCATCCGTTCTTCAGGCCCCGCTGGTTCTCGATTTGGGCTGTGGAAACGGTCTCTTTCTTTCCGCTTTGGCTGCACGCGAGCCGGCGGCCAATTGCCTCGGAATTGAGAAGAAGGATTACCGTGTCCGCCAAACCAAGCGGCGTCTTACGGGTCGGCCCAACGCGCGCATTTTGCACGGGGAAATCTTGGAGGTGTTGCGTGAATTGCCTGCGGACAGCGTGGCTCGGGCCTATCTTTTGTTCAGCGACCCGTGGCCGAAACGCCGGCATGCGGTGAGGCGTCTGGTGCAGAGTGATTTCATTGTCCTGCTGGCCGGTTGCCTCTGCCCGGACGGGGTCTTTTATTTCGCGTCGGATTCCCGCAGTTACTTTGAATGGTCTCGCCGGGCATTCGGAAATGCCGGATGGAGCGTGGAGGAGTGGGTTGTCCCGGAGGACTGGCCACGGACGGAATTCGAGCAACGTTTTGTTTCGGCGGGGTTGAATGTTTGGAGGTTTCAAGCAACCCGGAAAGTCATGCATGAGTGAAACGGATGCAGGATTCGGCGAAGTCGCGCCGCGTAAGGACGATGATGCCCGTCTGGTCGGTCTGATGCTGCGCGTGCGGGACGGAGACGAGACATCTTTCCGCGAGCTGATCGAGGCGACCGAGGACCGCGTCTTCGGAACGATTGTGCGGATGCTCGGCGGATACGAGGGGGCGGAAGATTTGGCTCAGCGGGTGTACATACGCATCTGGCAAGCGCGGGAACGCTATGCACCATCCGCCAAGTTCAGCACATGGATGTTTTCGATCACGCGGCGTTTGGTTCTGAACGAGCGACGCGGACGCTCCCGCCGCGGAGCCGTCTTTTACGATCCGGCGCCGGAGGAAACGGTGCGGGAGCCTACCGTGGGTGATTCCCCGTCGGCCGAGGCTTTGGCTGCGGAATTGGCGGCGGTGATCGAGCGGGCTCTCGCCGAATTGCCCGATGAGCAGCGCATGGCGATGGTGCTGCGTCGTTATGAGGAAATGCCCTACGAGGAAATCGCCGCTGTTTTGGAAACCACCGTTCCGGCGGTGAAGAGCCTGCTTTTCCGCGCCCGCGAAACGCTGCGGGTCAAGCTGGCGGCTTGGCTGTGATTAGCGGACCCACCGTCCCTTGGAAAGTCCGGGTAGCCAGTTGTTTTTGTACATGACGGAGTAATCCGTCTTGCCGATGGCGCCGACCATGGGCACGCCGGTGGCTCGTTTCCATTTTTTCGACATACTTTCGCCGGTGTGACAACCCCAGCTTTTCACTAGTGCGCCCTTGGCGAAGATGCCGCGGTTGATGCGGCTTAGCTCGCTTTCGTGCAGCCACGACTTCGACGCGCTGTCGATCTCATTGCTGTAGTCGAACATGAATGCTGCTTTGTTCGAATGGAGAAACCAATCAAGACTGGCAATTTTGACCCGGTCGCGTGGCTGTCCCCCGTTCAGGTAGTTGATCACGGTGTCGGGAGAGCTGAACCAGATAAGCTTCACGCCGTATTTGGGGGCGATGTTTCCGATCCAATTGGTGAGGGGACCTTCGTTCTGCCGTAGGCGCCGCTCGTAGCTCGGACGATGGACGAGCCAGGTAATGTGCGCGGTGGGATCAGCATCTTTGATCTGCTGAAAGCGGGTGACGGCCGGTCGGATGAAGTTGCCCCACCAGCGGTCGTGCGGAGGCGTCTTGAATTTTTCCCATTGGTAAAGCGAGACCCCGCCGCTGACAACGATGTGCTCTTTTTGGTAAGCAGCTTGGACCGGCGCTGTGGCGACCAGCAGAAGAGCGATGGCGAGCAGGTGTTTCATGAACCGCGCAATTTTCCGCGAAAGTTGGCTTGGGGCAAGCCGATCTGGCAGGGATTTTGATGAAGCGGCGACGTTACATAAGGCAGAGATAATAAAAAAACGGGGCGGCCTTGCGGCCGCCCCGGTGTGATTAGTTCAGGATGTCGGTTGGATTTAGTAATCCATACCGCCCATACCGCCCATACCGCCTCCGCCGGGCATGGCCGGGGCTTTTTCCTTCTCGGGGATCTCGGTGACGAGAGCCTCGGTGGTGAGGAGCAGGCCGCTGATGGACGAGGCGTTTTGCAAGGCGCTGCGGGTGACCTTGGTTGGGTCGACCACGCCGGCTTTGACGAGGTCTTCATACGCGCCGGTGGCGACGTTGTAACCTTCGTTGCCTTTGCCCTTTTTGACTTCCTGCACGATGAGGGCGCCTTCCTGGCCCGCGTTGTCGGCGAGCTGGCGGAGCGGGGCCTCGACCGCGCGGTGCACGATCTGCGCGCCGATGGCTTCGTCACCCTCGAGCTTGAGGTTGGCGAGGGCCTTCTGGGCACGGATGAGGGCGACGCCGCCGCCGGGGACGATGCCTTCCTCGACCGCCGCACGGGTGGCGTGGAGGGCGTCTTCGACGCGGGCTTTCTTTTCCTTCATCTCGGTCTCGGTCGCGGCGCCGACATTGATGACGGCAACACCGCCGGCCAACTTGGCGAGGCGCTCTTGGAGCTTCTCGCGGTCGTAGTCGGAGGTGGTTTCCTCGATCTGGCGGCGGATCTGGGCGACGCGGCCCTGGATGTCTTTGCTCTTGCCTTCACCTTCGACGATCGTGGTGGCTTCTTTTTCCACGACGATGCGTTTGGCTTTGCCGAGGTCATCAAGGGTGATGCTCTCGAGCTTGATGCCGAGGTCTTCGGTGATGCAACGGCCGCCGGTGAGGACGGCGATGTCTTCGAGCATGGCCTTGCGGCGGTCGCCGAAGCCGGGGGCTTTGACGGCGCAGACCTGCAAGGTGCCACGGAGTTTATTGACCACGAGGGTGGCGAGGGCTTCGCCTTCGACGTCTTCCGCGATGATGAGGAGCGGACGGCCGCCTTTGGCCACCTTCTCCAGCACCGGGAGGAGGTCCTTCAGGCTGCTGATTTTCTTCTCATGGATGAGGATGTAGGCGTTCTCGAGGATAGCTTCCATCGCTTCCGCGTTGGTCGCGAAGTAGGGTGAGAGGTAGCCTTTGTCGAACTGCATACCTTCGACCACGTCGAGGGTGGTTTCGATCGATTTGGCTTCTTCCACCGTGATGGTGCCGTCTTTGCCGACCTTCTCCATCGCGTCGGCGATGATCTGGCCGATGGTCTTGTCCCAGTTGGCCGAGACGGTCGCGACCTGCGCGATTTCGCTGCTGTCGGAGACCTTCTTGGAGATCTTGCCGAGTTCGGCGACGACGGCCTCGACGGCCTTGTTGATGCCGCGCTGAAGCGACGTCGGGTTGGCCCCGGCGGTCACGTTCTTGAGGCCTTCGCGATAGATCGCTTCGGCCAGCACGGTGGCGGTGGTGGTGCCGTCGCCGGCGATGTCGGACGTCTTGGACGCGACTTCGCGGACGAGTTGGGCGCCCATGTTCTCGTAGGGATTCTCGAGCTCGATCTCCTTGGCGACGGTGACACCGTCCTTGGTGATGGTCGGGCTGCCGAATTTTTTGTCGAGAATGACGTTGCGTCCGGACGGCCCGAGGGTCGCCTTGACGGCTTTGGCCAATTTCTCGACGCCACGGAGCAGGCTGTGCCGCGCGGCTTCATCGAATTCCAATTGTTTAGCTGCCATAATTTTTAAGTTTTCAGTTTACAGTGTTCAGTGATTCAGTTTTTTAGCTGAGGACGCCGAGGATGTCGTCCTCGCGCATGATGAGGTAGGACTTGTCGTCCACCTTGATTTCGGTGCCGCCGTATTTGCTGAAGAGCACCTTGTCGCCGACTTTCACGACGAACTCGATTTTCTTGCCGTTGTCGTCCGTTTTGCCGGTGCCGACTGCGACGATTTTGCCCTCTTGGGGTTTTTCTTTGGCGGTATCGGGAATGATGATTCCACCTTTGACCGTTTCCTTTTCGTCGAGCGGCTCAACGAGCACGCGGTCGCCGATAGGTTTGACTTTGGCTGCCATATTTTTGGTTTCTTACCTCCGTTGGTTGGTTTGTTGGGTTGTTGAAGGCGCGGACGGACACCCGTCCGCCCGCGCGGATTCAAAGTTGCGGCCGGTTCAGGACTTTTTGTCCTCGTCGACCATCTCGAACTCGGCGTCGACGACGTCGCCCTCTTTCTTAGCTTGGCCAGCGGCGGCGGCTTCGGGGTTGGGACCCGCGGTGCCGCCGTCCGGCGGGGGCGGGGCCTGCTGGGCCGAGGCCTGTTTGTAGAGTTCGCTGCTGACCTCCTGGAATTTGGCCTGCAGAGCGTCGGAGGCAGACTTGATGGCGTCGGTGTCGGAGCCTTTGAGGGCTTCACGCACTTTGGCCACGAGATCCTCGACGTCCTTCTTGAGGTTTCCGGGGACTTTGTCGCCGAGGTCCTTGAGCTGCTTCTCGCACTGGTAGGCGAGAGAATCCGCGTTGTTGCGGACTTCGACACCCTCTTTGGCCTTGGCGTCTTCGGTGGCGTGGGCCTCCGCTTCTTTCTGCATGCGATCGACCTCGTCTTTACTGAGACCGCTTGATCCGGTGATGGAGATTTTTTGCTCCTTACCGGAACCGAGGTCCTTGGCCGACACGTTGAGGATGCCGTTGGCATCGATGTCGAAAGTTACTTCAATCTGCGGGACGCCGCGCGGCGCCGGGGGGATGCCGTCGAGGTGGAAGGTGCCGAGCTGTTTGTTGTCCTTGGACATCGGACGTTCGCCTTGGAGAACTTTGATTTCCACACCAGGCTGGTTGTCACTGTAGGTCGAGAAGATCTGCGACTTTTTGGTCGGGATGGTGGTATTGCGCGGAATCATGGGCGTGGCGATGCCTCCGGCGGTCTCGATGGCGAGGGTCAGCGGGGTGACGTCGAGCAGGAGCACGTCTTTCACGTCGCCCTTGAGCACGCCGCCCTGGATGGCTGCACCGATGGCCACGACTTCGTCGGGGTTGACGCCACGATGCGGGTCGCGCCCGAGAAGGTTTCTCGCCGTCTCGATGACTTTCGGCATGCGGGTCATACCGCCGACGAGGACGAGTTCGTTGATGTCGCTCTTGCCGAGTTTGGCATCACTCAAGCAGGCTTCGACCGGTTTGATCGTGCGGGTGAAGAGATCGTCGGTGAGTTGTTCGAGTTTTGCGCGGGTGAGTTTTTTCTGAATGTGTTTCGGTCCCGAGGCGTCGGCAGTGACGAAGGGCAGATTGATCTCGTATTCCTGCGCCGAGGAGAGGGCGATCTTCGCTTTTTCGGCTTCTTCTTTAATGCGCTGGACGGCGTCGGGTTGTTTGGAGAGGTCGATGCCGGAATCCGCTTTGAACTCCGAAATGATCCAATCCATGATTTTGTGATCCCAATCATCACCGCCGAGGTGGGTGTCGCCGTTGGTGGCTTTCACTTCGAAGACGCCATCGCCGATTTCGAGGGCCGAAATGTCGAAGGTGCCTCCACCGAGGTCATAGACGGCGATCTTTTCGTCCTTCTTCTTGTCCAAGCCGTAGGCGAGGGAAGCAGCAGTGGGTTCGTTGATGATACGCAGGACTTCGAGTCCGGCGATCTTGCCGGCATCCTTGGTCGCGTTGCGCTGCGAGTCGTTGAAGTAAGCGGGAACGGTGATAACGGCTTTGGTGATTTTTTCCCCGAGCTTGGCTTCCGCGTCGGATTTCAGCTTGGCCAGAATCATCGCACTGATTTCCGGCGGGCTGAACGATTTCTTCTCGCCGTTGATTTCAAGTTCGATGTGTGCATCGCCATTGGGTGCTTTGACGAGCTTGTAGGGGACGCGGCGATCCACGTCGGTTAGTTCGTCGAATTTGCGCCCCATGAAGCGCTTGACCGAAAAGACGGTGTTGGTTGGGTTGGTGACGGCTTGGCGTTTGGCGGCTTGACCGACGAGGCGCTCACCGTTTTTGCTGAAGGCAACGACAGACGGTGTGGTGCGTGCGCCTTCGCTGTTTTCCAGCACAACAGGTTCGCCGCCTTCCATGACGGACATGCAAGAGTTAGTCGTGCCGAGGTCGATACCGAGGATTTTACTCATAATGGATAAATGTTGGTTGTTGAAATATCTTGAGCAGGTTCAATGCCACGGGGGATAAAATACAAATAAGATGTTATGGATGAGTATCTTGCGTAATTAATAAGCCCTTCAATGTGTCTCTCAAATAAGCGTCATTATGGCGCAAGTGTGTCACAAAAAGCGTCATTTTGGCGCTTTTTGATTTTTAGCCTTTCAAGGCCAAAGACGCCCGCATGCGTGACCCGGCAAAGTCGAGGAGAATGACGGCGGCAAGGATGCAGGTGAGAACCGCCGCAAATTTGTCCCATTGGTAAAACTCTTGGTAAGTGTAAAGCCAAGCGCCGATTCCGCCCGCGCCGACATATCCGATGATCGTGGCTGAGCGTATGTTGTATTCGAGCATCCAGAGGGCATGGCTCCAGATGAGGGGGCGGGCATGGGGCCAGATGCCGTATTGGAAAGCTTGCCAGCGGCTGGCACCGGTGGCTCGGAGTGCCTGACTGATGGCAGGGTCGGCGCTTTCAAAGGCATCGCTGAAAAATTTCCCGAGATATCCGAGTGAATAGATCACCAGAGCCACCACCCCGGCGCCGGGGTTGGCTCCGAGCACGGCCACGGCAATGAGAGCCCAGATGAGTCCGGGGATGGCTCTGATCAAGTTGAGTCCGAGACGAATGACCGAGACCAAAAGCCGAGGGGCGATGGTTCGGGAAGCGGCCACCGCCAGCGGCACACCGAGTAGTGCAGCGGCTACGCTGGCCAGAACGGCCATTTGGAATGTCTCCCAGAGCGAGGGCAAAACCTTTGGAAGCACGGAAAAATCCGGAGGCCAGAAGCGGGCAAGGAAGCGCGAGAGATTTGCGGCATAGTCGAGCTGGCGCCCCGCGGGTTGTAGAACCGGCAGCGAAAAAATAACAGCAACCACCAAAATCAGAGCCGCCACCTGCGGTGCATCCAAACGCGGCTTCATGTCGGGCCTCCGGTGTTCAGTTCCCAGTCCCGACCTCCCCGCAGCCGCAAGCGCCAGTCGGCAAATTCTCGTGCCAAAACTTCGTCGTGCAGGGCGCAAATGACCAGGCATCCGTTCCGGGAGCATTCTTCCTTGAGCAGTGCGAGGGTGGTACGGCCGAGTTCCGGGTTCAAGTTCGAGACCGGTTCGTCGGCCAGCAAGCATTCCGGACGGGCGATGAGGGCCCTCGCTACGGCGATGCGTTGTCTCTCCCCGCCCGAGAGTTTGGCCACGGGTTTGACTGCAAGGTCAGCCAAACCGAGGCGCGCCAGCAATGCGCAGGCTTTTTGGCGGTCCGCCCGGGAAAAGCCGAAGAGTGTGCGCCAGCTCGGGCGCTGGCCGAGCAAGCCGCAGAGCACGTTGGTTTCGGCGTTTGCGTTGGGTGTAAGCAGGAGATTTTGGAAAACGCAGCCGATGTGCGTGCGGAAGCCGGCAGGAGGGTGTTCGCTTCCGGATTTTCTGCGGTAGCGGATCTCCCCCGAGCCCGGTTCGAGCATGCCGGCCAGACAGGCCAGCAGACTGGATTTGCCGACGCCCGACACGCCTTCCACGGTGAGAAATGTTCCCGCCGGAACGCTTATCTCCAAACCCTCCAGGATCTTCCGCTGTTCGCGGCTGACGGTGAGATCATTGATCTGCAAAAATGGTAACCAAGACATCGTTTTCTACTTGTGCGGTTCCCTGGCAAATTCCAGCGCCTCGGCGACCGGGGCGAGATGGGTATCGGCATCGGTCTCCACCAGCTTTGAGGTGAAGACCATGTCGCGCAGGGCGGGATTTTTTTCACCCATCTTGGTTAATGCCTTGCGCAGCGAGTCACGGGCGGCGCCATCCAGTTGTGAGGATACGGCCAACACATGGGTCGGCACGGGGCCTTGAGTGTCGAGTATTTTGAGTTTTGCTTTTTGCCCGGTTGCGAGGTGTTTGTCCTTGGCAAAAACATAGTCACTGACGGCAGCGGCTTCCGCTTCCCCGGCCAACACGCGCTCCACAGCGGTCAGGTAGCCGGTCCCGAACCACACATGGCCTGCGCCGAAAAACTCCTCCGGGCTTTTTTCGATCAAGTTCTGTTTTTTCAGATCGAGCAGCGGGATCAAGTATCCTGAAGTGCTGGTCCGGCTGGCAAAAGCAACCGGCTTGCCCCGCAGATCGGCGATCGACTGGTAAGGCTTTTCGGCCAGGCAGAGCCAGACGCTCTCGTAATGGCGTTGACCATCGATCTCACCGACCAACAAAAGCTCAGCGGCGTCTGCTTGGCGTGCATTGACCATATCCGTGGCGCTAAGATAACCGAGGTCAATCGAACCGTTGGCCAGCCCCTCGATGATCACGGCGGAGGAAAGTGGCACGATCACTTTGACCCGTCGCCCGACGGCTTCACCCAAAGCTCCCGCCAAGGCCTCGCGTTCGGCCATCATGGCGTCGGGATTTTTGTCCGGCTTGAGTGCCACGACGATTTCATCGGACAAGGTTTTGTTGCCGACTGGAGATGCCATGACAAACGGGGCAGCTGCACAGAAAACAAAACCACAAATGACAACCCAGAGCCGGAAGCGCAGAAGCATAAACGAATAGCTTGCCTTTCCCTCAAGGCAAATGCCAAGGCAATCTAGGTGGAATTCAGGCTCCTCCCCACATCCAGCGAATGGCAGACCAATAGAGTGGAATGCCGAGGGTGATATTGAAGGGGAAGGTGATGCCGAGGGAGAGGAGTTCGACGAGTCCCGGGTTCGATTCGGGCACGGCGTGGCGCATGGCGGCGGGGGCCACGATGTAGCTCGCGCTGGCGCAGAGGATGGTGAAAAGCAGGGCGTCGCCGGGGACCATGCCGATTGCTTTGGCCACGAGGATGCCGACGGTGGCGTTGACCAGCGGGGCGACAAAGCCGAAGACGACCAGCGGGGCGCCGGTCTTTTTGAAGAGTCCGACGAGGCGACCGGCGTGCATGCCGGTGTCGAGGAGGAAGAAGATGACCATGCCTTTGAAGAGGCCGGACATGAAGGTCTCGAGCGATTTGCCGTGGGCCGGACCGGTGACCCAGCCGATAAGAAGGCTGCCGAGGAGGAGAAAGACCGAGGCGTTGAGGAATGATTCGCGCAGGAGAGAGGACGCCGTCGTTTTTGGTGCGGCCAGAACGCGGCGCGGGGCGAACATGCGGACGAGGAAAATACCGGCGATGATGGCGGGCGATTCCATGAGCGACATGATGGCCACCATGTAGCCTCCGTAAGTCTGCTCGTTGCGGGCGAGGAATTCCGTGCCGACAATGAAGGTGACGATGCTGATCGACCCGTAGGTCGCGGCCATGGCGGCGGCGTCATAAACGGAGAGAAATTTCCGCAGGATGAAAAAGACGATGACCGGCACCAAGAGCGCCATGAACATGGACGCTGCGATGTAGAGCAGAACGGTGCCGCTCAGGCCGGAAGCGGCGAGCTTGGTGCCGCCGGTGTAGCCGATGGCGATGATGAGGTAGAGGGAGAACAGCTTCGGCAGCGGCGCCGGAATTTCCAGGTCGGTCTTGAGCAGCACGGCCGCAAAACCCAGCGCAAAAAACAAAGCTGCCGGATTAAGGATGTTGGTGATGGCCTGGCTGCAATCCATAGAGTCGAAATTCGCGCGGATTCCACACGGATTTCACGGATCAGTCAATCCGTGCTGGTTTGTCCTCGGGCTATTGCATACCTTTCAAATTGGTACCCATGAACAAATCTCTCATCGTCCAAAAAGTCGAAGCTGCCAATGACAGCTACGCTGCCGCGTTCGGAGAGAGAAGTAAATTGCCCCTGCCGCCCGCTTGCCGATTTGCCATCCTTACCTGTATGGATGCCCGTATGCTGCCCTCCAAGTTTGCCGGTCTTTCCGAGGGCGACGCCCACATCATCCGCAACGCCGGTGGCCGCGCAAGCGACGACGCCATCCGTTCGCTCGTCATTTCCTACAAATTGCTGGGCACGAAAGAGTTTTTCGTCATCCACCACACCGATTGCGGCATGGTGCTTTTCAACAACAAAATCATGACCGACTTGCTCTCGAACAGCCTCGAACAAGCCGTGATTGATGAGAAAGGATGGCGCGATGTCGGGGCGGGTCCCGGTTCACCCGAAGGGGCTAAGATCGATTGGCTCACCTTCACCGATGAAAACCAAGCCTTGATCGATGACGTGAAGCGCATCCGCAACCATCCGCTCGTGCCTAAAACCATTCCTATCTACGGCTATATCTACGATGTTCGCACGGGCAAACTTAACGAAGTGCCCAAGGCCAGCGCAGCCGGACGCGCGGCTTAAGGTCATCACTTAGTCCCAAGGTCGCGGACGCCGCGCCCTGCCTTGGAACGTCGTGATCCGTGCGTTTGTTTTCAAGCCGTCCAGAGTATCCCTGTTGATTCCACGCGGAGGGTGGCGGGGACGAGCTTGAGGCGTAGGGTTTCCGGTAATTGACCGGCTACCGCGGAGGGTGCGGGCAAAGAGGCGATCTGCGCTTCCATCTCGGCTTCCAACTCAGCAGCAGCCGCCTCGGCCGCGGCGAGTTTTTCCTGCGCTGTGCCGACATCGGCCGATTCTTTCATCGCTCGGGTCGCTCCGCGGGCGGCGGTGCCGGCGCGGGAGATATGGCCGAGACCCGAGGCACGCTTGCCGAAGAGCGCGCCGAGAACCGATGTCCCTACACTGATAGCTGTTTGCATTTGGGCGGCGCGGGCCTGGGATTGCTGCTGGGCGACGGTTTCGCGCGCGCGGATCACGCGTTGGCTGGCTGTATTGATTTTGGCGGCGAATTTTTCCCTGAGCTGGCGCACAGCTGCGTCGCGTTGCTCTCGGGCGGCTTGCTCGAGACGCAGACGGAAGTCCGTCTCGCTCTCAAAAGGCATACCGGTCAGCACCCCCGATCGCAGCACGACAACTTCAATATTTTCGCCGATTTGCGTGCGGGCTTCTTGTTGCCAAGCTGCGTGCACGGCTGCTTGCAGTGCCGATGCCGGGGTCGGGGCAAAGGTTGATCCTCCATGGGCGATGGGCGGTGTAGCTTCGGTGGTGCTGCCCGCGGCTGTGGCATGTTTCCAAGAGGGTTTTCCATCGGGCCCGAAGGGCACGCTGATCAGAATCTCGGCCTGGGCTTCTGCCGCGGGACGTCGCGAGGCGAAGGCGGCTTTCAGCCGTATACCAAGCGATGGATGCAAGCTCGCCGGCTGGTCGGCGAGGACAAGTTGCCATACCCCGATCTCGGCGACCGGCGGTTCGGGGCTGGCGTTGTTGGCCGCGGTCTCCGGGCGCGGCGGTGGTGCGGACTCAGCGGCCGCGGATGCTTTGGCCGGCTCCATCAGCCCCCGGATTTGCTCGCGCGTGAGGGGACCCCGCAGGTAGCTCATCGTCCAGCGGGTTTGGAACATGATGGGGGCCGGTTCATGCACGCTGTTGAGCAGAAAGACGCGCTTGCCCAAAGCGTTGAGCAGTTCCGTCAAAGCTCCGCGATCAGTGCCGCGTCCCGCGCTGGCGCTCTCGAGTCCTTCGAGCACGCGTTGCTTGTCCCGGTCGGTTTGGAGGCGTCCGATGAACCACGTCCCGCAGTTGGCCAGTGCTTTGTAATCGATGTCGGCCGGGTTCTGCGTGGCGAGGAGAAGTCCGAGTCCGAACGCGCGTGCCTGTTTGAGCAAGAGGAGGAGAGGTCCCTTGGACGGAGGGTTGGCAATGGGGGGGAGGTAGCCGAAAATTTCATCGAGGTAGAGCAGGGCGCGCAGCGAGGGCGTGCCGGGTTGGCGTCGCATCCAGCCGATGACCTCCTCGAGCAGGGTCGTGACAAAAAACATGCGCTCGGCATCGGAGAGGTGGGCGATGCTCAGGACGGCCAGGCGCGGTTTGCCCTCGGGCGTATGGAGGAGATGGGCGATGTCGAGGGGTTCGCCCTCGCGCCACGAGGCAAAGCCGGGCGATGCGAGCAGGTTGTTCAGCGCCATGACCAATTCGGCGCGCTGTTTCCCCGGAAAAAATTCCTCGATGGGCAGGATTCCGATTTTCTCGAAAGGCGGATTCTGCACCGCGCCGATCAGCGCTTCCAGATCGGGCGACAGGCCCTTCTTCCAAGCGTCGAGAAGAATGGCCGAAAGCAGGCTGAATTCGCGGCTGCGCAGCGGGTCGGCATTGATACCCAAAAGTCCCAGTAATCCGGCCGTCGTGCTCTGCACGCGTTCGGCCAGCAACTCCGCGTCATCCGCGATACCGGGGCCGGGTGCGTCGAAGGATCGCAAAATGGAGAGCGGGATGCCGGCGGTGCTGCCGGGTGTGTATATGGAAATCTCGGCTTTCTCGCGAAGGGCGGCAATGCGTTCCGGCGATTGGCCCCATTGGGCCAGACCTTCCTTCCATTTTTGCGCTTCTTGGCCGGCAAAATCGTCCAACTTCAGCCCTGCTTTCCGCGCTTCCTCCTCATTGACCCATGGGGAGAAGTCGCTCGCGCCCAAGCCCGGGAAAGTCAGCAGCAGATTACCCAGGTCGCCCTTTGGGTCGATCAACAGCGCCGGGATACCGTCCATCGCTGCCTCCTCTAGCAAAGCAATGCACAGGCCCGTCTTGCCGCTCCCGGTCATGCCCACGCAAACACCATGAGTGGTCAAATGGCTGGATTCGTAAAGCAAGGGGCGGTCGGTCGGTTGACCGTCGGGTTGAACTTCACGGCCGAGGTAAAACAACCCGAGTTTCTCGTAGATGTCGGGATTCATGGGCGCAAGCAAAGGGCGAAAAACGTGAAGCGGGAAGCTGAAAATGCGGGGCGGACCCTGCGATCCCCGGCCTGCGGGATTTCTTTATAAAAAGCCGCCGCTACCTTGCTTCGAGTGGGCGTCGGCGGCGAAGGATAACCAAGCCCAAGGCGAGAATGGTTGTCCCGAGGCAGATCACGGAAAAGGCTTCGCCGTGCCGCATGTAAAACGTCACGGGCGGAGTTGTCGGGACCTCCACTTCGGCGAGGAGGACGCCTTCGCCAAAGGTGTCGCCGTCGGCGGTTTCCAAGGTCTGGCGCACGCGACCGAAGTGGTCGATCACGCAGGTGACGCCGGTGTTGGCGCAACGGATCATTGGCCGGCGATTCTCCGCGCAGCGAAAGACGGCATGGGCCAAGTGCTGGCGGGAAGCAGCGCTGCGTTTGAACCATCCATCGTTGGTCACATTGACGAAAAGCTGGGCGCCCAGGTTGGCGGCGTCACGGCCGAGATAGCCGAGCGTGTCTTCGAAGCAGACGAGCGGGGCCAGAGCGACAGCCGGCTTCGCTAAACGGAAAAGAACCGGTCCGGCTCCCGCGTCGAAGTCGGCCGGAACGAGGCCGCCGACGATGATGGCAAAGAGCGGGAAACTTTCGCGAAAGGGTATGTATTCGCCGAACATGACAAGGTGCGATTTCGGGTAAACCTGGGGTTCCATCTCCGCGCGGTTGACCATGACGACGGCGTTGTAATCGGCGGCGTGGCTGAGGATGAGCGTGCCGAAAAGCAGGCTGAAGTCGCCGCGGGTGATCCATTCCTTTACGAGCGTGTTGGCCATGGGATCTTCAAAAAAACCCCGAGGCGTGGCCGCCTCGGGCCAGAGGATTAAGTCGGGCTGCATGGCCACTGCCGCAGCGGTCTGGCGCGATAGCGTGTCATAGATACGCTGTTCGAAAGCAGCGTTCCATTTCTGATCCTGCGGAATCGCGGGTTGGACAGCGGCGACGCGCAACGGGGTGTAATTGCCTCGCTGGGAGATTTGCCGCAGGCCGAAGCCGAAGGAGGCGATGACGAGGGCGATGGTGAGGGTGAAATCGAAGTGAGCGCGGATCTTCCCGCCCCGTGCTTCGATCATGAGCCGGCGCACGGTGGCTACGGCAATGCCGGAGGTCAAAACCGCGAGAAAGGAAAGCCCGCCCACGCCGGTCAGCGAGGCGAGTTGGATGAGCGGGACATTGGCGTGCAGGGCGATGCCGAGCGAGTTCCAGCCGAAGCCGGTGAAGACATGGCCGCGCAGGAATTCCACGGCGACCCATGCGGCGGCGGCGAGCAGGCCTGTGGCCAGGTTGCGCCAGGAGCTGAGCCAGACGGATTTGCAGGAATGCGGATTCTCTCGCGGGGTGGCGAGGAGGAAAACCAATGCCGCCCAGAGAGCGGGGTAGAGCGCGAGATAGAGACAGAGGACAAACCAGCCAGGGGTGGTGACGGTGGTCAGCCACGAGAGCGAGCCGAGGAAGTAGACCAAGCCGGTGACGTAGCCGAGTTCGGCCTTGCGAAGCAGCGGATAGCGCGGGTGGACGGGTCCGAACCAGATGGCGGCAAGGAGCGGGGCGAGCGCGATCCAAACGAGCCACGCTTGGTCGAACGGCGCGAAGGATAACACGAGCAGCACACCGCTGAGCACGGCGGCGGCCCAAGGCCAGAGAATCTTCAAGATGGACATAAGTAAGACGGCAGGTATGTGAACGTCCGCGAGGGTAGACTTCAAGGAGCGGTGGAGGCGGGAGTGGCTCCGGGGAGGATGCGGGCGGCGAGCGCATCGATGCGCTCTTGGGCGAACTTGCTTGGGGGGTATTGGCGGTGGGCGTCGAGATACCATGCGAGGGCGGCGCCGTATTCACCGCGTGATTCGAGGTCGGTGCCTTTGTTGAGGGATTGGACGAAGGTGGCGGCTCCGCCACTGGCGAGGTCGGCGCGGAGTTTATTGATCTCGGTGTCCTGCGGGTATTGCTGCGAGGCCAGTTGGATACTTTCCCAGGCGCCGGCGGCGTCGCCGCGTTGTTGGTACTCGCGGGCACGTTGCAGGGAGGCCTCGATTTGGGTCATCTCTTTGAGAATAGTGCCGAGTTTTTCCTGCTTATCGGGATAAAGCGCGGCGGCGGCGATAAACTTGGCGCTTTGGTTGAAGATCGTGCGGTGATCGCCTTGGTCGATGAGACTCTCGAGTTCGTTGATGGCTTGGAGTTGGACGTCGGTCTGTTTGAAAATGGTGTTGCCGACTTCGGCCAGCGCGGGGTTGCGGGGCCAGATCTCGGCGGCGGCGCGCAGTTCGGATTCCATCACCGCCCTGTCTCCCGAGATGGCGGCATTTTTGGCTTTGGCGAGGTGCATGGCGCTAAGAGTCTTGGCCGTCTCGATTTTGGCGAGCGGCTTGCTCGTGTTGTAGTCGCCGGCGATGGCGCCAATCTCATTGACGAGCTTTTCGGCACGAGTGAGGTCGTTGACCTCAAGGGCGGCGAGCAGTTCGTTGTTGAGTTGGGTGAATTGGAGGGCGCGACGTTTGTCCTCACGGGGGAGGAGTCGCACGTTGGGCATGAATTCACCGAGGGCGAAGGTCTCGGCAAGACGCTCGCTGGCGCTGTTCAGCTCACCTTGTTCGAGCAGGAATTTGTAAGCTTCGACGCCTTCGTTGACGTCGCGGATGGCTTCGTTGGCAAGGCTGTCGATCTGGCTGAGCGAGCTGACCAATTTACTGATGGTCTGCGCCGCGACGGCCACGCCGCCGGTGACGCTTTCGATGCCGAAGTTGTCGAGGCCGAACTTGGCACCGCTGGCGGCAAAAGAAGTGCCGGTCCGGTTGCGCGGCGCAGAATTGTAAACATTCACCGTCGTGCCCTTGTCCCCGCCGCCCGCGCCCGCACCGCTGGCGGCATCTTGATCCATGGTTCCGGCCGAAGCCGCGACGCGCGGGTCAAGCTCGGCGCGGATGGTGGCTTGCCCGGCGTCCTTGTTGACCGGCAGGCCTTCGACCATCTGCTTGTACACATCGATCGAGTTGTCGCCGTCCGAGTAGATGGCGCGGTAGAAACGGTTGGCGATGATGACGTGCTCGAAGCGGCGCGTGGCAAAGTATTGCATGATGAGCGCTTGGAGGTGGCCTTTGGCACTGAGTTCCGTGAGGGCCATGCGCACTTTGTTATTTTCGATGGTCTGGGTGATCTCGGAGAGAATGCGGCGGGTGGTGGCGAGGCGGGTGTCGCGCTCGAGTTTCTGGTCCTCTTGGTAGGCTTTGACCATGTCTGACGAGCTGCGGGCACTGCCGGGAATGTTGAGCGGGGAGCTTTTGGTGGCCATCTGGTTGTTCCATTCGGCCGAGACGCGTTGTTTTTCGAGGGTGGCGTTTTCGCGTTTGAGTCTCTCGATGGTCTGCTGGCTGGTGCGTGCGGCGTGGATAGCATCGGCCATGGTGCGGCAGAGGTTGGCGTCGTCCTTGTATTCGGAGGCCTTGGGTAGGAGGGCAAAGGCTTCGTCGATATTTTGCTTGGTCGCTTTGCCCGGCGCGAGGAGGTTGAGGATGCGGTCGATCGTTTTGCGGTAATCCATGTCCGCCTTGCTCGTGGCGGGTGGGGCGTTGAGGTATTTCTCGAAGCGGGCGCGGAAGAGGCGGTTGTTGTTGATGTTCCAGATCTTGCCGTCGAAAGTGGCAACCTCGCTGCCGGGATCGAAGGCGGGAACATCGCGGCCGAGAAATCCCTCGTTCATCTGGGGAGGGCGCGCTCCGCCGGTGGCCGCCCGCGAGTCGCCGAAACCGTTGTCTTGGGCGGCGGCGATTCCGGAAATGACAACAAGCAAGATGGCGGTAAGGTGGATCATGATTTGGTCAATTCAGTGGCGTAAAGGATCCCGCTTTCGCGAACCTCGACCAGGAAGTGGAAGCGCTGGCCTTTTTGAATGTTGGTCTGGCCGAGGGAGGAAGGAACAACGACGGGTATGGGTGAATTCGAGCCGGCGGGTTGCACGGAAATAAGGCGACCTTCTTCCGGCGACCACGCGATCGAGTTGAGCACGGCGCCTGTGAGGCGGTAGGTGTTGCCGCGAAGGGCGGTGGAGGTGGTGAGGTATTCCTCGGTCGGGAACTCCGAGGCGGCGCGGTAAGGTTTGTTCGAGGAACCGAGGAAATAACCTCCGAGGGCGATCAACAGGATGGCGGCAGCCAACCCGGCAAGGAGCCAGCCGAAGGGGGGGGTGGTGCGGGCGCGACGGGTCATGGCGTTATTTATCGATCCCAAGCCGCACGAAGGCAACCCAGCCATGCAAGAAAAATGCCGAAAACAATATGCAGCATCAGCACCCAAACGCACAGCGAGGCAGAGGAGAGGCTGGTGGGAACAACTAACTCCAGCACGTCGTAGTAACGGGTATCGCGCAGGCTTTGCAGGGCGCCGCTCCAGCTCCAATAGGCCGCGATGAACGGACGCAGGGCGGCATCGAGACCGGTCGGCAAAGCCAGCACGGCACCCGAAAGAGGGAGTTGGAAACCGACAAGGTAGATCGATGCGAGGGAGGCTTGATCGGCCGAACGCGCCAAAGCGGAAATACCCAGACAAACCGCAGTAAGCGCAGCGTTGACCAGGAGGAAAAAAACAAATTGCTGCGCGCCGTCGCCGGGAAATTGGGAAATGGCACGAACGAACCATGTCATCCATGCGGATTGCGCGATGACGAGCACGGCAAGAAATGCCGCCTTCGAACCAACATAGGCGACGGGGCTGAGACCGGCAAAGCGATCCTTTTCGAAGATCGCTCTCTCGCCGGCGATTTCCCGCGCGCTGTTGTTCGCGCCGAGAAGCCCAAGTAGGATCACCTGCAAGAGGATGAGGCCGGACACCGCGCTGCCGGCCTTGCTGGCGCCCTCGGCGAAAGTGCGGGCTTCGACGAGTTGCCGCACGACATCACCGCTGAGTCCGGCATCGAGGCTGGGGACGTTGGGCAATCCGTCGAGAGCGAACACGGCCACCACCAGCGGGAAACCGAGCACGAGTCCGAGTTGCAGCGCGATGGCACTCTTGTGTCGGAAAAAAACTTTCCAGCGGGTGGCGAGAAGCGTGGAGAATTGGGACAATGAAGAAGGAAGGCGGATGTCGGTCGAGTACGTGGCACGGTGGGCTTCCTCGTTTTCCCGATCCTCATCTCCATTGCGCGAGTCCGATGATGTTTCCTCCGGGTCCTTTTCGAAGTGGCTCCGATGCTTGCACCATGAGGTATGCCAATCCGCGCCGGTGCGCTGCGGGAGGCGCTCGAAAATTTCCTCCGGTTTTTCCGCCCGGAAGTAGTGGCCCAAGGTATCGGGCGGTCCGAGGTAGGCGAGGTGCCCCTCAGCCAGCACGGCTACTTTATCGAACATGGCGAGATCGCGCAGCCCGTGGGTGACGACCAGAACGACGCGGTCCCCGTCGCGGGCGATGCGGCGCAGGAGTTCGAGAATCTCCCTTTCCGCTCGGGCGTCGAGACCACTCGTGACTTCATCGCAGAGCAGCAGGGGCGGTTCGCTGGCCAATTCCATGGCCAAGGCGAGGCGGCGGCGTTGTCCGCCGGAAAGGTTTTTCGAGAGCGTTTGCGCGGCGGAGGTGAGACCGGTCAACTCGAGAAGCTGGGCCGCGCGGGCGCCGAGGGCCGTGCCGGCGAGGCCTTCCACGCGGAGGCGCAAGGCGAGGGAGACGTTTTCCTCGGCGGTGAGGTTTTCTTGGCTGATGGTGAACTGCGGGACGTAGCCGATTTGCGAGGGCGGGAGGTCTTCGATCTCGAGGTCGGCGCCATCCCAATGCAAAGAGCCAGTGGTGGCTCCGGTCATGCCCGCGACGGTGCGCACGAGGGTGGTCTTGCCGCTGCCGCTGGGGCCGAGCAGTGCGCAGACTTCGCCGCGGGGAAAGCGGGCGGTGATTTGTGCCAGCAGCAGGGGGGAGTTGCCGTCCTCGCCGAGGGCCACGTTGACTTCACGCAGTTCGAGCATCGTGTTGCAGTGTTGCGAGGGGTGCCCGCGTGGGCAACCCGAAAGAGCCCGGCTTACGGTGCTGTCTCCGGCGGGGTGGGGGCACCCTCGGGGTTCATTACGTCCTCGGTGAACTCTTGTTGTTCGCCCGAGGCGTCGCTCTCGGGGGCTGTGTCGGCTTCGGAAGTTTCCTCCTCTTTCGGAGGCGCCGGCGGTTTGTAATCTTTCAGCAGATCAGCAATGACGCTGCCGATGACCGGTCCGGCATTCGCGCCGCCTGCAACGGTTTCGCCCGGGTTGCCTTCGATGACCGCGGCGAAAGCATACATCGGATTATCCGCCGGGGCGTAGCCGGCAAACCAAGCAGCGTTGCGGCGTTTGCTCACGGGGCCCCACTGGGCTGTGCCGGTTTTGCCGGCGACTTGCACGCCTTTGACCGTGGCCGCGCGGCGGCCGGTGCCGGTTCCGTGGGAGGTGACCATGACGAGGCCCTTGTTGAGATCGGCGAGGTTTTCCTCGGAAATGTTCAACTCGGCGCGGACGCGGTCTGGGTAGGCCGAGACGACGCGGTTGTCGAGGCTCTGCACTTGTTTGACGAGGCGTGTCTGGTGAAAGGTACCACCCGCCGCGAGCACACCCATGGCCTGGGCCATTTGCAGCGGGGTGATGAGGATGTCGCCCTGGCCGATGCTCATGTTGGCAATGTCGCCTTGGAGTATTTTGCGTTTGTGGACACGCAGCATGTAGTCGTCGGTCGGGATGTTTCCCCGCGACTCGGCGTTGAGCGGAATGCCGGTGCGTTTGCCCAGCCCGAGCGCCTCGGCCCATTCGATAATCGGCAGGGCGCCGATTTTGAGCCCGGCTTGGTAAAACCAGGTGTTGCAGGATTGGGCCAGGGCTTGCGCGAGGTTGAGTTTTCCAGAGTCACCGGCTTTCCAGTTGCGAAAATAAAAATTGCCGACCTGCAGTCCGCCCGGACAGCTGATTTTTGTCTCCGGGTTGATGAGGCCGCTTTGCAAAGCGGCGAGGCCGACGAAGGTTTTGAAGGTCGAGCCGGGGGGATAAGCGGAGCGGAAGGCGCGGGGGTACAGCGGCACCGACGGGTCGTCATTCAACTTTGCGAAGACATCCGGCTTGATGATGGGAATAAAGGCGTTTGGATCAAACGACGGGCGTGAGGCCATGCCGAGAATTTCACCGCTGCGGGGATCGATGACCACGACGGCGCCGCGGCGTCCGGATTTGGCGAGGGCATCCTCGCAAGCCTTCTGCACTTTGAGATCGAGAGTTGTGATGATGTTGTAGCCGGGGACGGGTTGTTTGACGATGCGCTCGTGGGTGCGTTTGCCCTCGGCGTTGAGCGTGAGGTTGAGCACGCCGGGTGTGCCGCGCAGCTGGTCGTCGAAGACTTGTTCGAGACCTTCGCGTCCCTCGGTGTCGGGAAAAATAAGGTCTTTGTTTTCGATAGGTTTGACGGAGAGGGGCGCGAGGCGACCGACGTAACCGACGATGTGCGCGGCGATGGGGCCGAGCGGATAATGGCGCACGTAGGCCGGCTGCAGGACAAGTCCGGTGCCGAGGCCGCGGCTGACCTTGCCGATTTCCCCGGCGGTCAGATCTTCGGCCAAGATAAAAGGCAGGATGCCGCGGTTCTTGTAATGCTGGAGAATGGCTTCGTCGCCGACTTCGAATTTGCGTCCGAGGAGCCCTTCAGCCGTGAGGATCTGGCTGCGGGCAAAGTTGATCGCTTGGCCGTCGTTGAACTCGAGCGGGGTGGGGAAGTTGAGGCCGAGATTGTAGGCGACGCGGCTCTGCGCGAGCGGGGCGCCGTTGCGGTCGGTGATTTGTCCGCGCGGCGCGGGAATGTTGAGCAGGTAAGTGCGGGCCTGTTTTTGCGTCTCCCACGTGGGGCGCGGCACCTCGATTGTGTCGGTGAGCGCGGGGGCCGCGACGGCAGCGGAGGCGAACATCGCGGCGGCAAGTAAGACGGAGAGAAACTTCATGCGTGGGGCCAGGGGTCAATGAACATGCATCGGTCGTCGCTGGCAAGTCACGGCCGGTGAGCACGGGGTGTGGTGATATGCGGCGGCTTAAGGTAAATCGGGTCGAAATTTTGCGGATCGGCGGCAGGAAGTGTGGATGCGATCCGGGCCAACACTTCGGCGCGGGGAACCGCGCCGGGCAAATGTTCCGCGCCGGTCACCGGTCCGACGCGATAAACCGGCGCAGCCGTGGCTCCGGCTTTCTCCAGCATCTCCGCGTGCCCGAGCAGCTGAATGTCCCCGCATAATTGCTGCTCGCGAACCTCGGCCCAATAGACGCGTCCACCGCGCGCATCGCCGGTCGCAAAATAATGAGGCTCGTCCGTCTCGATCAGGCAGGGCGAGGGAACCGTCACAATACCTATGCCAAGTGCGAGTTCGAACGATCCCGCGACGGCGCAGGCCACGCGCAAGCCGTTGTAGGAGCCTGGCCCCAAGCCGACGGCCAAACGGTCGAGACCGCGCCATGCGGGACGCATTTCCGCGAGCAGGGCAAATACCTCCGCCCCACGCCCCCGGGGCGCGTCGAAAGATCGGCTGGCGACGATGGAGCCGTTGACGGCAACTGCTACGCTGGCCGCGGCCGAGGATGTCTCGAGGGCGAGGATTTTCACGGGTCGATCGTGATGGTGCGGCGTCCTGCGCCCGCGTGTTCGATGGTCACTTGCCGCGCACCGGCCGGGACCAGCTCGGGAAATCGCTCGGCCCACTCGATGACGATGAGCCCGTGGGGAGCGTCGAGCTCGTCATGGACGGAGTCCCAGATTTCCCCGGCGGATCGGGCTCGGTAGAGATCGAGGTGAAAAACGGGGCCGCGCGGGGTGGCATACTCGTGCAGGAGGGCGAACGTCGGGCTGGTGGCCTGATCGGCTCCGCCCCAACCTTCGACGATGCCCCGGACAAAATGGGTTTTGCCCGCGCCGAGGTCGCCGTGCAGAGCGATGACCGTCCCGGGCAACAGCGCGTGCGCGAAGGCGCGGCCGGCGGCCATGGTTTCGTCCGGGCCAGAGGTTTGAGTGCGGGTCATCGGATTGCTTTTGTATCCCATGGCGGCGCGAAGCGCCATTGCGCGCTTGCCTTTGCCGCCCGGGCTTTTGACCATGCGCGGCTTCCGGATGGATTCCGCCAAAACAACATTTCACCGCCGCTTGCTGAGCACCATGATTATGTGGGCTCTCGTGCTGGGCACGATTCTGTCGGGCTACGAGCAGGTTTTCGTGCTGACCATTTCGGCCATCGGGCTGCTGGGATTGTGGGAGTATTACGAGATGCTTGACCGGCGCGGCGTGCCGAACTTCAAGCTCACGGCGTTGATCTGCGCGGTCCTTTTTTTCGCCGGAAGTTTTTACACCTTCCGCTCGCAGGGTCCGGACAAGTCTTATGACTTCGAGATCGCCGTGCTGGTCGTCTTTCTCCTTGTGGTGTTCGGGCGGCAGATGTTCCGGCGGACGCGCGACCAGAATCCGCTGGAGACGATGGCTTACACCTTGTTCGGTCTGCTCTACATCGTATGGTTGTTTAATTTTCTCACGAAGATCGTCTATCTCGCGCCGCGCGGACCGCTCGGTGAGACGACCGGTCAATATTATGTGCTCTACCTTTTGCTGGTGACGAAATTCAGCGACATGGGGGCTTACGTGACGGGGTCTTTGATCGGCCGGCACAAGCTTGTCCCGCATATCAGCCCGCACAAATCTTGGGAGGGCTTGGCTGGCGCGGTGGTGTTCTCCATGGCCGGCAGCTTCGGTTTGTGGCTACTCATCCCGCAGAGGTTGTCGGTCTTCACGGTCTGGGATGTGGGTGTGCTGGGGTTGTTGCTCGGTCTGGGGGCCGTCATCGGCGATCTGGCCGAGTCGATCGTGAAGCGCAGTGCCGAGGCCAAAGACTCCGGCGGTCTGCTGCCCGGAATCGGCGGAGTGCTCGACTTGATCGACAGCGTTCTTTTCACCGCGCCGATTCTTTTCTTTTACATGCGCCTCGTGCTGGGATTGCCGCAGGGATGAGCGCCCGCCACATTGTGCTGCTCGGGGCTACCGGGTCGATCGGGCAGAGCGCCTGCCGCGTGGCGCATGATTTGCCCGACCGTGTGAAGGTGGTTGGCATGTCCGGGTTCCGGAATGTCGCCCGGCTGGCGCGGGAGGCTAACGCGCTGCGTCCCGCGGCGCTGGCGGTGCGGAACGAGGAGGCAGCGGCGGAATTGCGGGGCCTGCTCGATTACTTGCCGGAAAAAATTTTTACCGGGGAAGAGGGTTTGTGCGAATTGGCCACGTGGCCGGCGGCCGAAATGGTCTTGGTGGCCATTGTCGGCACGGGCGGGTTGCGCCCCACCTTGGTGGCGCTCGAGGCCGGCAAGGACATTGCGCTGGCCAGCAAGGAAGTGCTCGTGGTCGCGGGAAAAATCGTCATGGCGGCGGCAGCCAAGCATGGGCGTCGGATTCTTCCGGTCGATAGCGAGCACAACGCGATTTTCCAATGTCTGGAAGGGCGCGACCTGCGCCATGTGCAGCGTCTTATTCTCACGGCGTCGGGCGGCCCGTTCCGCACATGGCCGGAGGAAAAGCTGCGCTCGGTCACGCGCGAAGACGCGCTGCGTCATCCCACGTGGCGGATGGGAGAGAAGATCACCATCGATTCGGCGACTTTGTTCAACAAAGGACTGGAGATGATCGAGGCCCGGTGGTTGTTCGGGCTGGAGATCGCCAGCATCGACGTGGTGATCCATCCGCAGAGTGTTGTCCACTCCATGGTCGAGTTTGTGGATGGCTCCGTGCTGGCGCAGATGAGCCATTCCGACATGCGTTTTCCGATCCAATATGCGCTGACGTGGCCGGAACGCATTGCGGGAACTTTGCCCCCATTGGAGTTTTCGAAGCTCGGCAAATTGGACTTCGAGGAGCCGAGGTATGATGTTTTTCCCGCCTTGGATCTGGCGCGACAGGCGGCCGAGAGGGGCGGGACAGCGCCGGCAGCCATGAATGCAGCCAACGAGGTGGCCGTGGCGGAATTTCTGGCCGGACGGATTGCCTTCCCCCAGATTTGGGAAATTGTCGGTGACGTGATGGCCCGATGCGGCGATGAGACGGGCGACTGCTTGGATGCGTTGTTGGCGGCCGACCGTTCCGCAAGGGAACTTGCGGCAGTGCTGGCAAAACGGTAAATAGCAAAGCTCTTATGCCCACTTACGAATACCATTGTTCGAAATGCGGGAAGGATTTCGAGGTCTTCCAGTCGATGAAAGACGACGCCTTCAAGACCTGTCCGGAGGCGCAATGCCGGGTCAGTCCTTGGGGACACGGCGAGGTGAAGCGGCTACTCGGCACCGGGGCGGGACTCATTTTCAAAGGCAGCGGTTTTTATATTACAGACTACCGCAGCGAGGGCTACAAGCAGGCCGCCAAAAAAGACACCGGGAGCTCGGCAACCCCTTCCACCCCTTCTTCCTCCCCATCGACGAGCACTCCGACCCCGAGTTCATCGGGAAGCGGCACGAGTTCATCCTCGACAGGCGGCACGTCGAAGTAGCAAAAGGCGAGATGGGTTTGCTGTGTCCTAGTTGCCGTTTCGACAACGATTCCACACGAGTTTTTTGCCACAATTGCGGTATTCGCCTCAAGCGTGGCGGCCACACCCCGGCGCCACCCACCGGATTCACGACTCCGGCTGAAGTTGCGGCCTTCAAAACAAAGCGGCGGCCCGTTCCGTGGGGACAATACCTCGGGGCGTTCCTGCGTTTGGTGATTTTGGGGGGTCTGGCCGCGGTGGTTGTGCTCGCTTTTATTCCCCCGCACGATGTGCCGCCGGCCGTGGCCCCCGATCCGGATTTGATGAAACGCGTGACGGCGCTGATCGATGATTCCTCCACGGCTGACAGCGTGCGATCCTTCTCGGTGCCGTCTTCCGACGTGCAGGTGTGGCTGAGTTCAGGCGTGACGTTCAAGAGCAGTGTGGGCGGGATGTTTTCCATGGAACCGGAGCGGATCTATGCCGTTCCGGCCGACAACATGATCCGCGTCGGGCTGATTGTACGCCTACCGCTGGATGTGCCCTTGTATTTCGAAGCCGACTACGTGCCGGTGCGCCAAGCTGATGGTTACCGGCTCGAGGCTAAGAGGTCTTCCATGGGTCGGTTGCCCCTGCCGCCCCTCGTCCAAGTGTTGGTCTCGCGGCAGCTGGAGGGCATCGCGGGCGCTTTGTCCGGACCCCTCGGCCAATTGTCTCGTGCCTCGCACATTGCCGTGACGCCCCAGAAGATCACTCTGCGCTGGGGCGGCCGCCAGCCGTGAAGCCGTTAGTCTTTCTCCTTTTATGCTGTGCGTTAGGAAGTGCGGCTTTGCGCGGGCAGGCGGTGGCGCCGGAACTGCTCCGTCCGGAAAACCGCACGGTCAGTAATTCCAAGCAGTTCACCGTCTTTGGAGGCACGCGCAGCGAGCGTTCGGATCTGGTCCGCCGGTCGGAGGATCTGAAAAAAAATCTGCTGCGTGAGTTGCAGGCTGGCGACACGTGGAAGACCCCCGTCCTCATCGTGTTGACTCCCGGGGACGGTGTGCGGTTTCGCCAACCGGCGATCCTTCTCCAGGTCTTCGACGCGGAAGAAGCAGGCCGAAAAATCCAACTCGATCTGGCGCCGGGCACGCTGGCTGACCGCGCGGCAGTCGATCGTGGCATTCTGCGGGCGCTGCTTCTCGAAATGGCGCTGCGGAGCCAGAAATTTGAGAAGGGCCGATATATTGAGCCGCCGGATTGGTTGGCGGCGGCCATATCGGCGTCAGTCAGTGAGCCCGGCGAGCGGGCTTCGCTGTATGCCGCGCTCATGGAGGGCAAAGGCGTGCCGGAATTCGACAAGTTCCTCCGGCAATCTGCTTCATCTCTGCGCGGGCGCGCGCTGGATCTCCATGCCGCGCAAAGTCTGGCGCTTTTGAACGGCTTGGCTGATTTGTCCAATGGCCGCCAGCGCATCGTGGACCACCTCACGATGCCCGAGCCGGCGCGCGACCCATGGCACCGATTCGCACAGACTTGGCCCGAGCTCGCCAATGACCCCCATAAACTCGCGCGTCTCTGGGGTTTGGCCATGGCGAAGCTGTCCTCGCCGACCAAACTTGAATTTCTCTCCGCCGAGGAGACCGGCCGAAAACTCGACGGCATTTTGAAAAATCTCGAGGCGCCGGAAACAGACAGCGGCTCGGCGGAAGCGCTGCAGACGCTGTCGCGGACGAAGGATGGGCAATTCCGTCTGGCCCGCGCCTCGGAGGAAACACAGCGGCTGTTTTTTCGCGCGCACCCGCTCTACGCGGCGCTGGTGGGTGAGTACCGCACAATGCTGGATGAATTGGCGCGCAAGCGGCGCTGGGGCTTCGCCAAAAAGTTCCGCCAAGCCGAGGAGACCCGCCTCGCCTTGGACGAGCGCGCCACCGAGATCACCGATTACATGAATTGGTTCCAAGCCACCCACGTCGAAGAAAACATGCCGACGACAGTGGTGCAGCGGCGGGGGGCGCCGGATCCGCCGGCGGGACGGAACGACAAGATTTCGCGTTACCTCGATTCGGTGGAAAAGCGCGGCTGGTGAACGTCAGGAGAAAAATTCCTTGGCGCGTTCGAGGAAGCTTTTGGTGATTGGTGTGTTGTGATCGCCGCAGCTGCCGGCGAACTCTTCCAACTTGGCGCGTTGAGCCGCCGTGAGTTTGGTCGGCACTTCCACGGCGACGCGCACGAGGAGTTGTCCGTGGCCCGAGCCGCGCAGGTGAGGCATGCCCTTATGGCGGAGCTTGAAGACCGTACCGCTTTGTGTGCCGGCGGGAATTTTTACCGAAGCTTTCCCGTCAAGGGTGGGCACGTCGATTTCCCCGCCCAAGGTGGCGGTGACGAACGGGATTGGGACCTCGCAGAAGAGGTCGTCGCCGTCGCGCGAAAAAACGTTGTGTTCGCGTATATGTATCACCACATACAGGTCGCCGGAAGCAGCGCCACGCACACCGGCTTCGCCGTTGCCGGTGGAGCGGAGCCGCGAGCCATCTTCGATCCCGGCGGGGATTTTGAGTTTGATGCGCGCGGTGACTTCGGCGCGCCCTTCGCCGCGGCAGACGCGGCAGGGGTGGTCGTAAGTCTCGCCGGCGCCTTGGCAGCGCGGGCAGGTTTGTGCGACTTGGAAAAATCCGCGGGAGGCGACGACTTGACCGCGCCCCCGGCAGGTGGGGCAGGTGTGCAGACGGGCGCCCGGGCCACCACCTGATCCGCCGCAGGCTGCGCAGCGGCCTGTTTTGCGGATTTCGATTTCTTTCTCTACACCGCGGGCGGCCTCTTCGAGTTTGATTTCGAGATCGTAGCGCAGGTCGGCACCGCGGCCTTGTTCCGCTGCCGCTCCGCCACCCCCGAAGAAATGCTCGAAGATGCCGCCGCCGCCCGAGCCGAAAACTTCGCGGAACAAATCAAAGGGATCATGGAACCCGCCGCCTCCGGCTCCCGCGCCTTGGAAGGCGGCATAGCCGTAGCGGTCGTAGGCCGCACGTTTCTCGGGATCGATCAGGATGTCGTAAGCCTGCGAGATTTCTTTGAAGCGCTCCTCCGCTTCTAGGTCGCCCGGATTGCGGTCCGGGTGGTATTTCATCGCGAGTTTACGGTAGGAGGATTTGAGCTCCTCGACCGAGGTGGTGCGGGAAACGCCGAGAATTTCGTAGGCGTCTGTGCGGTGGCGCGACGACATGGCGGCTACTTGGCGGGACCCTTGGAAACGAAGACGCTGGCGGGCCGCAGGAGACGGTCGCGCAGTTTGTAGCCGCGCCGGGTCTGGCGGATCACCATACCTTCGGGAACCTCTGCATCGGCCTCGTGCCCGACGGCTTCCATCAAGTTGGGGTCGAACTCCGCCCGCTCGGTCTTGATTTCCTCGACACCGGCGGAGGCGAGAAAGTCTTGGAACTGCCGGGCGACCATGCCGAGGCCTTGCAGGATGGCCTCGGCTCCGGGGGCCGAGCGAGCGGCCTCGAGGCCGAGTTCGAAGTTGTCGATCAACGGCAACAGGTCGCTGAGCAGCGAGCTGTTCGCGTAGCGGATGGCATCCTCTTTTTCGCGCGCGGCCCGTTTGCGGTAGTTGTCGAAATCGGCCGCGGTGCGCAGCGCAAGGTCGCGGAATTTCTCGAGGTCCTCGGTCAGGCTGGTTTCGGAAGCTGGTGTGTCCGTCTCGGCAGAAGCGGTCTCGAGAGAAGGGTCGTTGGGTTCTTTTTTGCTCATAGCTTGCGGATGGAAATCAGGGTTATGTCGTCGTGTTGCGGGACGTCGCCGGCGAACTCGCGCAGCTCTTCCGCGATATTTTTCACCGTGGCGCCCGCGCCTTTAGCGGCGTTGGCTTGGACGGCGTGGGTCAGCCGGGCGAGACCGAATTCGGTGTCGTGCCGGTCGAGCGCCTCGGTGGCGCCATCCGTGTAAAGCAGCAGTCCGTCGCCCGGTGCCAGCGTGATTTTTTCTTCGGCCACGACCCTATCGAAGACGCTTCCGCTGTCAATGCCCACAGCCATGCCCGGTGGCCGCAGCAGAATCACCTCGCGTCCGGCCGCTCGGTAAAGCAAAGGCGGGTCGTGTCCGGCCCGGGCCACGGTGACATCGTCTGTCCGCATGTCGATGACGACAAAAAGCATGCTCACGAACATGTCCTCTTTGATGTCGGGGTAGAGCTGGCGGTTGACATGCTGGAGCGCGGCGACTGCCGAAGGCGAACCGGGAGCGGCGCCGCGCAGGAGACTGCGGCACATGCTGGTGATAAGCGCGGCAGGGATGCCCTTACCGGAGACATCGGCGATCACGATGCCCCAGCGATGTTCATCCAAGCGCACGTAATCGTAGTAGTCACCGCTCACGTGACGGGCGGGAATGTTAAGACCGCTGATCTCGTAACCCGGTATGGCCGGGGCCGTCGCTGGCAGGAGTATGCTCTGGATTTCGCTAGCGGTCTCGAGATCGCTGTCGAGGCGGCGTTTCTCCCCGGCTTCGAGATAGACCGCCTCGCTGAAGAGGGCGAAAGCCGATTGCTCGGCGATGGCTTTGAACACGGCCAAGTCCTCCGTGCTGAACGTCGGGCTCATTGGTCCGTTGACGACGGCGAGAACGCCGAGGGTTTTGTCACGGTAAGACAGGCAGCCGACGAGAGCCGATGTCGGCTGCTGACCTTCGGCGGCCAGGCCGGTCAATTCCGGATCGGAAAAATTGAAGAGTCGGACGCCGCCCTCGCTCCACACGCGGGCGATGGCTCCTTCGCCGGGGCGGACGGGATGCAGCCGCAGATAACTCTCGAGCGCGACTGGGTTGGCGGCGGCTTGGCGGCGGATGTGCTCGGGCACCTGCACGAGGGGGGAGCTGGCGCGGCTCATGTAGGACGGCGAAAGAAAATCGCCTGACCGGTCGAGCAGATAAAGCGCGCCGCCGTGGGCGTTGAGGATGCGCGCGGCGCTCTCGACAATGAGGCGGTGGAGTCCGCGCCGACCGGCGCCGCCACCGAAGGCTTCGCCCAGTCCGTGAAGAAAATCGAACACACGCTCTTCCTCGGTCTGCAGCTCACGCCACTCGCGTCCGAGGAGTCGGAGCGCGCGGCGCTGGCGCACGACATCCCAAGCGAGGTAGGTCGAGAGCAGGATGAAAACAATGAGAAGGCCGGTCTCCATAAAGCCCCCCGTAAGGGCAGCTCAAGTTAGCCCTGCCGGCATCGCGGCATCAAGGGCGCGCTTGGTCGCCGGGTTCCTTTTGCTTGAGGAACTCGATCACATCTTTGAAGCGCACGGCGTTTTCAGGGTTGGCGGCGACAAGGTTTTCATGGGCTTCGATGATGGTGTCGCGGTTGGCCTCGCGGGGAAGATCGGTCTCGGCGTCGTGCAGTTCCCCTGCCGGAGCGGTGACGGTTGTGTTCTCGACCACGTTAAAGATGCGGTCGAGCCCCAGATTTTGGAGGACCTCGCGGTTGCGTTGGTTGGGGCGGATCACTTTGAGGCTGCCTGCGGGCCTGAGTTTGAGGGCGATGCCGGTCAACGTGCCCAGGAAGGTGGAGTCCATGAGTTCGCAGTCTTTGAGATCGACGACAAAATCTTGCAAACCGCGGCGCGTCATCTCGGCGGCAAAGTCTTTGAGTCCGGCGCTGTTCTGGAAAGATCCGCGACCGTCCACGCGTATCCACGCGGTGGGTCCGGCTACTCCGACTTGCACTGTGGAAACGGCACTCAAGGTTACGTCAATTAGAAGGCGTTGCGGGACGGTGTCAAACGCGGACCGCGGCGCGGCTATTTATTTCCAGAGATAGGATTGGGTAAAGGCGACGATGCGGTTGTTTTCGATCAGCAGGCATCGCCAAGCGGTGACCGGACCGTCCCAGAGGTATTTGTCGCCCGCGACGGCGAAGGAGGTTTTCACGGTGCCTTTGGCCTGCTCGTAGGAGACCTCCTGGGCGCGCACGGAGTTGCCGAGTTTTTCCTGCCGGTATTCGAGGCGCACGGTGAGATCGGCGGCGCGTGCTGCGCGCCAATAGATGTTGAAATATGTGCCTTCGCGTTGGCGTCGCTCGTCGGCCGAGAGTGCCCCGTAGTTGATGCGGTTGCGCTCGAAGTTGAGCATTTCATTGCGCGTGGGTTCGAAAAGTTTGGGTTGGTTGAGGAACCGATTGACCTTGCGGAATTCGAAGTCGCTGTCCAAGGCCAGCGGCAGCACGGGGGCGGAAGCGAGTTCGACCGGCCGCGGCGGAGCGGCGCACGAAACAAGGAGCAATGCGGCCAGAAGCAAGCCGAGGCGCAGATTCATGCGCGCATGAAAGAAGGTTTGCCTGCGGATGTCAAATGGCGGCGCTCCACGGGAAATTGTCTTGCTTCACCTTGTGCGCCGTCGGGATGCTCGTGTTCGCATGAAAGCACGTACGACACCGGCCCCGGCGACGGAGGCCATGCCATGACGCATTACCAGAGGTCCCTTGCGGGTGCCCGCGAGACTTTGGCCGCGCTTGATGCCTTGGAGCAACCGCTTGTCCGGGCGGCCTGCTGCGTTCTCGATGCGTTGAAAGACGGTCGCAAACTCATGCTGTGCGGGAACGGGGGCAGTTCCTCCGATGCCGCGCACATCGCGGCGGAGTTTGTCTGCCGTTTCTCGGGCGACCGGCGTCCATACCCGGCGATGGCGCTGGGGGTGGACGGCGGGCTGCTCACGGCTATTGGCAACGATTATGAGTTTGCCGACAGCTTTTCGCGTCAAGTGCATGCCTTCGGGCAGGCGGGAGATGTGCTCATCGGTATTTCCACTTCCGGCAAATCTCGCAATATTCTGGCCGCTCTCGCAGAGGCGCGGCGGCGCGGTATGCGCACGATCGCTCTGCTCGGGCGCGATGGTGGCTTCACCAAAGGCGCAGCCGAGATCGAATTGATCGTTCCCGGCACCGTCACGGCGCGCATCCAAGAGGCTCAAAAGTTCCTGCTTCACGTGCTCTGCGAGATGGTGGAGGAAAAACTGCCCAGGGAATGAATCCGGTGGTGGCGTCAGCGACCGTCTTTGTTTTCGGGCTCATCTGCGGGTCTTTCCTCAACGCGGTGATCCATCGGCTCCCGCGCGGCATCGGGTTGTCTTATCCGCGGCGTTCATTTTGTCCGCAGTGCGGACGCTCCCTCCCCTGGTACGAGAACCTCCCCGTGCTCAGCTGGCTCTGGTTGCGCGGGCGTTGTGCCGGATGCTCGACGGGTATACCGGCTCGCTACCCTTTGGTTGAACTCCTCACGGCCGGGCTGTTCCTTTGGTTGTGGTGGACCTTCCCGCCGGCCATGGCTCTTGCCTACATGGTGCTGGCGGCATTGCTCGTCGCCGGCACGTTCATCGACTTGGAGCATATGATCCTGCCCGACAGTCTGACCTTGGGGGGGGCGGCGGTCGGGGTGATTTTGAGCATGTCGGTCGCCGGGTTGCAGCCGGGAGCGGATTGGGAGGAGCGTCTGCGCGCGAGTTTGTTCGGTGCCGGGGTCGGCTTTGCCGGGCTTTTTGCCGTGGTGGAGTTGGGTAAGCTGGCTTTCGGCCGCAAAAGGTTCGAGCTCGAGCCGGCCGAGGAATTCGTCGTTCACCACGGCCCCGCAGGCCCTCGCTTGTTGCTCGGCGGGGAACCATGGGAACTCACCGAAGTTTTCTACCGTCCGAGCGATACGCTGGAGCTGCACTTGGCCGGCGGCGAAGTCTGGCACCTGCGGTCCGATGGCGTCGAACGCGAAGGGCGCGAGGTGACCTATGCCGACGCGGATGGTTGGCGGGGAACGGCCCGGGCCGTCGTCGTGCCCCGCGAGGCCATGGGTTTTGGTGATGTGAAATTCATGCTTACGCTCGGGGCGTTTCTCGGATGGCCCGGGGCGCTGTTCAGCATCGGGGCGGGCTCGGTGATCGGAGCGGTTGCCGGTGGCGCGATGTTGCTGGCCCGTCGTCTGGGCGAGCATGGCAGGATTCCTTTCGGACCTTATCTTGCGGCGGGGGCGTTGCTGTGGATTGCCGCCGGACCGGATCTCGTGCGGTGGTTTTTCGGGCGCTGACGCGTCACTTCGACGGGCGGCTCAGCTGCAAGAAGCCCTGCACGAATAGAAACAGAATCACGAAAATGACCACCGAGAGCGCGGCGGCCCAACCATATTGGTAATAAGTGAACGCGGCTTTGTATACGTAGGAGACGAGAATGTGGGTCGAGTCATCCGGGGCGCCGCCATTGGAGAAAAGCCAGATGGCGTTCATGTTGTTGAAATTCCAAATGATGCCGAGAGTGGCGGCTGGAACCATGACCGGGCGAAGCAACGGCGCTGTCAGTTTGCTGAATTGGCACCAGGCGCCGGCGCCCTCCAATCGCGCGGCCTCGTAGATGTTGGCCGGGATGGACTGCAAACCGGAAAGAACCACGATCATCATGAATGGAAAACCCATCCAGACGTTGACCAGAATGGCTGCGGTGAATGTCTCGAAGGCCGAGTTCAACCAGTCGATGGGCGGCATTCCGAAGGCCGTGCCAAGAAAAGAATTTACCGCACCGTGCGTGCCCTCGAACATCCCGCGCCAAGTCAGGGCGGCGATGTATTGGGGCACCGCCCAAGGAAGGAGAAGCAGCAGCCGCCATGCCGACTGACCGGCGATGAACTGCTGGTGCAGAATCAAGCCCAGAGCCACTCCCAGCGCCACTTGCAAGGCCGTGCCGACGACCGTCCAGATGATCGTTTTGCTGAAAATGATCCAAAATTCCGGCTCGCGGAATGCCGCCGCGTATTGCTGTAACCCGACCAATCTCCAATCGCGCATGCGTTCCGCCCCGGCGTCGGAGAGCGACAGCACCGCATTGTAAAACAGCGGATAGACCAACAAGAGGGCAAGGACGACGAGTGCCGGCACCAGACAGAGCAACAGAAAAGCCCGGCGACGCTTCACGGGATTGCGTTCGCCCATTGCCGCCAAGGCGGCGGCTCGGGAAATTTTGGCCGGCTGGGTCATGCGTGCGGATGATCTCACGGGACAATCGCCGCACTGGCAAGCATCCATGATGGCTCGGCTTTCGCGTTGCCGCGCGTTTGTTGCAGACGCATGATGCGGGGCCTATGGCTGCCAACGATTTCAACATGCAGGTCAACCGCAAAGCGCTGGACATCAATCTGGACGGACGCATCTACGGAACTTTCGCCGAGATCGGAGCGGGGCAGGAGGTGGCGCGGAGGTTCTTTTACGTCGGAGCGGCGGCCAACACGGTGGCCAAGACGATGTCGGCTTACGACATGACATTCAGCGACGCCATCTACGGACCGGTGGAACGCTACGTCAGCCGCCAACGCCTTGCGGGCATGCTCGACCACGAGTTTTCGCTCCTGCGCGAGCGTCTCGACGAAAAGGTTGGTGCGGAAAAGACGTTCTTTGTTTTTGCCGACACGGTGGCGGCACGTAGCTACCACCGGCACGATGAATCCCACGGCTGGATGGGCATCCGTTTCCAGTCCGTACCCCGGGGGCCGGTCAACGAAATCATCATCCACGTCCGCATGCTCGACGCGGAGAATATCGCGCAGCAGGAGGCTCTCGGCATCATCGGCGTGAACCTCATCTATGGCGCTTTCCGGCACCATGCCGAGCCGGAGAAATTGATCGGCTCGCTGCTCGATGATCTTACCTCAAAGCGCATCGAGGTGGACATGATCCGCTTTAGCGGTCCGGATTTTTCCTCGGTAGATAACCGTCTGATGAGTTTGCAGCTGGTGGCGCAGGGATTGGGGCGTGCGGCCATGTTCCGTGCCGACGGCGAAGTGCTGCAACCGGCCGAGGAACTCTACAAGCGTGCCGTCCTGATCGAGCGCGGAAGTTTTCGACCCGTCACCCATGTCACTTTCGAGATGCTGCGTTGCGCCTACGATGATTTTGCCCCGCGGGAAAAACAGGCGCCGCGCGGCGTGCTCACGCTGGCGGAGATCACCATGCAAAACCTGCTGAGCACGGGCGAACTCGATCCGCAGGACTTTCTCGACCGCACTGACATTCTCGGTGCGCTCGGCCAGACCGTGCTGGTTTCCAACTTTGCGGAATATTTCCGGCTCGTTGATTACGTTTCGCTCTACACGAAAGAGGCGATCGGTCTCGCTCTCGGTGTGCCCAGTCTCGAGGAAATCTTCCTCGAAAAATACTACAGCGGCCTGCAGGGCGGCATCCTTGAGGGTTTGGGGCGTCTGTTCAAAACGAACGTGAGGCTTTACGCTTATCCTCGTCTTGCGGCAGACGGGGCGATCATCACGGCGGACAACCTCTGCGTCGATCCCAAGCTGCGGCACCTTTATGCTTACCTTCGGGAGAATGAATTTATCGTCCCCGTCAGCGACTACCGCGAGGACATTCTCGGCATCAAATCGCCCGAGGTGCTCGCGCGGCTTCGCTGTGGCGACCGGAGTTGGGAAAAGTGTGTGCCGACCGAGGTGGCCCGCATCATCCGCGAGCGCAAGCTGCTTGGTTGCCGCGGCTAGGATTCCTCGTCGAAGCCGATGAGACGGAAGACGCCGTCTTTATCGCGGTAGAAGCCGCGCAGATCGGGGATTTGTCCCGTGAGGTCATGCATTTTCCGGCTGAGCCAGCTGAGGTTGGTCTGGGTTGCGTCCGTGCGCAGGCTGCCGTTGCGACGGTTTACTTGGTCGAAGGGCAGAGTGACTTTGGCATATGCGCGGTCGTTCACGCGCGCCTTTTCCAAGCGGCCCGGATGGTAAACGACGATCCACCAACCGCCGTAACCGTCGGGGTCGTCGGGGCCGATCAAGCGGAAAGCCAGTTGGCCGGCCCGGGCTTCACGTTTG
>JBIJDZ010000006.1:0-42298 GCA_044343805.1 Chthoniobacterales bacterium | reverse complement strand
ACAAGGCTATGCTGAAAAACAGTGTTGGCCAGGACTGCGGTAAAAGGGCTCGGCGATCGCCCGATACGATTGAAGCGATAAAACACTCTTTTGCCCGGACCTTGAAAGTGGATGATAAATGCCTTCTTCAACTCACCATCCTTGCGGAAATAGGGCAGCAATTTCCCGTCCTCGCGTTTCCAGAAAACTTTTTTGCGTGGGCGGCGAGGTAGTTGCATGTGCTCATACCCTTGGGGCAGGTGGATATTGCAATCGACCAAGCCAAAAGGAGTGTCCGTTTCATAAAAGCGCATATTTTCCGATTCGCGCAGATAATCGAAAAGAAACTGCATCTCCCCTTGGTTAAATATTTGGGCGCTGCCCTTCTCGTTTTGCTGCCTAATTTTGCTTTGCTTTATGCGTTCCTCATCCCGGTAAAAATCAAGGATGTAGCATAGAAAGTCCTCAATACTGCCACGGATAAAAGTAAAATGCGGGTTCATGCTCGCGAGACAAATCGGGCAGTCCGGCAAAGATGCGACAAGCTTCGAGGCATCATCAAAAACGGCAACATCACTGTCTAACATGACATAGATCCGATCGGGTCGACGGAGACGGATCGTTTCCGTGACAAACCAGCGCTCCAAAACAAACCGCTCGAACTTTTCCTTGAAGCACGAGATGTGACGGTAATCGGATCTGAACTGCTCGAGTTCGGGTGATGGAAAGTCCGACATTTTGACCGTGGTGACACCGAGGCGAGTGAGTTTGCTGTCGCTGGCACCGGCCTCCGTGACCAGAAGAATCTCGGCCCGGGGATTGAAGATACGTACATGCTCAATTGCATGGCGCAGATATCGCGGTATCGGGCCGTAGTGGTAGAAGATAAAGGTTAAATTGATGTCCATCCGGGTTAACTTACCATCCGCGACATCATCATAGTTTTTTGAATCAAGGTTGGTCATTATTTTAGGACTTTGGCCAAGAGCAAGTTTGACCGAGTTTACCCATCCACCTTGCGGGGTATTTGCGCAGGGCGCTGACTGTCCGATTCACGCCGTTCTGCCAACGAGCGTGACCCGATGACAATTTTAAATATTTACCCATCATGTATTTCCCTTTTCCGTGAAAGTGCAGAGAGGGAGAGCGACGCCATCGTAAAGTCCGCTTGTCGAAAAGATGAGGTATGTTCTCCTGCCAGCGCAGAGCAACAATTCCTTGGTCAAATTCAAACAACGGATCTTCGAGTACGCTGTGGCTGATGGCGAAACTATCGTCCGCACCGTATGTATTGAAAAGTCCTGATCCAGGACGATTTGACAAAGTGTAGAGTCCGACCATTTCATAGAAAAGATTGGTGCCGGTGCGCGACTTCAGCTCCCACGCCGAGGTGGTGAACATTTCCCAATAAATACGGCAAATATCGTCGAGAACGGTTGAATCATTAACCACAGAAAAAGCTGCATGCACCAGGCCAACATGAGGCGGACCACTGACTGTCATCCGGGTATTTTTATAGTGGTCAAAATATGGGTCCAGTTTGTCATAGACCATCACATCCGAATCAATAAGGAGAAATTTTTCGATTCCTTGAGCACGGATGAAATCCCGCAGGGCAAAATACTTTTGGTGGCAAAAGAGAATCCACGGATATTGATAGTTCGGAAAATACTCGTAGGTGAAAAGTTTGGCGAATTCCCGGGCTTCCTCGAAATAGTCCGCGTAATGGTGATGCTCAGCTCCGAGGTAAAAGCTGTTGCTGCGGTCACCGAGCAAGATGAGACGACTTTCGGGATTCGAACTCCTCGCCTGCGCAATGGTATGCGCCAGATAGAAACTATCCCCGCGGTGGATCAGGATGATGGGCGGCGAAGACATGGGAATGTGGTATGGATGAAGACTGGCGAAGGAAAATTGTGTGGATTGTTACTGCGCGCGCAAGAAGTATGGATGTTTGAATCTATTCTACCTACTTCAATACTCGTTGATTTTGTCGGACGGGGCGCACAGGCTATTGCCATGCCGTCCATGAAGTTCGAGTGATTGAGACCATAAGCCACCCGGTGATTGGCTAAAGATGTGACCCTCGGTCATGCCGACAATCTCATCAGAGTTGATGCCCTCGAGGCCTTCGGGCGTTCGCTCTCCGACAATAGATTTGTGATGTGGGCCGACAGGTTGCCAGTCGGCGAGGCCGTCATAGCGGCGAAACCAGGTGACGGTCGGCACGCCGGTCATCCATGCAACATGAAGCCCTCCGGAATCGCCGCCGAGGTGGAGGCTGCTGGCTTGCACGATGGCGGCAAGTTCCAAGAGGTCGAGTTCACCGCCGAAAACGCGCCATGGTGAAAAATCGAGGGCCGAGAGCAGGGCGGTCATTTTGCCTTTCTCACGCTCGTTGGCCGCGCAGGTGAGGATGATTTTCTTGTCGGGGAAACGGCGGTTGAGTTTGCGTAGCAGTTCCGAAAGTTGGGATGGAGGCAATTCTTTGTAGTTCTCGGTGGTGAAAGGACTGACGTGAATCCATCCGCCCTTTCCGCCGGCTTTTTCCAGCGCGATGCGCCGCGAAGCTTCGGGAATATCGATGTGAACCTCCGGCGCGTCACCGGGAAAGCCGGCTTTTTTCAAACAGTGCCAGCGCTGGGTGGAGATGAGTTCGGTTTTGTAAGGATGCTCGACGATGTGGGTGAACATCGCGTTCCAGAAGGCGGGGCCGCCGTCTGCCGGGCGGCGCCCCAAACGCCAGCGGGCACCGCTTAGACCGGTGAGGATGCTGGAGCGATCGGACCCGTTGAGATTGACGACCACATCAAACTTCCCAGCACGCAGGCGACGGATACGGCCGAAATCCTGATACCATTTCGGACCGCGAGGGAACCGCGGATAGCCCCACACACGATCGACGTAGGGGGCGACCTCCATGATTTTGGTCACATGCTCGGAAACCATGACGTTCAGTTCAGCCTCCGGATAAGCCTGCCGAAGTATCCAAAGCGCCGGCAGCAGATGGATCGAGTCGCCAAGGAAGCCCAGATCGAGCAGCATGACACGCTTGGCGCCAAGCGTGGCTTCGTAAAAGCCGAGTGTTTTGGTTAGCTTACCTGACACAAACGTTGCTTATACTGCAGCCGCCCTAACGTGAAAGCAAAAGACCCTCATAAACTGCCCATCGCCATTTCGATGACGGCGCGCAATGAGGCGCACAATCTGCCGCGCAGTTTGGGAAGCGTGCGCGACTGGGTGCAGGAAATTGTCGTGGTGGTGAACGATTGCACAGACGGCACCGAGGAAATTGCACGCGGATTCGGAGCAAAGGTGATCGAGCACACGTGGCAAGGATACCGTGATCAAAAGCGTTACGCCTTGTCACAGGTCACGGCACCTTGGGTGTTGGCGCTCGATGCAGATGAGGAGGTGTCGGACGCTCTGCGCGATGACATTGTTCGTTTTTTCGAGAATGATCATGAGCGCTATGCCGGTGCGATGTTCCCGCGCAAGGTTTGGTTCATGGGCCGCTGGATCTCCCATGGGGACTGGTATCCGGATTGGAGTCTGCGACTTTTCCGTCGAGGGCTGGGGCAATGGGAAGGATCACCCGAACACGACAAGATAGTACTCCAAGGAGCTTGCCAACGGTTGCACGGAGATCTGCACCATTACTCGAATCCCACGCTTTTGAGCCATGTGGATAAAATCGGTGTGTTCAGCGACTACTTTCTCCAACGACAGATCCAGCGCGGTCACCGTTGGTCGGCTTTCGAGACGGTGTTCCGTCCGTGGTGGCGCTTCTTTCGTGCCTATATTTTGCGACGGGGATTTCTGGATGGTTATCCGGGATATTACATCGCCAAGGCCACGGCGTTCGCCACGTTAGTGCGCTACAGCCGCTTGTATGAGTACGAGAAGAGCGGCGCGTCCGTAAAAAAATGAGGCCGAAAGTCAGCGTCATCGTCAGCACCTACGAGTATCCGCTGGCCTTGAGTAAAGCGCTTGCAAGCTTGTATGCCCAGTCGCTCTCCCCTGAAGAGGTGCTGATTGCAGATGATGGTTCCGGTCCCGAAACTGCGGAAATTGTAAGCACTTATGCAAGACACATGCCTTTGCGACATGTGCGTCATGATCACGAAGGATTCCGCAAGGCCGTCATCCTGAACCAGGCCATCGCGCAAGCCACCGGAGACTACGTTGTTTTTCTTGACGGTGATTCGGTGCCGGATCGGCGTTTTGTCGAAGATCACGGGAAGCTGGCCGAGCGCGAATGCTGGGTGCAAGGGCGGCGGGCGTTTGTGGATGAATCGTGCGTGGGATCATTCGAACCCTCCTGCGGCCACGTGTGGTCGCTTGCCCTACGCGGAAAATTGAACGGCTTGATGAAAGCCGTGCGTTTACCATTGCCGGTGGTCAAACGCGGTCGCAAACAGCGCGGCATCCTCGGATGCAACCTCGGGATCTGGCGACAGGATCTTATCGCCGTGAACGGCTATGACGAGACGTTCACCGGTTGGGGGCGCGAGGATGCGGATTTGGGCAATCGGCTTTACCACCTTGGACGCGACCGCAAATTCGTTTACGGACGCGCCATCATTTACCACCTCAATCACCCAGTGGTGTCACGCGAGCGATTGGAGACAAATCAATCTTTGCTCGAACAGACGATCGCGGAGCGTCGCGTACGCGCCCTTAAAGGACTGAATCAGTATTTGACGTCGTAGCTTTGAGTCTATGGCACGGTGGAAGGTTCAGTGGCTGCAGTCCATCGACTTGCCGCGGGCGTTGAGGTTCACCTTGTCAAATCGCAGCCCACGCCTCCGCTTCCCAGACTATCCGCGCCAGCTTCCTACTCTTACTTCGCCGCCAACGGCGCGGCCTTGGCCGTGATGTCCTCTGGGGCGAAGTTGTTCTGCAGCGCGATGACCCGCATGCCGGGTTGGTCGAAGTCGATGGCCTTCAGGTCGACCATCTGGATCTCGAGGCCGTTGTAGGTGCGGATGTAGGTCTTGAGGTTGGTGCGATCGTGCGCGACCGCCCACTCGGTCGTGTCGGAGTTGACCAGTTTCGGCTGACCCGTGGAAGTAAGGAGCCCCTTGGTGGTCGCGGCCTGTTCGGCGGTGTTGGACTGGATCGCACCGTTGAAGATGTCGAAGGTGTTGAGCACGTGAAAGCCGAGGTTGACCGTGTCATTAGCGGTCGCGGCCGGCGTGGCCCAATGCGAGAAGAGCGCGGCGCGGATGAAGCGCGAGGGCGGCGTCATGTCACCGGGCAAGCCGACAGCTCCGCTGCCCTCTCCGTAGTTCATCGCGGTGAACTTGCCGAGCGTGCGCTCGGGCACGTTGACCGGCGAGAGATCGACGTAATTGGCCACATTGATCGTCTGCCAATCATACGGCGGCGAATTGGTGAGAACGCCGAGCGGCGCATCATGGATGGCCAGTTTGCCATCAACGTATTCGGCGATGACCACTTTGCCCGTGCTGTCACCGATCCAGTAGTGGACGGCGAGCACTTCTTTGAAAGGCACGAATTCCTGCTGCGCGACATACACATCGTCCTTCAAGGCGGCGACGGCTTCCTCGACCGTGGCGCAATTGGACAGCAGGTAATTCGCCACCTCCCAACTGCCGATCGCCTTGTCCCGCGGCGCGGCGTCGGCCGGCAGATATTCGGAAAAGCCCGGCAGATAGAGCATGCCGATGGCGAGACCTTTTTCATTCAGGCCGTCCGCGACCAGCGTGGGCTCGATATCGACGTTCAAGCCGACGAACCCGTATTTGGCCGTCCATTTCTTCCCGGGTTTGCCGCCGGGGGCGGTTCCGGTGAAGTCCGAGCCGCGCGGGGCGACGAGCACCTTGGAGTTGAAGGGATACCCGAACTCCATCGAGCGGAAGTAAATCTGCGCGCCATCCTTAGATTGAAGTTGGAAAGCCGTGCAAGCCACGGCGGGTGACGAAAGAGTGAGAACAATCGCGGCAGCCAGCGCCGCAAAGGATTTCGGGAGGTTTTGCATAGGTGCGCAAGATCGGAAACTGCCGCGCACACGACAAGAAAATACCCCGAATGAGATTGAACAAAAGGAAACTAAGTTAACGAAGCCCGAAAGGACAGGCCCATCCAATCCCCCTTCGTTACCTTATGTTCAAGAATTTTCCGTCTTCTTCACCTCGACCATCATCCATGACAGAGAGCGGGCTTTTACGCTTCGGACTGACTGAATTCCCAGAAAGCACGCGGTGTCATGATCGGCGCACCTTTGTAGACCTCGAGCACGAGCAGATCTTTGTCACCCGTTACGATGGCCTGCGCATCTCCCGGCGCCACCAAGCCCAGCACCATGAGGTCTTTGGGATCCCGGCACATCTTCGGATCAATCCTGTCGGGCCTCAGCAGTTCGACGTGCTGCCGCAAGAACTTCACGTATTCAGCAACCACGGGGGAGGGAACCTTGATCTTGGTCCTGAGTTTTTCTCCAACTTCCTCGAGAATCCCCTCGCCCGCGACCACAGTATGGCGCTCGAGGCAAAGCTCCACGACAACCTCGCAAAGACCGCGGGAGGCAACCGCTGCGATGAAAACGTTCGAGTCAAGGATGACCCTCATGAGAGGGCCTTGAAAACATCCTCGTCACTCAGTAACCCTTGGGCTTCGGCGAACGGCAGAATCTTCTTCCGAACGGCACGAAACTTTTCCACCGCCACGTAGCGTCGCAGCGACTCACGGACCATGTCGCTCACAGCCTTGTTCTCCCTGCGACTGAGCTTGTCCAAATCCCCTTTGAGTTTTTCGGGCAAACGAATGGTCAACGTGGTCATGGTGCTTGAGTGTGTAAGACATGGTAGTGCACCGCATCTCCACGTCAAGCGGTCGGCTGCTGCTCTCTGCGAGTCGAACACTTATTTCCGGCCGATGTCAGTCGGCCGGAAATCATCCGTGCTTATCCGCGTCAATTTGACCGCTTCGCTCAGCTCTTCGAGCTGTCTGTTTGGTCGCCGCGGCGACCTATCTCCGCTCTGCTACGGTTCGCTTCGCTCGACTGTGGCTAACTGCTCGGCTTCCGCCTACTTCACCTCGACCATCGTCGACGGCGTGAAGCTGTCGTGGTCCTGCGGGCCCATTTCGACGGTGACCATCTTGTCGCCGGCGGCTTGCAGGGCTTGGGCGAGATCGATGACGCGCACATTCGGGTTTCCGTAGGTTTTGAAGTGGTAGTGCTTCTTGGCCAGGTCGCTGACCACCGTCCATGACGTGTAGTCGGGGAATTTTTCCGACGTGCCGGCGGGGGGCCTGGCGGCGCCGGGCGGGATGTCGAAGTTGTTGAGGAAATGGAACATCGTGCCCACGGCCTCGGCGCTGGTAGCCTGCGGTAGGGCGTTTTGCAGATAGAACGCCATGCGTACGAAGCGCGAAGGCGGGGTGAAGTCGCCGGGCAGACCGCGCGAACCGCCACCCATGCCGAAGGGTGATAGTTCGAGGTCGCCGATTTTCTGGTTCGCGGGATAGGCCGCGGACATGTTCAGGTAGTTGTTGAGGTTGGTCAGCATCCAGGAAAATTCCGGGGCGTTGGTCAAAACGCGCACGGGGTTATCGTGCACGACGAGTTCTCCGCCTCGAGGTTCGATGGTGATGCAGGCGCCGGTGGGATCCTGCACCTTGATGTGCAAGTCCGGCACGATGCCGATGAGGTCGAGCACGACGGGCAAGAGGGCGATCTTACCGATATTTTCCTTCACCTCGGCGACCGTGGCAAAATTACTGAGAATCCACGCGGTGACTTGGGCGGGCGCGAGGCCTTTGGCCGAGTTTTCCGGTGTCGCCTCTGCATATTGCGCGAAGCCGGGGAAGTAGAAGAGGCCGACGTTGAGGCCTTGGTCGTTCAGGCCGTCAATCAGCATGTCATAGTTCGTGGCGGCGGTCGGGCCGACAAAACCGTATTTCGATTTCCATTTGAGGCCGTTCTTGCCGGTGGAAGTCAGTCCGGTGAATTCGGACCCGGCCGGCCAGACGGCGAGCACGGAATTGAGCGGTTCACCGAACTCGAGCGTGCGTCCGACGGCCACGCCGCCGTCTTTGGCAATGAGCGCCCCGCCGGTGCAGGCGAGCGCGGGTTGGTTGGCAAAAAGCATCGCTGCAAGAGCGAGCACTGCGGGCAGAATTTTAGGTGTTTTCATAGTGGTTAGATAAGGAAATCCCGATCGTATCACTTGAGCTTCGACGACATGTCTACGACCGGCTGGTTCGATACCGCGGCGAATTTCTTGATTTCCTTGGCGTCGAGGTCCAGCTGCTTCATGTCGATCATGCGAATGGTCTGATCGTCGTAAGTCCTGTAGTAGAAGCGCAGGTTCTGCGGATCGCGGGCCGTGGTCAGCTGCGTGTAATCCGCCGAGATCGTGCCGTCGTCGTTCGAGCGGCCGATGCCCATCGGGATGTCGAAGTTGTTGAGGACGTGGAACACGTGATTAATGCCCTCGGCGGCGTTGTCAGAGGGAATGGCATTGGCGCTGAAGAGCGCGGCGCGGACAAAGCGGGACGGCGGGCTGAAGTCGCCCGGCAGGCCCCACATGCCATTGCCCATGCCGAAGGCCTGCAGCTCGAGCTTGCCGATCTTGCCACTGTTGACGTTGTTGGGGTTTAGCGAGATGTAGTTCCGGAGATTGGTCATGTGCCAGTCGTAGGTCGGCGAGTTGGTGATCACTCCGAGCGGATTCTCGTGAATGACCAGTTTGCCGCTGATCGGTTCGATGACGATGGACTCGCCGGTCTTGTCGTAGACCACGTAGTGGAAGGGTGGCGGCGTCGCGCCCCAGCCGGACACCACCGTCGGGGTGATGACGACATCGCCCGCTTCGACGGCCTTGCGCACCTCGTCGACCGAGGCGAACTGGGTGAGAAGCCAATTCGGGAATTCCACGGGAGAGAGGCCCTTGGACTGGTTTTCCGCCGTCACCGGCGTGTAGTCGGCAAAGGTCGGGAGATAGAAGGCACCCGCCACCAACCCGGCGTCGTTGATGCCGTCCATCAACTTCACGTCTTCATAGGCATACACGCCGAGGGCGGCGTGCTTGGCAGTATACTTCAATCCGTCACCGGACGGTGTATCGCCCGTGAAGGCATAACCGCGGGGAACCATGGCGACAGAGGCATCGATCTTGATGCCGAACTCGACCGTGCGGCCACTGACGGTGCTGCCGTCCTTGTTGGTCAACATAAGGCCGGTGCAGGCGAAGACGGGAGTGTTGGTGGAGATCAGGCTGACCAGGGCGAGGAGTGCGGGGAGGAGTTTGTTGGGATTCATAATTTATGGATTTTGATGGAAAACGGTGAACACGCGGCAAGCTATTCCGGAAACATCGGAGTTATGTTGACGCGGAAGCCCCACTGCTGACCGGGCGCGGGCGACTCGGCGTAGTATTGGAGGAACAGGCCAATTTGCACCGGGATTTTACCTAGCTTGAAAACTTGGCTCACCCCTGCGTTGAACGAAATAGTCCACTGCTCCTCGAGCCAGTCGTAGGATGATTCGCTATCGATGCTCGGCGTCGTAGCCGTCTTGAAAGTGTGGGACAGGAACGGTTGGAAGTAGGTCTGGTTGTAGTCTCCGGGTCCGGCCACGCGCCAGTTCTGCGTGACGAGCGAACCGATAGTCCATCCGTTGCGCTGCCAGAGCGCCACGCCGGATGGTCCGAGAGTCATGACATCGCCGCCCAGCTTGCGCTGTGTGGCGGTCGGCAGGATCGCAGTGGGCCCAAGTCCCCAGATAATGCCATACGGCCCCGGCTTCATGGGCGAGAGGAACGTTTCCAGCTCGAGATCCCCCAACCCGGTGACATAGCCCGGGCCGTAGACATTGCTCGTCGAGATGAACGGCAGCACCGGGCGGACAATATAGTTCCACTCGGGAGAGATGTGCAGCGGAATGACCGGCTGAAAGTTGAGCAGATAAAGCGTGCCGTGGTGCTCACCGACGCCGAAGTCGAAGTTGTTCTGGAACTGCACACTAACCAAGTCCGCCACCGGGTTTTGCAACTTTTCGGCCAGCGCGGCGGCGGAAACTTCCTCGGCGGCAGCCAGCGGAGTGGAAAATGAACCGCAGACAGCCACAATCGCGGCAATTCTGGTCCACAATTGAAGAAAGCGGAGATAAGGGGAGCGCATGATGCGGTGGTTATAGGGGCGACGCGTGCGGGACGCAACGCGGGATGCCGCCATTTTTATTGAGTGGCCAGCCTATCCGCGCTTACTACTCGAAAAAATCTCATCACCCCGTGAAGCGCACCCTCCTCGCTCTGTCCCTCGTCCTTCTTTCCTCCTCGCTCCACGCCGCCGACTTCAAACCCGAGATCAAATACGCTCAGGTCAACGACGTCAAACTGGCCTACTACATCCGCGGCGAAGGCGAGCCGCTGCTCTTGATCAACGGGTTCATGTCCACCATGAGCATGTGGGATCCCATCATGGTCGAAGAGCTGGCCAAGAACCATCAGCTAATCCTCTTCGACAATCGCGGCGTGGGCCTGTCGACCGACACCGTGGAAAACAACACGACCATCCCGCAGATGGCGGACGATGCCGCCGCGTTGATCAAAGCCCTCGGATTCGAGAAGGCCAATTTTCTCGCTTGGTCGATGGGTGCGCGCATCGGACAGCAACTCCTCATCCGGCATCCCGACGTTGTGAACAAAGCAATCCTTTGCGCGGCCAATCCCGGCGGCAAGTATCAGAACGCGGCGGCGCCGGACGTGGAAGCCAAGCTCAACAATCCCGACCTCCCGAACGACGAAAAACTCGCCCTAACCTTCACCGATGACGAGGCGGGCAAGCAGGCCGAAAAGGACGCCATCGCGCGCCTCAAAGCCGCCGTTGCGGCGGGCATCTTTCCCGACGACTTCAAAACCGCGAAGGAAACCGTCGAGCGCCAAGACCGCGCGCGCACCACGCTGTGGAAGGCGGACAACAGCAACTTCGAAGACCTCAAGAACGTGAAGGTTCCCGTGCTGGTGGCCGACGGACGCTACGACATCATCGACCCGCCGAAAAATTCCCTCCTGATCGCCAACCAGATCCCCTTCGCCTGGCTGGCCTTCTTCGAAGGCGGCCACTCCTTCGTCTTCCAATCCTCCAAACAACTCTCCGCCACGGTCAACGCGTTCCTGCAGTAGGAAAGTAGAAGCGGCATCCTGCCGCTTAACCTTCATAGATAAGCACCAAGCTGGCGCTTCCACTTTGCAGATGCGGCCGCATTTGCGCCGATTCAAGACGTCGCGCCACGCGCCGCAAATCTGCTATAAGTCGCCAATGCCCAGCTCCCCTCGCCCAGTTCTCCTACTGGCTTTGGCATTTTGTCTTTTGGACTATCGAGGGGCTGCTGCATCTGAAGGCGACGACAAACCTCCTCCGGTAGGGACGGCTGGCCCAGCCGTCCGCACGCCCTCAATCCAAATGCAGCGGCCCGCTTCGGCGAGCGGGCCCTACCACGAGGATGACACCATCCTGTTGCGCATTTCATCGTTTTGCCAAAAAGCGGCTAAACCGGTCGGCATCGAATTCTTCGTCGACTACTTCGGTGTCTTTCAAGGCAACCCAATCGGCGGCAAAGCGCAGGATTTCGCTTACTCGCAATACCTGCCGTTCGGACTCATCTGGAGAGAGCCCTTCGGCTGGCGCGGCGGCGGATTGCGGGTGTCCGCGGTATCCGGCGCGGGGCGCAATCTTTCCGAGTCGATCGGCAATGCTTTCACCGTCTCGCAAGCATGGGCAGACAACACCCTTTTCCTCTACCAAGCCTACCTCGTGCAAAAGGCTTTCGATGACAAATTGGAGGTGGGCATCGGTCGGGTGGCGGCGGCGCAATTTTTCGCCACTCTTCCCGCTTTCGATTTGCTCGTCACCGGCGGACTGAATGCCGTGCCCATCGCCCTCGAGCTCAACTCGCCCTTCACCGGCAGCGCCTCCGCCTCGTGGTTCGCGGGTGCTCGTTGGTTCATGGTGGAAGAGACGACTTTGACGGCGGGAGTGTTCCAAGCGCGGGCGGACTTGGGCCAATCGGGGCCTTACCATGGTATGGACTTCGCTCTCGCCGAGGAAGATGGCGTGTTCGGCGTGATGGAGTTCGCGTGGACACCGAACTCGGGAACCCACCATGCCGTGCAGGACGAGCGTCAATTCACCCGCCAACGACGCGAGCTGCGAGGAGACGGCAGCGGCTTGCCCGCCGTCTACAAAATCGGGGCTTACGTTTCGAGCGAACCGACTGACACCTACGAAGGTGGATGGGGCAGCGACCCGTTCGGATTTTACGCGATCGGACAACAAACGCTTTGGGAACAAAGTCCGGGACAACCCAACACTTCGCAGTTCTCCATCTTCGGCGGTGTGGTCTGGTCGCCACCGAATGCGGTGACAGAAATGCCGCTGAACGGTTTCGCCGGCGCCGTCTGGCGCGGTCCATGGAGCGAGCGCCCGGCCGATCATCTTTTCGGCGTGTGGCAAATCGGCAGCTTCAGCGAACCTTACGCGCGCAGTCAGGGGCAATCGGTCGCCGGCGCGCTCGAGTCCGTACTCAACGTCGGCTACGTCATCCAGATCACCAAAGAATTCTCCGTACAGCCCGACATCCAATACATCATACAACCCGGCGGCTTCGGCCAATACGGCAACGCACTCGTGCTCGGGTTGCAGGTGGCGATCGAGTTGTGACCCGAAACAATCACACGCGAACCACTTGACGCTCACAGCGAGTCTGCGTCTATTTTGCGCTTTTCAATTCCCCAGCAGAACTCTCCCTCTCCTATGATCCACAAACGCATCCTCCTCACCCTCGCCTGCACCCTTTCCGCCGTCGCCTTCGCGCAGGCCGAGATTCCCATCGACAACAACCAACCGCCTACGCCGTCCGCGACCAAGGACCGCTTTGCCCCGCCGTTCACCGGTGGAAAACCGGGCGACCTGCTCTCTCAGAAAGAAATCGGCACGGAGATCAAGGGCGCGCGTGCGTGGAAAGTTCGCTACGTCTCGAAGGATGTGAATGACGTGCCCACCGAAGTCACTGGCCTGGTCATCGCGCCGGAAGAAAAAGGCAAGGACCGCAAAGTGATGACTTGGTGCCATGGCACCACGGGTCTCGGTGATGCCGCGACCCCTTCGGCCCAGCCCAACCCGGCGCGCAACCTCATCACCTACTTCGACGCCAATTCGACGCAGCAAATCGACTTCGGCGTTCCCGGCCTGCAGGGCTGGATCGACGACGGCTATGTCGTCTGCGCCACGGACTACCAAGGCCTCGGCACTCCGGGTCAGCACCAATATGTGGTCAACCGCACCCAGGCCCGCGATGCCGTTTATCTCGTCCACGCCGCGCGCAAAATGGAAGAGGTCGGCGCCGGCACGAAGTTCGGCGGCGCCGGATGGTCGCAAGGCGGCGGTGCCTCGGCTGCTGTGGCCGAACTCGATCCCGCGGATTACGGCGATTTGAAGTTGGTCGGCACCGTCTGCATGTCACCCGGCGCCGCCATCGTCGCTTACGAAACGCCCGTCGGTCCCACCGCCGCGATGGGCAACCACAACATGGCGCCGGATTCCCATCTCGTCATGATGCTGGCCGGATTCCAGGTCGCCAACCCCGACAAGCTGAAGCTCTCTGACTATTTCACGCCGCTCGGCATCGAGATCCTCGAAACCGCTTGGAACATCCAACCGGTGCACCATCTCAACGATTCCTTCGCCCGCCTCTTCCGGCTGAAGGGTCCGGTCATGCAGGAAAAACCGACCAACCTGGACGCTTGGAAGGAAGCGATCACCGCCGGTTCCGCGGGAACCCGCAAGCCGGTCGCCCCCGTGCTCATGTGCATGGACACCTTCGACGGAGGCACCGCCGTGCCGGTCATCTGGCAGACCAAATACGCCGACCTGGTGAAGAAAAACGGCGGCACGATCGAAATCAAAGAATACCCGAACGACGACCACTTCTCGCTGCCCAACAGCTGCGCTCCCGACGCGCTGAAGTGGTTGAACGGGTTGTTCTAGGCCATTCCGAAAAGTAGAAGCGGCGTCCCGGCCGCTTAAACAACGGCGACAAGCGGCAAACCGGAGGCGCAGCAGATGGCCCTTAGGCTAATGCCGCCTCTACTTTTTCCTTCCACCGCACTGATGCGTCTAACGGCGAAGAGCGGACAACGCATATTGCAGGCAAAGTTTGACCGTGGCCGGCTTGACTCCTAAGGCGCGTTGGGAAGCAGCGAGGCCGATCTGGGCGTGCAAGTATTGCGCCGCGAAATTGGGCGCCATGCGACCAAGCCATTGTCCGCTCCTGCGGCTGCTCCGGAAGAATCGCGTGTAAGTCTCCACCATTGCGGCATCGATCTCCGCCACTTTTGCCTGCGTCTTCGGGCCGAGGTCGAGTCTTGCGGCTCGCATTTTCACGAAGAGGCAACCGCGCTCGTAGCGGGGATCTTCGCTGATGAAGGCGATGAGCGCTTCCAGCTTTGCGGCAAAGCTCAGCTCGCTGGAAAGCAATCCCTCCACCTGGCTCTGGACCATGTCGGCGTAGTGGGCAAGCGAGGCCAAACTTAATCCGTCCTCGCTGCCGAACTCGCGGTAGAGCGAGGGCTTGGCCACCCCGGCGCGCTGGCAGATGGCATTGACGGACACTCCCGGGCCCTCGTGCCAAAAAGCATCGGTCGCCACTCGGAGAACCTCCTCCGGACTCATTGTCCGGGGGCGACCCCTGGGCAATTTGGGTTTGGTTGCGTGCATATTTATACTGATCGGTATTTTATTTTGACGCACCCGTTGGTGAATGTTACTGACTGGTTTTTTAATCGAAAGCCAAACCGGAAATCAACCCAACACTCACCAATTCACATCATGGAAAACAAAATCAAAACAGTCGTCATCACAGGGGCCAGCAGCGGCTTCGGCGAGGACGCGGTCAAATGCTTCGCGGACAAAGGCTATCGCGTCTGGGGAACGATGCGAGACACCGCGGGGCGCAACGCCGCTAAGAAAGCTGCGCTCGAAGCCCACTCGCCCGGCATTTCCATCATCGAGATGGATGTGGCGGACGACGACTCCGTGGCTACCGGTTTTGCCCGCATTCTGGACGACGGCCCCGTCGACATCCTCATCAACAACGCGGGCATCATGTATCTCGGCCTCACTGAAGCGTTCAGCGTCGCCCAGGCTCATGAGCAGATGAATACGAACTACTATGGCGTCATCCGCACCACGCAGGCCGTTCTTCCCGCCATGCGCCAGACGGGCAGTGGGTTGATCATCAACTGCAGTTCTCTCGTGGGCCGCATCTCCCCGCCCTTTTTTGGCACCTACACCGCAACCAAGCACGCTTTGGAAGGCTACTCGCAGGCCTTGCGCTACGAGGTGGCCAAGTTCGGGATTGATGTCGCCATCGTGCAACCGGGCCCTTTCGGCACCGGCCTGCTCGGCGCCGGAAAACCGCCTGCTCTCGAAGAGGTGCTTGCCTCCTATGGCGAACTCGCCGGTGTCCCGGCCGCCATGGGAGCCAACTTCGCCAAAATGCTGCAGAGCGAAGGCGCACCGGACCCGCAATGGGTGGTCGATGCCTATCTGAACCTCGCAGAGATGCCCGCGGGCCAGCGGCCCGTGCGGACAGTCGTCGGTATCGCCTGGGGGGTCGACGAGATGAACCGCCTGACCCAGCCAATCCAGGACAAGATCCTCAACGAAATGCAACTGGACAGCGTTCTCAGCGGGGTCTCTGCCTGATCAATACAGCAGAGCAAGCGCCGAACTACCGACCGTCGACGGGCGTTTCCTGGTAGTGCAGCTCACGCCATTTGCCGTCGTCCTTGACCCAGAGCGAGGCGACGAGATTGTGGGACGGTAACGGCTTGCCTTGGTAGGATCCCTTAAGCTTGAGCGCGTAGGTCACGAGCACGCAGTTGTCATTGACCACGTTCATCGTCATCGGGCCCGCGGAATACTTGTCATATTTCAGCACCGGCAGCGTCCGGATTTGATCCTTCACCCGCTGCTTTCCTGCATAGGGGGTGATGGCCAGATGGTCGGGCGTCATTAGCGCGCGGATGGTCTTGGCGTCGTGCTTCTCGAACGCGGTGTTCAAGGCATCGGCAGCCGCTTTGACTTCTTTGGCCGGATCGGCGGCTTGTGCCAACGGGGAGTGCACAAGAAACAGTAGGGCGATAAGGTAACGCATGGGATGTTTTGTTTTGCGGGTGATGGAGAGGGTCAAAGCGGAAGGAAATATCTTTCCAGGGCGTCCGCTACTCAGCATTGGCCGCGCCGAGCAGCACCTGCGTGCCGTCCAACGATGCGTCGTTGATCTTGGCCAGCGGAACTTTGACTACGCTCTTGATCGGGGCGAGTTTGTCGAACTCAAACTGGGAGAAGTTCAAGGCGTCGATGGTGCGCAGAAAGTAGAGATTGCGCACTTTGTCGTTCATCCAGGTGAAGAGCGTCACCTCGCTGGTGGTCTGGCCCGGCTGCCCTCCTTCGGCCGAGTAGCCTTTGTCGATCGAGAGGTCATACGGCCGGTCGAAGTTGTTGAGGATGTGGCCGAGGGTAATCACCGCGTCCTCCGGCGAGTCGGCCTTGCGCACAAATTGCGTGTAGTAAGCCGCTTTGACAAATCGGCCGGCGGAAATCTGCGAGGACGGAACATTGGCCAACGCGTTGCCGCTGTCGGGCGCGCTTACCTTGAGTTTTCCGAACTGGCCGCTGTTCTTGTCCAGGTTGTTCAGATGCGAGTAGTTGTTCAGGTTTTTGAGGTGCCACGGAAAATCCGGGGCATTGGTCACGACGCCGACCGGGTTGTCGTGGACATTCATCTTGCCGTCCAAAAACTCGATGACGATGCCGACGCCGGTTTTGTCCCAAAGGATGTAGTGGAACGGAGCCACGATATTTCCCACGATCGGAATTTCGGGCAGCCAGACGCTGACCTCGCCACCTTGCAACGCCGCTTTGACTTCGGCCACGGACTGGAAATTGCCGAGGAGATAAAGCGCAAGGTCGGTTGAGGCCAAAGCCTTCGCCGCATCGGATCCCGCGCCGGTCGGCGATTGCGAGTTTGGCAATTCGTTGGTGCTGAGAGAAAGCCCCTGATCATTGGCCGACTCGACCATCATGTTCAGGCCCGAGCCCATGCCCGGATTGGCACTCACCCCGAGCACGGGATACTTCGTTGCGAAAGAAAGCCCCGGCTTGTTGCCCGGCGCGATGGAAACAACCTTCGTTCCCGCCGGCACATAGGTCATTTCGAACGGCAGCGGCACCGCGTATTCCATCGTCTTGCCACTGTAGCCATGACCCTTCGTGTCGGTGATCCTCAGCGCGGTGCAGGCCATGGCGCGCGGCGGAAGCATCAAGGCAAGGAGAGCGAGAACGAGGGGAACGGTGCGGAGGGAATTCATAATTCGCCAAGTTTAAGGCCCGCTTCCCAACCCCCACAAGCCTTCATGCCGCGCCTTACTTAGTCATGAAGACGTCCTTCTTCGGGAACTTGTCGAAGACGGCGGCATCCACGCCGAAATTGGTGGCAAGAATATCGGGTGATTGGCCCGCGATCCATTGCGTGAGGTCGATCGTCTGGTAGTGACCGGTGTTGAAGACAATGAGGATGCGGCCGGTTTCTTTGCCGGTGTTTTCGATCGAATGACCGAACCCCTGCGGAATGTAGGCCACGTCACCTTGGTTGATCGTTTCCGTGCGGTAGCGGCCTTTCGAACCGAACAGGGTGACTTCGAATTGTCCGCCCAGCACGTATTGCCATTCGGCCGCATTCGGATGCCAATGGAGGGTGCGCAGCGCGCCGGGTTCCATTTCGAGCACCACGCCGGTCATAGTCGTGCTGATCGGAAACTGCGACCCGTCGACGCGCCACTCTTTGCCGCCGTTGAAGACTTCGAGCGGATCCTGCGAGAGCAGGCTGTATTTGTGGGTCAGCGGCGGGGTCTTCCAGCCCTGCAACGGCGCGGGCGCAGGCACCGCCGGGGTCTTGCCCTTGGCGAAATAGACTTCTTTCTTCGGGAAATTGTCGAAGGTCGAGGCGGGAACGCCGAAATTTTTGGCCAGCGTGTTTTTGTCCACGAGGCTGATCCAGTCGCTGATACTGAAGGTGCCAAACTCGGAGAAATAGCCGTTGTCGAAGACCAGGATAAAGTGGCAGGGCTTGTCGCCCAGCGTTTCGATGACGTGGCCGTGACCGCGCGGAAAATACCAGAGATCCCCGGGACCGAACTCGTTGGTTTCCGAATTTCCCGCCGGATCGATCACCGTGGTGCGGACGAGTCCTTCGGTGACGAACCCCCACTCCGCCGCAGTGGCGTGCCAATGCAATTCGCGCATGACCCCGGGCTCCATGCGCATGGACACCCCGGCGATGCCTTTGGAAATCGGCAACTGCGTGACGGTCGCCTCTTTGCCGTAGCTGCCACCCATGACGCGGCCCGCAGATTTCTCCAACTCGAACTTGAAGGTCGGAAGCTCGGCCCCGGACGTCACCGGATCAGGGACATTGTTCTGGAACGTGCTGCTGCCACCTTCGGAGCTGACGGGGTAGGTCGTGATAAACATGTTGCTTTCAATAGAGCGGGCGCTTCGGGCTGGGGCAACCTCGAAAGAAAACTCCGTGCCAATCGCCGGCGTGATCCCTTAACTATTCCCGAAATATGCACAAACACTTCGCTCTCCTCGCCGTCCTGCTCGGCCTTGCGGTCCCGTCCCCCGCCGCCCCCTTCAAGGTCGCCGCGGTGGAATTCAACCCCGAGTTTTTCGAGTTCGAGCAGAACATCCCCCGCATCGTTGCCATCGTGGAGGAGGCCGCCAAAGCCGGCGCGAAAATCATCGTCCTGCCGGAGACCGCGACCTCGGGTTACATCTACAAGGACCGCCAGCAGTTCGACCCCTTCCTCGATACGGTCCCGGGCAAAACCACCGACGCCATCGCCAAAGTCACGGCCGAGCACGACTGCTATGTCACCATCGGTATCGCGGAAATCGACCGCACCACAGGCCTCGCCTACAACACCGGAGCGCTCATCGGTCCGGCCGGCTATGTCGGGAAATACCGCAAGGTCGGGCTCAACCCGGACGACCAATTATGGTTCACCCCCGGCAACCTTGGCTACCCGGTCTTTGACACGCCCTACGGCAAGCTAGCGATGGTGATTTGCTACGACGACACCTATTGGGAAATCGGCCGCACCGCCGCGGTCAAGGGCGCGGAAATCATCTGCTTCATGTCCAGCTCCGACCGCGCCCTCCAGCGCGAGCCCAGCGCTTGGTCGAACCACTCCACCATCTCGGCCGTACAGGAAATCAACGCGTGGAACGGCGTCGCCCTCATCGCAACCGACCGCAACAACAGTGAGTCCAACCCCACCACGGGTCTCACCGTCTACTACGGCGGCATCGCCTCGATCTGGTCCCCGCTCGGCCGGAAAATCGCCCAAGCCCCGCCGTCGAAACCCGATGTGCCGCCGACGCAGCCGCCCTTCATCCTTTACGGCGAGATCGACCCGGCCGAATACGTCAACCCGGCGAAGAAATCCTTCGCCGAACGCCGTCCCGAGATCTACGGCGATCTGGCTTTCTTTCGTGCTCCCTACGACCCCGCCGCCTCGACCAAGCGCCACGAGGTTTCGGCCCTGGCCGTCCAATACACCCCCGCCGCAGGCGACCGCGAGGCGAACAGTGCGAAAATTTCCGAACTGGTTTCGCAAGCGACGTGGAAAAAACCCGGACGCCTAATCGTGCTGCCAGAGTATTCCTTCACCGCGCCGCCGTCGTCCGCCGAGGAGGCGCGAACCTTGGCCGAGCCGCTTGACGGTCCCACCGCGCAGAACCTCTCCACGCTGGCCAACCAACACGCCGCCCATGTGGTCGGCAGCTTCATCGAGCAGGCGGACGGCAAACTTTTCTCGACGGCCATGCTGGTCGGCCCGGACGGAAAAACCATCGGCACCTACCGCAAAACCCACCTCGACCAAGGCGAAAGCGAATGGGCCACCGCGGGCGACCGGTTGGCCGTCTTCGACACGGCCATCGGCCGTATCGGCCTACTCCTCGGCAGCGACGCCCGTTTTCCCGAAGCCTCGGGAGTGTTGAGCGTGAAGCGCGCGGATATCATCGCCATACCAAGCGCATGGCGCGGCCAATACGGCACACTCCTGCAAATCTCCCCCGCACTCTTCGCCGAACGCTATCCGGAGAACACCATGGCGCTCTGGTATGCCATCGCCAAGACGGCGCAGGCCCACACCGTCGTGGCGAATTTCGTCGGCGGCGACTACCGCGGCTCCAGCGGCCATTTCACCCTCAATCCCGTCGATGCCGATAATCCTCCGGTCACCGCGTCGACCGACAAACAGGAGGCCCTGGCCGTGGATTTTACCACGCTCGCCGATCCCGGTTGGTGGATGAGCCAGCAAAATCTCATCACCGGACGACGCGTCGACCTTCTGGCCCCGCTGACGTTTCCCTTGGACTCCGAGGTTTTCCAAAAGTGGAAATCGACGCCGGGATTCGACCTCAGCCTCTGGGAGCAGTTCCGGCAGTAAGTCCGCGGTGGTAGCCGGTCCGCTCCTTTGCGGAGATTGGAGCGGCAGCAGGGTTCGTCTCGAAATACTCCAAGGCGCGGCAAACCGGCGCGCGGTATCATCGCAAGCCCCGTGAGCTTTGGCGGAAACCTTCACGGATGCGCCGGTGAAAAAAATCTTCTGTCCCGTCAACTCCGTTTGCGCTGCAGTTGCTCCCGCAAAATCCGCTTTATCTCCCGCACCCCCTCAGGATGCTGGTGCACGTCATGCCCCGACGGCACAATCTTTTCACTGTCCGCCCCGGGATAGTGCGCGCTCCGGTAAGGCACGATGCCGTCGCCGCCGGCCGGCGCATCGTTACGACCACGGTCGCCGATGATCGAATGGAATTTCACCCGCGGGTCCCGCGGCGCCGCGAGGATGGCCTCGAGCAAGGGCGAATTCTCCCGCAGGAAGCGGATGCTGTTGGCCGGTTCCTCCAAATCCCGCCGCACCTCCGCGTGGGCCTTCGAGAGCAACAGGTCGCGGTAGTGCTGGATCTCCGGCAGCGCGAAACGCACCTGCGCGGCGAAAAACCGCGCCCCCGCCCGCAAGGCCAACGGACTCCCCCGGTGCGGCACGCCGGCGAATACCACCCGCGACACATCGGTCCGCGGCTCGAACACCATCAACTCCTCGATCTGCCGCCGCGCGGGCTCGCTGATCGGCAACTCGGCGAGCGGAACCTTCGAAAACCTCGCCCACAGGGACTCACCACCCTCGCGCACCTGCAGAGTTGAAACCAGACCACCCATGCTGTGCCCGACGAGGATTTTGCCGCGCATCCGCACCCGCGCCGCCCCTGTTGCCGACCGCGGCGCCAGCTCGCGATTGAAACGATCCAACTCCGACCGCAAATGCGCCGCCGATTTCCAGATCGGCAAACCCGTCGGATAAAGCATGAACCAGAATTGGAAATTCCTCCGGATCTCCGGGTCCGCCACCAGCTGATTGACCGCGATCCGCCACGTCTCCGGACGTGACATCAACCCGTGCACGAAAACCACCGGCGTCTTGCCCGGATCGAACGGCTGGAACTGATACAGCCCAGCACGTTCCATGTTCTCCTCCGGACGAAAGAGCGACACCAAGTCGAACGAGCGGTTCGTGCCCTTGGCAATGATCATGGCCAGCGCCGCCGAAAAATCCGCCGCCAGTCTCCGCTCCCGCCGCGCCACCGGCCAGCGATCGCGTTGCATGGTCCGCACAAACCGCCACTGCGCCGTCCCGTCGGCATCGAAGGTCAACAGAGCCGTGACCGGGAGGGCCATCCCCGCCGGCGGCACGCCCGGCTCGCCGCGCAGAAATTCCGCATCGGGTCGGAACCACGCCACGCACGGCAAGCCCAGGCCTTCCTGCATGGCCCGCTGCGGCACGCCGCCGATTTCCACTTGGTCGGCCGGCACGATGGTGTCCGCCGCCGCCGGATCCAGCACATCCCGCCCGGTCCGGACCAACCCCTCCGCCCCCGGCCCAGACCAATCGGCTTTCTCGCCGAGGCGGACCAACCGCCGCAGGGCCGCGCGATAAACCAGCGTATCCGTTTCCTTCCCGCGCAGCATCCCCGGCCAAGCCGCGCGTGCCGCCGCGACCAACGAACGTCTATCGTCGTCCTCCGCTCCGCGGCGCGCCAGCACCCGCCAAGGCGGCAACGCACGCGCCACCCCGGCCCGCCGCAGCTCACGCTCTTCCGTCCGCTGCTCCGGCAGGATGCGCAAATGAACCGCCGCGCAACCGCTCAGGACGCAAGCGCAACAAACCGCAACGCCGAAACGAAGAACGTTCACCCGCAGCAAGCCAGCGCCACAACAACTACGCTTCCTGCGCTTTGGGCAACGCCGTTCCGTAGGCAATCAGCGTGGCTCCAGTGAAAATGCAATTGATCCCGAAGAGCAATCCGATCGCCCAGATGGCGCTGCCCGGAAATTGCGCGATGAGCATGATGCCGAGCACCAGCGCGGCGAGACCATTGAAGACCACCCAACCCCATGCCGGATTCTTGCCGCGCAGCTTCCAGCCCAGCACCAGACCGTAAATGCCTTCGATGATGAAGATCGAACCTAGCACCAGCGTCAGGATGAGCACGCCTTTGAGCACGTTGGATATCAGGAGCAACCCGACAATGATGCGCAGAATCGCCGAGAAAAAATCGTAAATCCGGTGCTGCCGCGCTTTGCCAAAGACCGCGGCGAAGAAGAGGACGATACCGCTGGCGAGAGCGATGATCCCGACCACCTGCGTCACCGCCAACGTGGCCAAGCCCGGCCGGCCCATGGCGTAGAAGCCGACGAAAATGGAGAGAATCCCGCCGAGGATATACCAAATGCTGCTTTTCTGATGCGTGGTGTTTTCCATGACGCTGAGCCTCGTTCCCCCTGCGCGGCGCGGCAAGGCATATTGTGTTTTAACGTCCGTGCTCCTGCGCCTGGTAATCGAAGCTCCACGCCCCCGCACCTTTGATCAGCACGATCAAACATCCCGCCAGCACGACCAGCGGCAAGGCGAGCGGCGGTTCCATCGGTCCGGGCCACTCCTCGATGACCAGCTTGCTGTAGGTCGCGACCAGCATGGCGAAGGCGGCAATGACCGCGCCGATGCGCGCGTAAAAGCCCAACCCGACTGATAGCCCGGAAATCACCATGAACAGCGGTGCCAGGTAAAAATTCAGCTCCGGCCACGGGATGTCCGCCCGCAGAAGGATCTCCATCAACGGCGACCGTCCGGTCAGGTGGAACGAACCGAAGACCACCAACGGCAACGCCACGATGAGACGCGGGAGCAGGAGCCATTTTTCCAAGCCGGTTCTGCGGAGGGACGCAATATTCATCACCGCCACCACACCACCGCAACGTACGCGAAGACAAGGCAAAGCGACCGCACGCTCGTTCGCGCCACGTCGGAGTTTGCGGTCGACAATCCCTCCACACGCGCCCATTGTCGCGCCCTTCGGAGCCCTCGCGCCCCCCAGCTTATGCGTGACGTTTACCCATCCCCCCAGCCCTTTGTCTCCACCGGGCAACTTCCCACGCCGGAGCGTGTCCAAGAATTGATTGATGAAGCGCATCGCCGCTACGCCGGACACCGCGAGGGCGCCAACTCGACCGTCTATCCGGCCCTCGAACGCGTTTCGCCCGATCTGTTCGGCATTTGCGTCGTCGGGGTCAAAGGGCGCGTCTACACCGCGGGCGACGTGGACCACGAGTTCACCATCATGAGCGTGTCGAAGCCATTTGTTTTCGCGCTCGTCTGCGGTCTGCTCGGACCGGAGGAAGTGCGCGCCAAGATCGGAGTCAACGCCACCGGTTACCCGTTCAACTCCCTCGCCGGCATCGAGCGCAACGCCAAAGGCCTGACCAATCCGATGGTCAACGCGGGCGCCATCGCCGTGACCAGCCTGACGCCGGGCAAAACCTTCGATGAGCAGTGGAGATTCCTCCACGAAGGCCTCTCGCGCTTCGCCGGGCGGAAACTTTCGGTCAGTGAGGAAGTCTACGCCTCGGCCTCGGCCACCAACTTCCGCAACCAGAGCATCGCCCGTATGCTGCAAAGCTACGGCGCCATCTACATGGATCCCGCGCAAGCCGTCGACCTTTACACCAAGCAATGCTCGCTCGACGTCAGTGCCCGCGACCTCGCGGTCATGGCCGCCACCCTCGCCGACGGCGGCATGAATCCGCTGACCAAGGAACAGGTCGTCGATCCGGCCATCTGCCATTACACGCTCGCCGTCATGGCGACCGCCGGACTCTACGAAACTTCCGGTGACTGGCTCTATGACATCGGACTGCCCGGCAAGAGCGGCATCGGCGGCGGTATCCTCACCGTTTCGCCCGGCAAAGGCGGGCTCGGCACCTTTTCCCCTCCGCTCGACGCCGCCGGCAACAGCGTGCGCGGACAACTCGCCTCCAAATTCCTTTCGCAGCAACTCGGCATGGACCTTTTCGTGTCGCAACCGGAAGCCTGATCCCATCATGACCAACACCTCATCCGCCCGTGATCCCTGGCTGCCCATGGTCGTCATCGCCATGGGCCAAGCCCTCATGTCCTTCAACGTCGCCGCCATCCCCGTCTCCATGGGCGGCATGGTCGAGAGCTTCGGCGTCCCGCCCACCACCGTCGGCACGGCCGTGGTCATGTATTCCCTCGGTGTCTCCGGCTTCGTGCTTCTCGGCGCCAAACTGGGAGAGCGCTTCGGTTCCAAAATTTTCTTCCAGGCGTCGGTCGCCATGTTTTTCGCCGCGCTCCTCATCGTGGTCTTCAGCCCCAGTGCGAAATTCCTGCTCATCGGGCAGGCTCTGGCCGGACTCTCCGGCGCCGCCCTCGTGCCGACCCTCGTTGTGCTCATCGCCAACCACTACCACGGTTCCCAACAGGCCAGTGCCCTTGGTTGGCTCGGCTCGGCCCGCGCCATGGCCAGCGTGCTGGCGTTCTTCGTCATCGGCTCGCTCGAACGCTTCGTCGGCTGGCGCTGGGCTTTCGGCCTTCTGCTCATCCACGCTGCCGCGATTCTCTTCCTGAGCTTCCGCCTGAAGCCCTCGCGCCCGCGCCCCGAGGTCAAAATCGACGTGGTCGGCGTCATTCTCGCGGCCAGCGGCATCATCGCCATCACTTTTGCGGTCAACAATATCCGCAACTGGGGCCTCTTCCTGGCGCGTCCCAATGCGCCGTTCGAAATCCTCGGTCTCTCCCCCGCGCCGATGCTGCTCGCGCTCGGCATCGTCATCATTTCCGGTTTCCTCGCCTGGACACGCAAGCGCGAGACCGAAGGCAAGACGCCGCTTTTCGCCCTGCAGGTCATCGAATCGGCCAAGGAACGCGCCGCCGTCATTGCCATGTTTGCCATCGTGGCGATGGAAGCCGCCCTCAACTTCTCCGTGCCGCTCTACATCCAGATCGTGCAGGGCCGCAGCGCGTTCGACACGGCCATGGCCATGATGCCGTTCAACCTCTCGGTTTTCTTCACCGCTTTCCTTGTCGTCCGGCTCTACGGAAAGTTGACGCCCCGGCAGATCGCGCGCTACGCCTTCACCCTCTCCGCCCTCGGGGCCTTCTGGCTCTCGTTCGTCGCCTCCAACAACTGGAGCACGCCGGCCGTCATGCTCGGCCTCGTCACTTTCGGCATCGGTCAAGGCTCGCTGGTCACGCTTCTCTTCAACGTGCTCGTCACTTCTTCGCCCAAGGAACTGGCCGCCGACGTCGGATCGCTGCGCGGCACGACGAACAACCTCGCCGCCTCGGTCGGCACCGCCCTGATGGGCGCGCTGGCCGTCGGACTGCTGAGCGCCTCGGTCATGCGCGGCATCACGGCCGACCCGGTGCTCACACCGGAACTTACCTCGCAACTCGACCTCGACAGCGTGAACTTCCTGAGCAACGAGCGCCTCAAGGAGCGCCTGGCCGAAACCACCGCCTCGCCGGAACAAGTCTCGGCCGCCGTGGAGCTCAATGAATCCGCACGCCTCCGCGCCCTGAAGATCGCCTTCTTCGTCCTCGGCTCAGTCGCCCTGCTCTGCATCTTCCCGAGCGGACGCCTGCCCGATTACCGGCCGGGCGAGGTTCCTTCCGAAGACGAATTGGACAAAAAATCCGGCGGCGCGTGATGAAGCGCCTTCCCCTGCCGGCCCTCGCCGCGGCTTTCCTCGCCGCGGCGATCGCGGTCCGCGCTCAAACCACGCGACCGGCCCCCGAGGACGGCGCGACGGTCCACGAGATCGAGTTCTCCAACTTCGACTCCGACCTGTCCCCGGGCGAAGCCACCACCGTCACCCCGGCGCAGTTGGCCGAGATCTACGGGCCCAACGTGGGTTTTCTCGATCCCTACGGCTTCAACCGCCCGCTCGATCTGCTCATCGAGCCGCTCGACGATATCTATGACAAACTCGGGCTCCGCCTTGGCACCGCTTACACCATGCTTTATCTGCAATCGATGGGCGGGCAAGCCGGCGGACAGGCGCGCGCCGCGGGCGACATCGATTTCATGTCTTCGTGGACCCTGATCGGACGCGGCACGGAGGACACCGGGCGCTTCATTTTCACCGGTGAATACCGCTTCGGCGTCGATGACGATCCACCTTCCACCCTCGGGCCCCAAATGGGGACGCTCATTCCGCCGACCAACGCCTTCAACGCCCGCGGCTGGGTTGTCCGCGATGCCTATTGGATCCAGCGCCTCTTCGACGCCCGCGTGCGCATCCTCCTCGGCCGCGGCGATCCCTCCGACTTCGTCGGCGCCCATTGGATGCAGAACGTGAACAATTCGTTCGTTAACCGCCACTTCTCCGCCAACCCTGCCGTCCCTTTCCCCGGACACGGTCCGCTTCTCGGCCTTTCGCTCCGCCCCATCCCCGAATATTATCTCACGGCCGGCGCGGCCAATGCATACAGCAACACCGAGCTCGTCGAAATCGACAGTCTCTTCGAATACGGCGATCTCTTCAGCTTCCTCGAAACCGGTTACACTCCGACCTTCGAAAAGCTCGGCCCCGGACGCTACGCCGCTGGCATCTGGCACATGGCACAACGCGACCGCACCAACCAGCCGGAGGATTACGGTTTCACCCTCATCGCGGACCAGCGACTGGCGGGAAATTTCCAAGTCTTCGCCCGCTACGCCTACTCCGACGGCACCTTGACCAATATCCGCCACCTCGGGCAGGCCGGTCTCGGTTGGAGCGGGCTGGGTGGACGTCGGGATGACCTCACCGGTCTCGCCTTCTCCCTCGCCGTGCCCGTGCGCAACACCAGCCGCGACGAGACCGTGCTGGAAACCTTCCACCGTTTCCAAGTCACGCAAAACTCCCAATTCAGCGTCGGCCTCCAACTCATCGCCAACCCCGGCAACGCCACGCTCAATGAAACTGCCGGCGTCTTTTACGCGCGCCTGCGCCTCTCCTTCTAGAATCTCCGGCACGCCCCGAGCTATGAGATGGCCTGACGATCCCGCGCCTGCTATCTCAATGTGGAGGAAGTTTCTCCAATGAACCGATTAATCTTTCATTTTTCCCTCTGCGGCGCCGCAGCCTTTTTGCTCACCGCCTGCTCGCGCTCGCCGGAAGCATCCACGGAACCCGTCCGCCCCGTGCGCACGCTGGTCGTGGCCGGAGGCGAGGACGCCGGCAGCCGCACCTTCCCGGGACGGGTCGATGCGTCCAAACAAGTCGAACTCACTTTCCAAGTCCCCGGTCTGCTCGTCGATTTGCCGGTGCGGGAGGGACAGCGCGTCGCGCAGGGCGATCTGGTGGCGCGGTTGCGTCCGGATGAATTCCAAGCGCGCCTCGATGCGCTGCAGGGACAACTCGCCCGTGCCCGCGCCGACCTGCAAGCCTTGCAGGCCGGCGCCCGGCCGGAAGAACAACAGCGCCTCGAAGCCCAGCTCCGCTCGGCCGACGCCACGCTGGCCAATGCCCGCGTCGATCTCGACCGCGCCACGCAGCTGCTCCGCTCGCAAACCATCTCCCGTCTCGAGTTCGACCGCACCGACACCGCATTCCGTGTCGCGCTGGAAAACCGCCAAGCTGCGCGCGCCACGCTCGATCAAAGTCTGACCGGACGCGAGGAGGACATCCTCGCCAAACAATCCGAAATCGCCGGACTCGAAGCCCGCGTGGTCGAGGCTGGCATCCAATTGGCCGACACGACCCTCACCGCGCCCTACGCGGGCGTCATTGCCCGCCGCTTCGTCGAACAAGGCCAGAGCATCCGCGCCAAACAACCCATCGTGAAATTCCAAGACGTGGAGGAAATCGAAATCGCCGCCGATGTGCCGGAATCGGTCATGGCCTCGGCCCTGCGCACGGCCGACATCACCGGACTCACCGCGGAATTCAGCGCCGCGCCCGGCCGCAGCTTTCCCGTGCAAGTGCGCGAGATCGCCCAACGCGCCGATCCCGTCACCCAAACCTTCAATGTCCGCGCCACCATGCAGGCCCCGTCGGACCTCAACCTGCTTCCCGGCATGACCGCCACGGTGACCATGAATTACCGGCGCGCGGCCGTGCTCGGTCCGAACATCGCTGTGCCCCTCGCCTCCCTGGCGCAGGACAGCAAAGGCGAATCCACCGTGTGGATTATTGGTCCCGGCGGAAATGTATCCGCGCGCGCCGTGCGCACCGGCGCCATTTCCGGCGGCCTCATCGAAATCACCGAAGGATTGCAGCCTGGTGACCGCATTGCCGCGGCCGGCGCCAGCCACCTGCGCGAAGGTATGAAAGTGAGCGATCTCGGGGACGCGCTCGGCGGCCGGCCATGAACCCCGGCGTTTTTTCGGTCCAGCACAACCGTGTGGTGCTCGTGGCCATGGCCTTGGCCGTCATGGGCGGGCTTGTCGCCTACCAGAATCTCGGACGCCTCGAAGACCCCGAGTTCACCATCAAGCAAGCGCTCATCATCACCCCCTACTCCGGCGCCAGCGCTGCCGAGGTCGCGCAGGAAGTGACCAATCCGATCGAAGTCGCCTGCCAGCAACTCGGACAGGTCGACTACATCGAATCGGAATCGACCCGCGGACAGTCCCTCGTCTCCGTGCGGATCAAAGACCGCTATGACAAGACCAGCATCCAACAGGTCTGGGACGAATTGCGGCGCAAAGTGGCCGACGTGCAGAGCCAGCTGCCGCCGGCCGCCCGCGGACAGTCGGTCATCATCGACGACTTCGGCGACGTCTACGGCATTTTCTTCGCCCTGACCGGCGACGGCTACTCCTTCCCAGAACTGCGGCGCTACGCCGACTTCCTGCGCCGCGAATTGCTCGGCGTGCCCATGGTCAAAAGCGTTGTCCTCTTCGGCGAACAACAGGAAGTGGTCTATCTCGAAATTTCCCGCCTGCGTCTCGCCCAACTCGGACTGGACGAGGAACAGATCTACGCCAAGTTGCGCGAGCAGAACGTCGCGGCGGACGGAGGACGCATCCGTGCCGGCGACCTCCACATCGCCATCGACCCGACCGGCGCCTTCACCTCGGCCGAGGACATGCTCGAGATGATCATCGGATCAGACCAAAGCGGACGCCAACTCCGCCTGCGCGACATCGCCACCCTGCAGCGCGCCGACCGCGACCCGCCGCGGCGTTTGCTGCGCTACGACGGCAAGCCGGCCATCGGTATCGGCATCTCGACCGTGCCCGGCGGCAATGTCGTGGAGATGGGCGCCTACGTGCGGGAAAAACTCGCGGCACTGGCCGGCACACAGCCCGTCGGCATGGAAATCGGCGAGATCAACTTCCAACCGGAAGCCGTCGCGGACGCGACCAACGAATTCGTCTTCAACTTGGCCAAAGCCGTCACCATCGTTTTTGTCGTCCTCTTTTTCGCCATGGGCCGCAAGACGAGTCTGATCATCGGCGGGGTCCTTTTCCTCACCATCATGGCGACGTTTCTCGTCATGTATCTCAAGGGCGACCTGCTCATGGAGCGCATCTCGCTCGGCGCGCTGATCATTGCCCTGTGCATGCTGACCGACAACGCCATCATCGTCATCGAGGGTATCAAGGTCGGGATCGAAAAGGGCCGCGTCAAATTGCAGGTCGTGCGCGAGGTTGTGGCGGAAAACCAGTGGCCGCTCTTCGGTGCCACCGCCATCGGCATCATCGCCTTCGCCGCCATCGGACTCTCGGAAGACAACACCGGCGAATACACCAATTCGCTCTTCTGGGTCATCCTCATCGCCCTGAGCCTGAGCTGGGTTTCCTCGGTCACCGCCACGCCGCTGCTGAGCTACATTTTCTTCCGCCCGCTCGCTCCCGGCACCGCGCAAGACGCCCGTGATCCCTACGACGCCCTGCCTTTCCGTATCTACCGCAAACTCCTCGCCAAAGCCCTGCGTCATCGCTGGCTCGTTGTCGCCGTGGCCGGCGCCGGCCTCGTTGCCGGACTCTACGGATTCCGCTACGTCGACCAGAGCTTTTTCCCGCCTTCGACGCGACCGCAATTCATGGTCGATGTTTATCTCCCGGCCGGCACCCACATCCGCGAGACGGAAGCCTTCGCCGAAGACTTCCGTGATTACATCCAGAAGCTCGACGGCGTGACCCATGTCACGTCCCTCATCGGCGGCGGCGGACTGCGCTTTCTTCTCGTCTACTCGCCCGAGCACGAGAACCGCGCCTACGTGCAATTCCTCGTCGATGTCGATGACTGGCGGAAAATCGATCCCGTCGCGGCGGCCATCCAGCAGGAATTGGACACCAACCGCCCCGGCGCCAACGGCATCGCCAAGAAATTCCTCCTCGGACCCGGTTCCGGCGGACGCATCCAGGTCCGCTTCAGCGGACCCGATCCCGCCATGCTGCGCCAACTCGGCGATCGAGCCATGCAAGTCCTCGAGGAGGACGGCAACGCGGTTGCCGTGCGCAGTGATTGGCAGGAACCGGTGCAAGTCATCCGTCCCCAAGTGCTCGAACAACAGGCCCGACGCAACGGCCTAACCCGCGCCGATGTGGCCCGCGCGCTGGAGACCAGTTTCGAAGGGCGCCCCGTCGGACTCTACCGCGAACCCGGCACCGAAGGCACCGGCCTCTTCCCGCAGGAAAACCGTCTTCTCCCCATCATCGCGCGTCCGCCGCCGGCCGAACGCGAAGACGCCGCCGCCATCGCCAACCTGCAAATTTGGAGTCCCGCCGCCGCACGCATGATCCCGCTGGCCCAAGTCAGCGCCGGCACCGAAGTCGCTTGGGAAAATCCCGTCATCGCCCGCCGCGACCGTTCCCCCACGCTCACCGTCCACGCCGATCCCCGCCGCGGGTTGCCGAGCCAACTCCGCGACCGCGTCAAAGACCGCCTCGAGGAAATCGAACTTCCGCCCGGCTACCAACTCGCATGGGGCGGCGAATACGAAGACTCCGGCCGCGCCCGCGGCGCGCTGGCCGAACCCATTCCGTGGTTCTTCGCCATCATGGCCTTCATCGTCGTCGCCCTCTTCAATTCCATCCGCACCACCGTCCTCATCTGGCTGATCATGCCCCTGTGCATCATCGCGGTGACCGCCGGACTCCTCATCACCGGCATGCCGTTCGGTTTCATGGCCCTGCTCGGACTTCTTGCCCTCGGCGGCGAACTGATCAAAAACCAGATTGTCGTGGTCAGCAAAATCAAGACCCTCATCGGCCAAGGCACCCAGCCCTACCGCGCCATCCTCGAAGGCTGCACCAGCAAAATGCGCCCCATTTGCATGGTCGTGCTCACCACAGTGCTCGGCATGATTCCGCTGGTCACCGATCCGTTTTTCTCCTCCATGGCCGTGACCATCATGTTCGGCCTCTCCTTCGCCGCCGTGCTCTCCTTGCTGGTCACCCCCGTCTTCTACGCCATCTTCTACGGCATCCGCGAGGAAAGCTGACGCCACCATGCGCACCGCGCTCTGCCTCTTGGTGGTCATCGCCGCGCTGCTGACGCTTGGCGCCGTCTGGTTGCTGCGACCACTTCCGCTCGACGACCTTGTCTCCACACCCAATCCGGCGCGTTCTTACGGCGAAGCGATGGATCGCTGGGCCGAGACGCACGCAAAGGAAGCGTCGCTGCCTTTGCACGATGGAGGGCGGACGATCATTCTGACCCACGGCTATCCGACCGAGCGCGTCTTCGTCCTGCTGCACGGACTGACCAATGCCCCGCGTCAATTCCGCAAACTCGGTGAAAAGCTCTTCGCCAACGGCGCCAATGTCGTGATTCCCCGCCTCGCCCATCACGGATTCGCCGACCGCATGACCGAGGCGCATGCCGCCATGACCGCACAAGACCTTATCCGCTACGCCCAGGACGGCGTCGATCTCGCCCAAGGCCTCGGTCAACAAGTCACTGTCGTCGGTTTGTCCGTCAGCGGTATCTCGGCGGCGTGGCTCGCGCAGAACCGCGACGATATCGACGAAGTCTTCCTCCTCGCCCCGCTCTTCGGACCCGCCATCTTGCCCAGCCCGCTGACCCCGGCATTCGCCGCCGCATTAACGCGCCTGCCGAATAAAATGCTGTGGTGGGATCCGCGTGTGCGCGAAAACCTCCCTGGCCCTCCCTACAACTATCCGCGGTTCTCCACGCGCGGCTTGGGGGAGGCCCTGCGCCTCGGACTCCAGAACGCACAACCCGACCGCCGCCTCCGGGTCAACCGACTCGGCATCATCCTCACCGAAAATGATCTTGCCGTGAACAACCGCCGCACCAAGCACCTCGTTGACCAATGGAGCTCCGCCTCCCCGGCCACCGAGATCTTCCTCCACGAATTCCCCGCCGCCGAAAAAATCCCCCACGATTTCATCGATCCACTGCAACCCGACGCCCGCACGGACAAGGTCAACGCCCTCCTCGTCGATTGGCTGTCCGGCGTCCGCTAACTGCACCTCGGGCTCCTCCCAAGTCTGGCAAAACGTCGCGAGGTTCTGGCGGGCATGGCCGGCTCGCTGCGCCAAATATTCATTGCCCTTCGACCGCACCCCGCTTGGCCTCCAGCTCCTCCCATCGGGTGTAAGCCGCACGGATTTTCGCTTCGAGCGCATGGGATTCAGCTTCGATCTTTGGCAGGGCCCCGGGATCGGTTCGATAAAGCTCCGGGTCCTGCAACTGCTGGGCGCAGCGGACTTGCTCCGCCTCCCATTGCTCGATCTGCCCGGGCAGCTCTTCCAACTCCCGGCGCTCCCGGTTGAGGAATTTTTCGGCACGGGCCCGAGGCTTGCTTTTCGGCTCCTCCACCTTCGCCGGAGCGGGCAACGCGGCGGAAGGCACCGCCGCGCCGCGGGCCGACCAACGTTGCCAATCGCTATAGCCCCCATTGACCTCGCTGATCGTTCCACCGTCCTCAAAGACCAGCAGGCTGGTCACCACCGCATCGAGAAAGGCGCGGTCGTGGGAAACAAGAAGCAGGGTTTGGTCCCAGTTGACCAGCAGTTCCTCCAGCAACTCTAACGTTTCGGCATCCAGATCGTTGGTCGGCTCATCGAGCACCAGCACATTGGCCGGTTGCAGGAACAAGCGCGCGAGCAGCAGGCGGTTGCGTTCCCCGCCGGAAAGCAACCGCGCCGGCATACGCACGCGGTCGGAGCGAAACAGGAAGTCTGCCAGGTAGCTGTGAATGTTGCGGTCGCGGCCTTGGAAATGCACCGACTGCGAGACGCCGGCCACATTTTCCGCCACGGTTTTGTCCAGATCGATCTGATCCCGCAGCTGATCCAAATACACCACCTGCAAATTCGTACCCGTGGTCACGCAGCCGGCCTGCGGGGCCAGCTGCCCGAGCAGCAATTTGAGCAAGGTGGTCTTGCCACAACCGTTCGGTCCCAAAATTCCAATCTTGTCCCCGCGAAAAATCTCGGTGGAAAAGTCCTGCACCAACGGCCCGGGCATTTCCGGGTGCGCAAAAGTGATGCCCTCCGCCCGCAAAACCCGCTGACCCGACACCGCCCCCACCTGAATCTCCATCTTGGCGGTGCCCGAACGCTCGCGGCGGCGGGCGCGTTCGCGCCGCAGCTCAAGCAGGGCGCGCACTCTCCCCTCGTTCCGCGTGCGGCGCGCTTTGACTCCCTGACGCAACCACGCTTCCTCTTGGGCCAGCTTCTTGTCGAAGGCCTTCCACTGCACGGCTTCGGCTTCGAGCAGGTCAGCCTTGCGCTGCAGGAAAGTGTCATAGTCGCAGGTCCAACCGAAAAGCCGCCCGCGATCCAGCTCGACAATCCGGTTGGCCAGGCGCCGGAGAAAAGTCCGGTCGTGCGTGACAAAGAGCAGGCTCATCGGATGCCCCAGCAGAAAGTCCTCCAGCCAGAGGATGGAATTCAGGTCCAGATGGTTGGTCGGCTCATCGAGCAGGAGCAAGTCCGGCTGTCCGGCCAGTGCGCGGGCCAGCAACACGCGTCGTTTCAGTCCGCCGGAAAGCGAGCCGAACGCGGCCTCGGCAGGCAACTGCATTTCAGCCAGCAATTCCTCCAGCCGCACATCAATCTCCCAGTCCTCCTCGTGGCGGGTCGGCGAAATCCCGCCCCGCACCACCGAGAACACCGTTCCCTCGACCCCTTGCGGCACTTCTTGATCCAAGCGGGTCATTACCGAGCCGGGCGTACGGAGAACATCGCCCGCGCTCGCCCCCTCCTCCCCGGCGATGAGTCTCAGCAAACTGGTCTTGCCGCAACCGTTGCGTCCCAACAAAGCAACCCGCTCGCCCGCCTCGATCGAAAGGTCAGCTCCATCGAGGAGATAGTCTCCACCGTAGTGAAGCGAGACGGATTTCAACTGCAACAAAGCCATGGGCGCGTCACCCTGCCGTAAACAAACCCGGGCGCAACACCAAAGTCGTCCAACGAGCCAGGGAGCACGAAGCAGAACTGCGCCCCCAGCCTAACCGGCTGATGGCACTACGCCGGGCACTTCCGCGAAAAGCAACCCACAAACTGCCGCTGTTTTCTCGAGCCGCGGCGAGGCATTAAACGAACACGATCACTCCCACCACGAACGCGGCAAGAGAAGCGAAGAGGACGGCGGCCGCGGCGAGGTCTTTCAGTTTTTTGACTTCAGGGTGCTCATCGGGGTGGGCGAGGTCGGCAACGTATTCGATGGCGGTGTTGAGGGCTTCGGCGACCCAAACAAGGCCAATGGAAAGCACGACAGCGATCCATTCGCCGGCGGAGATGGAAAACCACCAGCCGAGGGCGACAACGACGACGGTCGCGGCGAGATGGTAGCGCGCGTGGACTTCGCTCTTGAGGAGCGCGACCATACCGCGAAAGGCACATGCGAAGCTCTCGGCTTCGCGGGAAAAAAATCCGCGCCGGTTCATAGCGCTACCCGCTCAGTGGGCTTCCTGCCCGGGAAAGAAGGCGGGCGGATTCTCGGAACGTCCGAGGGGCTTGGTTTCAACCTTCTCCTCGGCGGTCTTTTTCTCCTCGTAGCCGGGAATGCTGACCGAGGGCGGGATGCGCTCGCAAGAGACGGCCAGACCGGCAGCGCCCGCGAGGATCAGCAGGTAAAGACGGTGAGCCATGGGTCAATCGGGCAGGACGAGCTGCACTTTGGTGCCGTGCTTGGCGGCCGCGGCATGGAGGAGGCCGCGGATGGATTGGATGGTCTGGCCCCGCTTGCCGATAACGCGGGGCATATCGGTCTGCCGGAGACGGGCTTGGAAGACATCCTTGCCCTCGACCGCGGCGTGCGAGAGGAAAACCTCGTCCGGATGACCGGCGAGCCGGCGGAGAACGAAGTTGAGGAATTCCTCCATGACCGCCGGGTGACTCAGGCCGCTGTGGCGACGCCGGCGCGGGCCTTTTTCACAATACTGCGCACGGTGTCGGACATCTGCGCGCCGTTTTTGACCCAGTGATCGATCCGATCGAGGGCGATTGTGTAGTTGGTGCCGGCCTTCTTCGGGTCGTAGTTGCCGAGAATTTCGATGAATTTGCCGTCGCGAGGTTTGCGGCTGTCAGCCACCACCACTTTGTAGTAGGGGCTGTTGCGGTTGCCTTCGCGGCGGAGTCTGATTGCCACTGCCATATTTGTTCTTTTAGTTGCGGCCGAGCATGCCCATCGAGCCTGCTCTTGCCATCATTTTTTTCAGTTTGCCGGGGCTTTTCATGAGTTTTTTCATCTCTTGAAATCTCAGCAAAAGGTTGTTCACCTCGGTGACTGTCGTCCCGCTGCCGCGGGCGATGCGTTGGCGCCGGCGTGCGTTGAGCACATCGGGCCGGCTGCGTTCGCCGGGCGTCATGGAAAGGACGATAGCCTCCACCCGGCGCATCTGTTTTTCATCAACACCGGGGTTTTTAAGCTTATCCATGCCGGGCAGGAGGCCAAGCAGATTCTCCAAGGGTCCCATTTTGCGGAGCATTTTGAACTGCTCCAGGAAGTCATTGAGGTCGAACTGGGCGCTGCGCAAGCGCTGCTCCATCCGGGCGGCATCCTCGATCTCGAAATTCTCGGCGGCTTTTTCGACCAGACTCACCACATCGCCCATGCCGAGGATGCGGCCGGCCAGCCGGTCGGGGTGAAACACCTCGAAGGCTTCCACTTTCTCGCCCGTGCCGGCGAATTTGACCGGCTGTCCGGTCACCTCGCGCAGGGAAAGGGCCGCGCCGCCGCGCGCATCACCGTCGAGCTTGGTGAGAATGAGGCCCGTGACGCCGACGGCCCCGTGGAATTTTTCGGCCACGCCGACGGCCTGCTGCCCGGTGGCGGCATCGCAGACGAGCAGGCTCTCGACGGGCTGGACGAGGTCTTTGACCTGACGCAACTCGTCGATGAGCGATTCTTCAAGATCTTGGCGTCCGGCCGTGTCGTAGATTTCGACATTGCCGCCCTGCGTCTTGGCCCAAGCCATACCTTCGCGCACGGCCCGGAGGACATCCTTTTGTCCGGGCTGCGGACGGAAAACCGGCACACCGATCTGGCCGGCGAGGGTGGCGAGTTGTTCGATCGCCGCGGGGCGCTGCAAATCGCACGCGATAAGCACGGGCGTGCGGCCTTGCTTCTGCAAAAAAGCGGCAAGCTTGGCGCAGGTGGTGGTTTTGCCGGCACCGTTGAGACCCACGATGAGAATGCGCGCTTGCGGGCCGAGATGCAGCGGGGCGTCATCGCCGCCGAGCAACGCGGTCAACTCGTCGTGGAAAATTTTGACGATCTGTTGTCCGGGCGTGACGCTGCGCAGGACCTCCTGCCCGAGTGCCTTTTCTTTGACGCGGGCGACAAAATCCTTGGCCACCTTGAAATGCACATCGGCCTCGAGCAGGGCCAGGCGAACCTCCCGCAGCGCGTCGTTGATGTTCGCCTCGCTGATGCGCCCGTGACCGCGGAGGTCTTTGAAGACATCCTGGAGCTTGTCGGAAAGTCGCGAAAACATGTAGCAAGGGAAAGATTAGCAGAGAGGGCGGAAAGGTGCCACCTGTAGCGGTGCAGAGAGGTTAGAAGCGGCAACCTCGCCGCTTGTCATTCGATGGTCAAGCGGCCGGGGCTCCGCTTCTGCCTTAGGCAATCCCCAAGTCGCGGAAGACTTTGTCCACGTGCTGGAAGTGGCGGTCGAGACCACAGGCGTCTTGCAGCTCGGCCGTGCTGAGCACTTGGCTGATCTCCGGCTCGGCCGCGAGATTGGCCATGAACTCGCCGTCTCCGGCCCAGGTCTTGAGCGCGGCGCGCTGCACGGCCTCGTAGGCTTTTTGCCTTTCGAAACCTTTCTCGGTGAGCTTGAGCAGGACGGATTGGCTCGCGTAAAGGCCGCGCGATTTTTCCATGTTGGCGAGCATGTTTTCGGGATAGACCTGCAAGCCGCGGACCAGCTTGGTGAGCAAGGCGAGCATGTAATCCAAGAGGATGCAGCCATCGGGCATGATGATACGTTCCGCGCTGCTGTGGCTGATGTCGCGCTCGTGCCAAAGAGGAACGTTTTCCATCGCGGTGACGGCGTAGCCGCGAATCACGCGGGCCAAACCGCTCAGCCGCTCGCCGGTGATCGGGTTGCGTTTGTGCGGCATGGCCGAGCTGCCTTTTTGTCCCTTGGCGAAAAATTCTTCCACTTCGAGCACCTCGGTGCGCTGCAGGTGGCGGAACTCCGTGGCCCAGCGGTCGATCGAGCTGGCGGCCAAGCCGAGCACCGTCATGAACTCGGCATGGCGGTCGCGCTGCACGACTTGTGTGGCCAGCGTGGCGGGCTTGAGCCCCAGCTTGGTGCAGACTTCTTTTTCGACCTGCGGATCGAGGTGGGCCCGCGTGCCGACGGCGCCGCTGAGTTTGCCCACGGCGACGCGCTCGCGCATCTGGACCAGGCGCTCGCGCACGCGGCCGAACTCGTCATGCATCAACGCCATCTTCAGACCGAAGGTGATCGGCTCGGCATGGATGCCGTGGCTGCGGCCCATCATCGGCGTGAGTTTGTGGGCGCGGGCCTGGTCGGCCGCGGCGACGCGGACTTCATCCACGCCCTTGAGCAAAAGATCGACGGCTTCGGCCATCTGTACGGCGAGCGTGGTGTCGAGGACGTCGGACGAGGTGAGGCCCTGATGCATCCAACGCGCGGCCGGTCCGACGGAGGTCGCGACGTTCTCGAGAAACGCGATGACGTCATGGTTGGTGCGCTTTTCAATCTCGAGGATCTCCGGGATGGAAAACTTCGCTTTGGCGCGGATCTCCTGAGCGTCGGCGGCAGGGATTTGGCCAAGGCGGGCCATGGCTTCGCAGGCCAGCGTCTCGATCTCGAGCCAGATTTCGTATTTGCGCTGGTCCGACCACAGCGCACGCATTTCAGGACGGGAATAACGGTCAATCACGGCGGCGGAGCATAGCGATCGACCAGCGATCAACCAATAAAGAATAAAAATCCGCCGACCCCGTGAAGGATCGGCGGTTGTGCAACTTTACAGCTGGGGGGGAGCCTTAAGCTTGGCAAACTTTCACCCTTTTGCGGTGACCGCGCTCGTTAAGTTGGACGCGCCCGCTTTGCAGAAGATCCACCATCGCGGCCACCGCCTCGCGGCTGTCGCGGGTGACGGATCCAATGACCGAGACCAGCTCGCCCAGGGAATAACGTGCACGGTTGAATTTGCGGTAGGGATTGAAGGTCTTGTTCTTCATATGTTTTTTGACACCGCTCGCCCGCGGGCGTTCAAAAAAATTCAAACGACCGTTTTATCTGTCGGCTGGCCGGTGGCCAAGATTTCCACGGGCCGGGCCGGGGTCACCAAGCCGCCGGAGAAGAGCATTTTGGTGGCTTCTTCGATGGTCATGTCGCAGTCCGTGACACGATCAGAGGGAAAGGCGATAATGAGACCCGTCGTGGGGTTCGGCGCGGTCGGGACAAATACCATGGTCATTTCACGTCCGGTCTTGGCTTCGGTCAGGCGTCCTGTGGCGAAGCCGAAAAGGTAACTGCCGGGCGTAAGGTATTCGGCGAGAACGACGCGTTTGAATTTTTTCCCCTCGCTGGCCCCCTGCAAAGAATGAAGCACTTGCTTGGTTCCGGCGTAGATGGCCGACACGACGGGAATGCGGAGCACGAATTGCTCGAAACGGTCCAGCACGCGACGCCCGATCACATGCGTCGCCATGAAACCGAGGCCAATAAACACCAACAGAGTGATGACGAAGCCCAGCCCTGGAAAATTCAACCCGAAGGCCTTAAGCCACGGCTCGCTGAGGCCGTTGACGACGCGGTAACCGAAGGCCAGCACCCAATAAGTAACCACCAGCGGAATGGCCACCGCGATGCCGGCCAGCAGACGGTTGCCGAGCGATCCGAAAAGTTGGGCGACGCCTCTGGGTTTGGATCGGCCGGCGGCGGCTTGTTCGGATTCCGTCATGGATAAACCCATAGCACGACCCGCCCGGCCAAAGCAAAGCCCCGGCACCTCAACCAGCCAGACCCGTCCCCGACTTGATCCATTCCTTGATCATGTCGATGCCTTCGAAACCGAAACGAATGAAAATATACAGCACCACTGCATACAGCGCCGTGGCGAACACACCGAGCAAACCGGCAAAAATGCTGAACAAACCATCCTCCTCGGTCAGCCCGATCCCGGTGAGGAAAATTACAAAGGCCGGGAAAGTGTTGGTCAGCGGAATCGGCAGGATCATCAGGCAAGCCATGATGAGGACAAGCACGCCAAGGAAAGCCCGTCCCGCGCGCGAACCGATCCATTGCAAACGCGGGCGGATGAGAAACTCAACCTTGCCGAAAAATTTCGTGAAAAATCCGAGCATCGCATCGATGAATTTGCCGTGCAGCTTCGTCCGCGACGCGCGTTCCGGCAGCCACGGCGTGGTCCGTCCGGCGATCATTTGCAAGGCCAGCACGACAATGAGAATTCCGAACGGCGTGCTGTAACCCGGAGCCGGCACCGGCAACGCGCTCGGTAGCGAAAGAATGATAAGCAGCACCCCGAACCCGCGGTCGCCAATCCTCTCGAAGACCTCGCCCAAGGTCAGTCCGGATTGCGATTGCTCGCGCGTGAGCAGCGCGGCGAGCGTGGTGGAAAGGTTTTCACGGTGCATGGCCATTTCTGGAAACCGCGTTTCCTAACAGGCCGCCCACCTCCGGGCAAACGCCTTCCTTGTCCACCCGCGCCGGCGTCTGTTAGTTTGCTTCCCCTTGTCCCGCGGAATGTCAGAAGGCAGCAACAAAGCTTGGAGCGAAGTCCTCGGTCTCGTCCTCCTCGGCGCCGGAACACTTTTGTTCCTGGCGCTCGTCTCCTATTCGCCGTCCGATGTGCCCTCGTGGCTCTTCTTCAGCAAAGGTGTCGCCGCGGATGGACCCACCGAAAATTTCATCGGTCCGGTCGGGGCCGTGGTCGCGGGATTGAGCTATTTTCTACTGGGAGCTGCATCCTACCTTCTCGCCGTCGTCTTGATCGGCTTCGGCGGGGCGAAATTTTTGTCCGGCGGCCTGCAGCTCAAGCCACGCCTGTGGTGGATCGTCGCGTTCATCCTGTCTGGGGCTTCCTTGGCCGGTATCCAGCCGTGGTTCCTCCACTCATGGCGCGAGCACTTCAATATCCTCGGCCCGGGCGGCTGGATCGGGCTCGCGCTGGGCCGGACGCTGCTGGCCGGTCTGCTCGGGGTCATCGGGGCCACCATCCTGCTGACGATTCTTTACCTCGCCAGCCTCATTCTCATGACCGGGATGCACCCGGTGAAATTCTGCAAGGTGCTCATGGTGGCCATCCCGGCCAAGCTGCGCGAATGGCGCGAGGCCCGCATCGAAAAAAGACGCCTCGCCCAGGATGCGCTCGTCGAAGAAGCCCTGGCGACCACACCGCGCTCCAAACGCAACGGACGTCCCCGCAAAAAGGCGGCCGAACTCGAGGAAGCTCCCGAGGCCGCCGACGTGGAGACAGAGCCCGCCGAGCCCAAAACACCCCTCCCCGAACCCCGCATCATCGATACCGGCGCCGTCCCGGCCAAAAAACCGCCGGCCTCTTCGAAGAAAGACGCGCCACTCGGCGCCCCTCCCGATATCCATATCGAAAACTACCAGTTGCCGCCGCTTGATCTGCTGGATTCGCCCGACTTGGGCGCCCGCCAAAGCGCCGACCCGAGCGAGCTCCTTGCCATCCAGGCCACCATCCTCGAAACGCTCAAACAATTCGGCCTCGAAGCCAGCCCGGGAGACATCACCCGCGGCCCCACCGTTACGCGTTTCGAAGTCTATCCCGCCCGGGGCGTGCGGGTGGATCGCATCCTCAGCCTCGAACGCGATATCGCCCGCGCCACCCGGGCCGAGAAGATCAACATCCTCGCGCCCATTCCCGGCAAGGACACCGTCGGCATCGAAATCGCCAACAGCAAAAAAATCAAAGTCATCTTCCGCGAGCTCCTCGAGAGCGAGGAATGGTCCAATACAAAAGCAAAAATCCCGCTCGCTCTCGGCAAGGATGTTTACGGGCGCACCATCATCGCCGACCTCGCGCAAATGCCGCACCTCCTCGTCGCCGGCACGACCGGCAGCGGCAAGAGCGTCTGCATCAACGCGATCATCGCGAGCATGCTCTACAAATTTTCGCCCGAAGAGCTGCGCTTCATCATGATCGACCCGAAAGTCGTCGAGATGCAGCACTACGGCAAGCTGCCCCACCTCGCGGCCAACGTCGTCACCGAGCCGAAAAAGGTGCTCCTCGCCCTCCGCTACGTCATCGATGAAATGGAGCGCCGCTACCGCATCTTCGCCAAGTGCCACGTGCGCAATATCCACGGATTCAATGCCCGGCCGAAAGCCGACCAGCCCGCCGCCCCTGAAGCCGGGGAACAGGCCGAGCTGGAGATCGACGGCGAGGAAACCGTCGAAGGTATCGAGGACGCCGTCCT